>JAAUZS010000110.1 GCA_014804495.1 Lachnospiraceae bacterium
CCATCTCAGTTCGTAAAAGGCACCTTTTGACACCCGAATCCTAATAATGCACGTTCTTCTTGCTAACTAGCAAATTTATACATGTAATAGTCAGTACTATTGTAAATAGTATTATCGCAGCCGCCGAAGCATATGACGGATATCCGCCGCTGTCGCCATACAGCATATCATAAACGTATCCGACGATAGTATTCATCTCCGCTGCATTTAAGTTAGTGCCAAATAAGGCCACTGCGTCGCTGTATGCTTTGAATGCTCCGATGAATCCGGTGATGATCAGGTAGAAAATCATCGGGGATATCATCGGAAGCGTGATTCTCACGAAAGTCCTGAATTTTGAGGTGCCGTCAACTTTAGCTGCTTTATAATACTCCTCATTCACGGACGAAAGCGCACTGGTCAGAATCAGAATCTTGAACGGCATAACTACCCATATTGTATAGAAGCACAATACGAACATTTTCGCCCAGTACGGTCCGTCGATAAAATCTACGCTCTTTCCNCCGAACCATGTAATAANAAGATTAATAAGNCCGTCAGAGTATGCAGTCTTTTTAAACAGAATCATAAATACCAGTCCGACAGCCAGCGTATTGGTNACATATGGNAGAAAATACACTGTCTGGAACAGATTCCTGAGAGGTTTAATGGAACTGAGNGCCACNGAAATAAGCAGCGCAATTCCCGTAGACAGCGGTACGGTAATGACTACTAATATGAATGTGTTCTTTACNGCCTGTAAAAAGTAATGGTCATGCAGAACATATGAATAATTGTACCAACCGGTTCCGAAATATGTCTGAGACGCGGAATTATATCCCTCTTCAAANGAATATANGAACACGTCAATCAATGGGTATACCATAAAGAACCCCAGAAAAANAATCGCCGGTAAAAGATAGAGCCAGCCTTTTATGCTGCCTAAACTAAATTTTTTCCCTTTCATAATTAACAGCCACGCCTTCCCTCACACTTTAATTTATANNGAAAGCCTTCTCTCTGCCTGCATTTTAAAAATATATTCTNTCTTCCGTCNCTTTNTCAAAAATAAACACCTTATATGGCTTCAGGTCGAATCTGACAACGTTTTTATCAGTATCCACTTTATTTTCCGTACCGATTATAGAGCGGACAGTCGGATTTAAGGACGCNTCATTAGCGGAAAGCACGCTGATATCACGCCCCATCACTTCCACGCCCCTTAAATCACAGGTAAACGCTCCGNCATCTTTAAGNATGAAGCCCTCTGGTCTGATACCTACATATACTTCCTTATCGGAAACGCCNTTTACATNNANAACNGCATCTTCGCCTATATATAATCTGTTNTCTTTAATCTGTCCGTTAAATACATTTATCGGAGGAGTTCCAAGGAATCTGGCAACGAACAGATTCGCCGGNTTGTCATAGACTTCCTGTGGTGCGCCNATTTGCTGCACTATGCCGTCTTTCATAACGACAATCATGTCNGAAATACTCATNGCCTCTTCCTGATCATGNGTTACGAATATGGTGGTAATNTTCGTCTCCCGCTGTATCCTCCTGATTTCTTCCCTCGTCTGTAACCTCAGACGCGCATCCAGATTNGAAAGCGGCTCATCTAACAGAAGCACTCGCGGCATTTTCACCAAGGCACGGGCTATCGCCACACGCTGCTGCTGACCGCCGGAAAGCTCTCCGGGCTTACGCTCCATCAATCCGTCAATCTGAACAAGCTTCGCCGCCTCCTCTGCTTTNTCAAGCATCTGTGCCTTGGAAAGCTTATCTTTTCCCTTAAGGTTCTGCAATGGGAACATGATATTCTGNTTAACATTAAGATGCGGATAAAGCGCATAGTTTTGGAANACCAGACCGATTCCCCTGTTTTCCGGCGGCAGGTCGGTCACATCATCATCACCGAANAANATNCTGCCGTCAGTCGGNTTNNNNAGACCGCTTATCAGNTTTAGCGTCGTACTNTTNCCACANCCGGAAGGTCCNAGCAGCCCAATCAGTTTACCATCCGGAATTTCAAANGTAAAATCATTGACAGCAATCACATCTTCATGATTCTTCCTGTCACGATTCGGAAATTTTTTCGTCAGGTTCTGCAATACGACTTTCATANAAAAACTATGCTCCTTTCGCAGCTACAATCTATCTTCTTATTTTTCTACAGATAATCTTACAAAGTAAATTTTCTACAGATAATTTATGAAGTAAATTTTCTGTTATTATACTGAAAAAAACAAAGGTTGTCCAGATTCAATNTCGGTAAGCAGTGAGTACTTTTCTCAGTCAAAACTACAAATGNTTTTTTAATGTTCTCATATAACTTATGCGGATCTCTTAATTCTTCATTTTCGATTCCATCTAAAGCAATTGCTATGATATGATTATCCGGTACATTTCTTTTACTCNGCTTAATCTGCGNTAAATAAAAATCTCTTGCAATCCTCACAAACATCTCCGATTTTTTGACCANATGACCATTTTTTCGTAATAATTATATCATACTNATTGCATATTAAAAAAACACATGAAAATTTATATCGATTACATCATAACATGATGAGCGGATTTGTTTACCATATTTACATTTGCTTTTTGATATTGTAGGCTTGTTTAAAGTAGGCTATAATTGTTTCTACAAAGCAGGAATTAGGTGGAGATGTTTTACANTAAATATTTGAGGAGAAGATAAAGAGCGTGAGATTTGAAAATACATTTTTTATAAATGGAACTGCATATGCCGGAAAATCTACGATGGTGAAGCTGCTTGCTGAGAANTATGATGGTATTGCTTGTGAAGAAAATTATCATAATNCGTTATTGTCTGAATTGGATAGGGACAAGTTTCCGTGTTTGACCTATACAAGAGATTTAAAGGATTGGCACGATTTCATCAGGCGAACACCGGATGAATACGAAGCATGGATAAGAGGAGTATCAAAGGAATGTGAAGTACTGGAGTTACAAATCCTGAATTCATTGAGTACCAAAGGGAAAATGCTATTTGTTGACACAAACATNTCCATAGAAACACTAAAAGAAATATCCGATAATGACCATGTACTAATCATGTTGGCTGAGCCNGATATATCGGTGAATCGTTTTTTTGAAAGACCAGACAGAGAAAAACAATTTCTGTATCAGCTGCTCATGGATGAAGAAAATCCNAAACTGGCAATAGAGAATTTCAGACAGTGTTTANGGAGNATTAATTCGCGTGAAAATTATAATTCCTTTCTTCATTCCGGCTTTCGGGTAATTATTAGAGATGAGAACAGAAGTATTGAGGAAACTTTTGCACTGGTCGAGAAAGAACTTGGTTTGCAAAGGTAATTCCCACTCTTTGCAGACATGAATTTTGTGTAGGTAATATTGCGCCGGATGAGCTCAATTCAGGATAAATTGCGCATANACTGTATATTCGTCATAATCTCCGCTCGCCCTAAAATCATGNACGANCTTTTTTATCCTGTACTCNCCCGGTTCAAGTTCACCATACANCCATTTCCATTCCAAATCCATTTCTCTTCCATCTCCCTCAAGCATATAGGCGATGTCATTAAACCCATAATTCCCTTCTATTGTAATCGGNGNTTCTTCCCATTTACCATTTTTCTGCATCTCTATCGTGAAATCTTCCCCACAGTCAAGCTCNCCGGTCGGAGCATTTTCATCATATATTCTAAACACCAAAGTCGCACCTGTAGAAGATATATTTTTCAAAGAGAAGGACAGGCCTATCTTTTCTGCCTCAGATTCTGCACTATAAACATATGCACCGCCTTCTTTGATATCCTTATCAAACGACAGTGTATCNANGATATCCAAAGTCTGATTGCCGTACTCACCCCACCAATCGCCCACACAATATGTCAATGCAACTATACCCTCATTTTCATCCTTAAATGAAATAAAATCCCAATATTCATGATTATCATAAGTTCCGATATTGGCAGTGCTTCCCGCAATAGTTGCTTCTTCCGTTGCAAGTCCTGTTCCGCATACNCCGAAAAAATCTATATAAGCAAGCTCAATATATCCGTCAGTCTCACCTTCAGGATATATATGGATTCCGTACATTCCATTAATCAAAGCCTCACTGTCAATCGGACACGCTTCATAGCTCCAACCATCAGGTAACGATACGGAAATCCTGCCATATGGACCTCCCTGCGNTGCTTCTATGATTGACGGGCTTACAGTGTTTTCGCTTTGAGGTTCATTGCTGTCAGCCGGGGAAACACCAGCGGGAGCNTCTGNGTTTTCACTTATGATTCCATTGACACTTTCATTTACATTTACATTTGTATTTCCATTTACATTTTCATCTTCATTTTTATCTTTACTTCCTAAACCTGCTGGATTCCCACAACCATATAATGTTAGTGCTAATGCNAGCGTTAATGTTAAATTTATAGCTAATTTTCTCATTTTCAATCTCCTTCTGAAACGGGGAATTGACTTCTGCTTAATGGAAAAAACATTGACCACCACAGTCCAATCTTCTCTTCTGCATTTTCACAATCCCACATTATAAATAATCCTTAATCCTCAGCACTGTCTGCTCACCCTGTTCTTCACTCACAAGTTCAAACAAATTTTCTTTCGTAGCAAACAGATTCTTCGGATTTCTACCAATTATCAAATATTGATTCTTATCATCAAGTGCAATATACTTTCTTATGTCATCATCCAAAAGTACATCTGCATTATCAATCACTATCAGCTTTTTTTCTGTATTTCTAATAATATCACCGATATTTTTNCGATAGTCTAAATAGTTTAAACATACAATATCGGGATTCAATGCCATGCACTCTTTTATAAATGAAAAGGATGCTGTTTTTCCTGTTCCTGAATCTCCCATCAATATTGTAATATTATTCGTAAATTCAAAATCTAAAACAAACGAAGTATGCTCAGTGGAAAAATGCNCCATTACAATTGGTTTACTCTTCATAAGACCACCACTCCTTTAATTCTTCATAATCACAAATTTCTTTCTTTCCCGAAGAAGTCTGTACACTCACCGCTGCCATTTCAAAAGAAATCAGCGCATAGTCACTATAAACATTTCCTGCCTCAAGATTATATAGCATCTCCAATGCATTGTTTCCACATTCCTTCAAGCAAAACACTTTGTCTGGATTATATAGTACATTTANTACCGTTTTACAACCGGTTGATAACTTGTCAACATCCAGNACCATATCGTTAAATCCAGNGCATATTTTATACTTGCCGATCAGTTTCGCCCCATCTATTATTCCAATAACTTTTTGTGCTCTGTCATCAAGCTTATGTGCGGTATTTTGATTAAAATAAATATCGTTTAATTCTATGTATTCCAAATCCTTCGGGATATCATTTTTGTTCTTAAAAATTGTTATCACAATACCATCTCCAATCCAATATTTTGAATTTGCCTTAAGAGACTTGTTCCTTTACAAATATGCTGCATCTTTTCTTTAAGCCGCAACTTACTTGCATCAAGACCACAAATATCATCCGGCATTCGTTGTCTCCATTCACAACAAGATTTTATCCAACATTCACCGATATTACTCTTCGATACCTCAAAACCAGTATTTCTTGTTAAATCAAACAAAATCTTTGCAGATAACTGCTCTACATTATAGTTATTGACATTTTCATTATATTCTAAAATTTCACGAATATCTTTATAATTCAATTCGCCATTTTGAATTGTTTTTATAAGTTTTTCTCTTGCAACAATTGCATTTTTACGTTTTGTTAAAAATTCATCATCTGATGCATAAATCCATTCGATCAAATCCTTGAACTCAAGTAATATGTATTCAAAACATATAATATCCATCAGAATAACATTGTTTTTAGCTTTTGTATATTTTCTTAACAATTTCTGTTCCATAGCTACCTGCAGATTGTCGAAAGAATTATCAAATACTATGACATATCTATTCTCATTATCCTCTAACGCCTTAACTGCTTTTACCAGTCCACTATTATTTCTCTTACTTTCTACTACTATTTCTGGACACAATTGCTCCATAAATGTCTGCCAAAATATATAACTGGATTTCCCTTTTCTGTCTTCAATCCATAAATATGTTTTCATCAACACACTTCCTTCCATTGTATCAGTTAAATATAAGTGGCGCACCTATAGAAGATATATTTTTCAAAGAGATTGACAGACTTAATAGCTAATTTTCTCATTTTCAATCTCCTTCTGAAACGGGGAATTGACCACTATTCAATTAATCAGGAGCCATTGACCCGTACAGTCATTTATATTTCTCATTTATATGTTAATTCTAAAAGATACAAACTTTTATGTCAATGTAATCGGTATTGAAAAGTGATATGATCCGCATATTTACAACGGATGAATAATTTCCTATAATAAAATTGACCCCATTAAATTCGTTACAATCAGCGAGGTATTTGATATGTTTACTCTTTCATTTTCAGATTGGACATGGAGCAGCATCATGATTCGAATGGCCGTATCCCTTGTGCTCGGTACGGTAATCGGCATAGACAGAGGTGCAAAGCGCCGCGGCGGCGGTGTGCGGACCATAATTACCGTATGCCTTGGAGCTACAATGATAATGCTTTTAGAACAGTACCTTGAGGCGCTTTATCCGGGGCGGCTTGATATCTCCAGAATTGCTGCGCAGGCCATCAGTGGCGTGGGATTTTTGGGTGCCGGCTCTATCCTTGTATCCGGTCACCGGATAAAAGGGCTTACCTTCGCCGCGAGCATCTGGACCTGTGCCTGTGTCGGTCTTGCGGTAGGAATCGGTTTTATTGACGGAGCTGTCATATTGACCGTACTCTGGCTTGCAGGGGTACATTTCGTTCCGTATATCGAAAGCAAAGTATATAAGCATTCAAGATACATGACGCTCTATATTGAGGCGACCAGCGGCAAAGAGATTACGCATATCACCCAAAAGCTGAACGAAGATCAGTGCTTTATCGATACCTTTGTGGTGGACAAGCCAAAGGCAAAAGGACAATATTTTCAGATTATGACCACCTTCAGAATACCGAAGGGCGTCAACAAAAATGCCTATCTGCAAACCTTACGGGAAATGGAAGGTGTAGGAATCATAAACGAATTATAAGTTGTCAGTTTAAGATTTCCATGACCTTTTCAAATTTATTTTGATAGTATTTTTTACTTTCTGTAGATAGTTTTTGAAAACTTCGTGTTAATTTATCTTTTACAAATTCCTTACCTGCTTCAATTCCCAAGCCTTTTTGAACGTAGGCTAAATACAATAAACTAGGTACACTGTCAAAGTGTGATATTGCATCGGCATCAGCAACACATAATNCTTCAAGACTCTTTTTATCAAAATTTACACTGCCTCTGTGATTTTTAATACATTCTTGTACCAAATGAAATTTTTTTGNNATCGTANCCATATTCTTTTAAAATACTATATGCCATTTCTGCCCCATGTATATGATGAAGTTCGTACAAGCTATAATCTGTAATGGAAGCAATATCATGTAACCAAGCCGCAATCATAGCAATTTCCTTATCAGCTCCGTATTTTTCTGCCAGAATTTCTGCATTTTTAACTACTGCAACAATATGATAGTAACATCCTATTCCGAATTTATTCGTTTGTTTTTGGCACCTGTCATATATTTCTTTTTGTAAACTCTCTAAAATATCTTCTCGCATATTTTTACCTCTGCGGCTTTCAATTTATCGTCTGAAATGATTCTACCACATCTCTAAGCATAAATCATCGCACTATTTACGATTTTCTATGCCCGCTCGTTCAGGTTGTGAAGGGTTATTTTACTTGTAACAGCCATGGCTCATATGCTATTATTGACATGCATGAAATAGTTGAATCGGAAAAAGGGCTGGAGGTATAGTAATTTGTCAATGGAAAAAATGAAGATTGAGTTTGTTTTAGCAAATGAGAATGCAGCAGAAATCATATCTAAACTTCGTCATGAAATATGGGATACAACCTATCGTGGAATCTATTCCGATGAAAGAATTGATAATTACGATTATGAAGAACACAGACAGCGGGATTTGAAACGTATTCGGNACATCTCCTATCATGTATATCTAATAGTCGATAGGGGTAATCCAATAGGATATTTCAACTTTTTGACTACAGAAACTGTTTATATTCAATCCCTTTACATACGTCAGGAATATCAGCATTATGGAATTGGAAAACAGGCATTTGCATTGCTCAGAAAGTATTGCCAAATACATGGTTTTGAACAATTTACCTGCAATTGCAATTCTCACAATTATCCGGCACAGAATTTTTATCGTTCTGTGGGTGGTACGATAATCAGGCGCAATGAAGGGCATGATGACAGATACGATGANCAGGTTACATTTGAATTTTGTGNATGAAAATAAATTTTTATACCTCTCCTAATTTTCCAAACTGCTCCTGCAAAATTCCCGTTGCCCATATATATGAATCCATCGTTTCATATTTCCGGTATTCGTATTCCGACGACATTATAATCATCAGNTAAATGTCATACCACAAAGCTCTGCGGTATTCGCTGTCTGATAATTCTTNCAGACCATATCCTTTCCGAAACCACNTATTATCATCATANGTACGGAANTTNACNTCCATCAGCGGGTCNGCCCAAAGNCAGCGCTCCCAGTCTATNATACCTGTGANTTTTCCGTCTTTNACAAAAATATTTCCATCCCAGCAATCCCAATGAACCATCTGCGGTTTTGTTACTTCATCAAATANGGCTTTATCCTTTTCCAAAAGCAGCCACAGNTTTTCTGTCGGTATCTTTAANTCCACATGTCCTGACACAGCATCCCTGACACAGGCTTCNAACATCTTTTTAAATACCGGAAACCACTCTTTTCCCTGAAATTCCGGCTGCCCCGGATAGCCAAAACAANGACAGTTTATCTCATTTACCTGCCGAATGATTCTCCCTGTCTCCATATAAATATCCTGAAGCTGCTCNTGCGTCAGGGTTTCCTTCACTTCATTTAAGCTTTCTCCTTGCAGCATCTCCATAAAAAAATAAGGTGACTCACAGACTTGGCAGCTTTCATCAAAACCAAGTATTCCAGGCNCCGGAATATTAGGTATATCCTCCACCATTTGCATGGCTTCCACTTCACTTTTCATGATATTTTTTTCATGGGCCATAATCCGTATTTCTTTTTTGGGCGCTACTTTTAAAATAACATTCTGACCGTCATTNAAACTGATTTTGTATGCCACGTTAAAAAATCCTTCTGTCAGTTCCTTAACTTCCGATATGACAGATGGTGCAAAAAACTTCGCTGCCATTTGCTCCAATGTATGCCTATCCTGCCTGTTTTTGGTTAAGCTTTCCATATTACAATCTCCTTTTTATCTCGGGCNTTCAACAATAAAACCGGACAGGCATTATNCTTATCCTGCCCGGATGTCTGGAACAGAATTAATCACATAAAATTTTGCAGACTTTTTCAAGATGCTCCCTGATTGNCAGATGCTGGGGGCATTTCTTNTCACAGATACCGCACTTTTTGCAGTCCGCAAAGGTCTTGCCCTCATGCTGGACGTAATTTTTCATCATGNTCNTCGCATGNTCTTNCAGACCATATACATTGTAATAGGTNTACATCTCAAAAATCTGCGGAATATCGATTCCAACCGGACATGGCTGNCAGTATTTGCAGCCTGTGCAGTACAGCTCCGAAAACTTCCTGATNTCTTCCATNGCAACACCCAGCTGCTCCCACTCTTCTGCCGAGAATGCCGTATCATCGGACGCAACCTTTACATTCTTCTGAACCATATCCAGGTTNTGCATGCCGGAGAGNGCGCAGTTCAGGTTCGGGTTGCCAAGGCAGAACTTAAACGCCAGTTCGTATGTAGCGATGGAAGCCTTACCGGTGAGCTTTGCATAAAGGTCTGTAGGCGCCGCAAGCCGGCCGCCNCCCACTGGTCCCATGGCAACAGTGCCAAGACCCTTTTCGTTTACATACTTGATCATTTCTTCATTGGAACGGTCAAGTAGATTGTACTGGCAGAGCATGGATTCCATCTTTATACCGAGTTCCTCAGAAGTGTCAACAATGTACTTAATCGCTTCGGGCGCATCATGAAAAGAGAAAGAAATATGACGAATGAGCCCTTCTTCCTTGGCCTTNGCGGCAGCCTCAAGGAGACCCTCTTTCAGAATTACGTTTTCGTAAACGCCGCGGTTGATGCCCCAGAAATGATAAAAATCAACGTGGTCGGTACCCAGGCGTGAAAGGCTGGTCTCCAAAAGTTTTCTGTAGCCGTCGGCTCCCATGCCTGCATCTATGGGACATTTGGTAGAGAGGAGAATCTTGTCCCTGAAATCCTTTACCGCCTGACCAAGGGCGGCTTCGCTGTTTGAGTTGCAATAACTTGGAGCAGTATCAAAATAGTTCACGCCATTCTCATAAGCGTAAGCAATCATCTCATCAACCTTGTCCTGGTCCACAAAATTCTTTTCGGCCTCCTTATATTCCGGGAAGCGCATACATCCAAAGCCCAGTGCGGAAATCTTCTCTCCTGTTTTTCCAAATTCTCGATAATTCATCTTTTTCCATCCTTTCTCTTTTATATCTATTATATAGNTGATNATAAAACTCTATTTCAATAATCAGAACTTAGCAATATAAATAAAATATGATTTACNTAAAATAACCACTGTGNTTTAATTAATTAGGCAATCCTGTGATAAAAGAAATAATCCTTTCTGCCGTTTCCGCAACAGACATATCGCTGTTATCAATGAACAATGGCACTTTTCCCTTATTTTTCCGAAACCATTGATTATATTCAATCTGTGGTCTTATAGCCTCATCAGAATCAAATCCACGTTCTTTAGNTCTGGCACGAAGACGTTGCTCAATCTTCTCGTCAGTCGGACACAGTACAATAAAGTACGTCGATTCAATATCTTCGGGAATCGTATGTTTTCCAATATAATCCTGAGGATTCAGACATCCGACAAACACAAGATCCNTTCCGCCTGCCCGGCGTACAGCTTCNTTTATACAGTCATCACTAAANCTATGTTCATAATCAGTTCCCGCATAATCCCACCAGTTAATCCCAACTTCATCTGTATCAATACATGCATATNGACATAAGTCGAGATGCTTTTCTAATTCGTCCTTTATTGTTGATTTGCCGGCTCCACATGTACCGGTAATTACCACAAGTTTCATGTCNTGCTTNCTCCATAAATTCTAATTCTTTTTCCTGTATTATNTTTTTTGTTTTTGGACCTGACACTATCATCCCGCATGAATCAGATAAAAATCATCTGCAAACAATCTTTCTCCTGAACAAAACGGCTCNAAACTTTCTTTACACCACCGCTTCATCCTGCCTTCAAACCAATCCTGTCTGCTCCATTGTTCAAAATGAATCGCAATACCTCCCAGAATTGACAGCACAAAACATGCATCCAGTGCTCCATAATGAATGATACCNCCTGCATCTATGTACCCTTCAGCAATTTTCTGCCGACACGCTAACCCGTTAATAGTTGCAAATAAATTTGCAATGTCAAACATCGGGTGTCCCATTCCAAAAAGTGAAAAATCAATCGCAACAAGGCCGTCTTTCGTAGCCAGAATATTAGACGGCGACAAATCCGCATGCAGCACNATAAACTCGTTTTGAACTTTNTGCAATGCTATTNCGACCGCATCACAGGTTCTTTGAATCGTCTCAAAATATGCAGGATTCAAATCNCCGCCTTCTATGTTCCGAAAACTTTCCTTGATACGGGTACACTGCTGTCCGTCATATGCTATTAGAGGAAAACCCTGAAATCCTTTTGCACATCTATGCAAANCAGCCGTCAGCGCCCCAATGCGACTGCAATATTCAGAAGNCAGTTCCAGTTTNTCCAGAGACTCTCCTTCAATCCACTTTGATACTGTAACCATAAATTCCGTTATCCAACTTCGTGATAAATTCACCATCACAGTTCTCTATCGGTTCCCGTATTACCATACCCCGTTCTTTTAAGTACAGAAGAAACTTTATCTCTGCCTTACGCAACGCTATGCGATTCGCTCCTTCGTAGATATGCTGTGTCCTGAATCCTTCCACAGGATCATGAATCTGCAACAGATAATCCGTTCCAACNCGAAAGGTCATGTTCTCGTTATGTCGCAGCAAAACCACTTCTGATTCCGGTATATTGTAATGGGATAATGCTTCTTTGATGTATTTATGATCCATATGATTTTCAGTCCCTCCTTACCAAAACAGGAATGATTTTTTGATTATAGTCATTTTAAAATAATTTCTTATCCANACAAATCAGAAGTTGTTAAGTATCAATTCGTACCATGTCAACNAGGGTACGATTTCGATATATCAAATCCGGGCGTTGGNTAAAACCCATCTTTTCCCAAAAAGCGTTGCCCTTTTCGTTNTTGGCGAAAGCAACCAAGTTTACTTTATTNATACCTTGCTGCTTTAAGGCTTTTAGAGCAGCTTCGACCAGTTGTTNACCAACACCTTGCCGCTGATTGGTGGGAGATACTGCTGTGTGGCTGATATAGCCACGACGACCATCGTGACCGGTAAGGATTGCNCCAATGATGCATCCCTGTTCCACAGCAACAAAACAGGTATCAGGATTACGAGCAAGATACTTTGTAATCCCCTCCCGTGAATCGTCCAAGTTATTCAGCCCCATACCGGGACAACTAAGCCAAAGGGCATATACGCTATTATAGTCATCAAGTTGCATATTCCGTATTTCCATAGTTAGTCCTCCGCAAATTCNGATTTGTACCACTAACAGAATACCACAATCATACTCATATTGNNAGCAAACACAGAGAACCGGACANGCATAATTCTTATCCTATCCGGTTCCTTTTATCNAAAATGAATTATTATGTTAAATTATTTTTTACATTGATATTGATTATGAAACTTCAATAATATGAATCTTTCATACCTCCGCAGCATCTTAGAACTTATCCGCCAATGCCGCCGCCTGCTTNCATCCGTCAGTCTTTTCAATANCNCCNNNNTTCAAAACTCCCGGAACCAGAACNTCNCCCACCATTTTCCATTTTAACANGGCNGCTGAACGNTCNATAGGAATACGAACCCCATCCATAACGGACATATCCTCTTCCTCNCAGCANGTAATCAGCGCNCATTCCTTNCCNGCNANGTCTTTTCCGCCNACAACCAAAGAAAAAANACGGTCAATGACNCCCTTNATCTGNGCCGGNATAGAATACCAGTAAACCGGCATGGTAAACACTATAGCATCCGCTTCCAGNATTNCCGGCGCNATNACATTGAAGTCATCATCAAANGTACATGCCTTTCCNGTNGAATAGCAGGTCTCACAGGCATGGCANCCGCCTATTTTTTTCATAGCNGCATCAAANCGNGTAANAGTATGCCCCTTCTCCTGANCCGCCTTNATAAACGCATCCGTCATAGCAAAGCTGTTCCCNTTTTTGCGTGGACTTCCTGTAATAACAACAATTTTTTTACTCATAGAATCTTCTCTCCTTTACTCCTTATCGTTTACCTTTTACTGCCTTGACTTATTTTGCAGTTCATACTATGATATTAGCATGGACTAAACTAATTACAAGTACGCACATTCAGGTGCGATACTTACCGCAATGTTATATACTTACCTAAAGGAAAGTATATAACCCACAGGCTGAAAAAAGGAGCATTGAAATCATATGGAAAAACGCTGTATTTCACAAGAATGTTTGAATGAAACAGGTTTCAGCTATACCTTATCTTTAATCAACGGAAAATATAAAATGACGATTCTTTATACTTTAATGGAGTTCGGGATTGTCCGCTTTAATGAAATGAAAAAATATATCGGTGATATCTCCTACAAAACTTTAAGCTCTACGCTGAAAGAACTGGAAGCCGACAAGCTTGTACACAGGGAAGAGTATCCGCAGATTCCGCCCAAAGTAGAGTACAGCCTGACGGAACGCGGAAAATCTCTGATGCCTATTTTAGACGGAATGTGCGAATGGGGCAACCGGAACAGAATCTAAATTCCAAAATAATCCAGATACGCCTTATACTTATCCTGCGCCGACAAGCAGGTGTCTCTTAGATATCCTCTTTCCCGCTTCCATTCTTTTAAACCACGATAATAATACATTTTTATATTGTCCTCTATAATAAACGGAACAATATTGTATTTTAAACATTCCTTAAACATAATCAATCTGCCGACGCGTCCATTTCCATCCTGAAAAGGATGCACCCGCTCAAATTGCACATGAAATTCCAGAATATCTTCCAATGTTTTATCATTTTTTCGATTATATTCAGAAAGTAATCTCTTCATCTCACCGGATACTTGCTCCGGTAACGCAGTAGGTAATCCCCCTACTTCATTTGCCCGCTTCTTATAATCCCCTACGGCAAACCAGCCAAGTCTCGAATCACTCGTTCCGGTTTTTAATATGAAATGCAATTCCTTTATAAATTTTTCCGATAATGTAACTTTGGCATCATCGATAATTCTATCTATGCATCTAAAATGATTGACCGTTTCAATCACATCATCTACACTTAACGCGCCATCTTCCACACAAATTGTATTTGTTTCAAAAATATAACGGGTCTGATCATGTGTCAATCGACTACCCTCAATGTGGTTAGAATTATAAGTCAGTTCAATCTGTGTTTTATGATAAATCCCACCGGAATATTTTCGCCTTTTCTCATCCTGTAAAACTTCTAATAATGTAATAGGCTCTTTTTCCTTCTTATTCAGACGCTCAGGTTTACAGGCTTCTTCCGGTATATTCCATGTCTTTCCGGTAAGAAACGCACCATCCACCCGACCATTAGCACAATAATTTCTCACGCTGCGTTCAGAAACATTCCACTTTTTAGCTATTTCTGCAACAGAAAGATATCCCATATCTTTTCCTCCGAAATACACTTAATTAATCTCTGTAATCTGATAAATAGTATATCACGTTATCGGCAAAATATCCACTTTTCGTATTTATTATTTATAGTTTTTTGCCGATAACGGCAATTCAAAAGGATTGAAATCAATGTAGTTTCGTAAAACGTTGTTGACCAATCCAGTTAATATTATTTCAAATCTATTGAAAAGCATTTATCCTGTGCATCAACAACATAAAGGACATCATCTTTGAGGAAATACCTGCTCAAATACGCCGGCAGCGAAAATTCACCTATAATATCCCACTCTTTTCCGTCATTTGCGGACTGATATAACCGAAATCTGTACTCACTGCTATTAATTTTCATATCCAAAATCAGATATGCATTTTTACCTTCCCGCTCAAACACCGGTGCAAAACCGTTGCAGTTGTCCACTGACTCATCTACCACATAGGGTTCCCATGTCTGCCCGCCATCCTGCGTATGGTAAAGATAGCTGCTGTTCCGGAGTGCAACACCAATATACCCTGTATCCTCAGAACTCATCGTCAAGCTGTTAGGATAACTATCCAGTTGACTGCTTATGTCAATTTCCTCATAAGAATCCCACCCATCGTCAGTTCGGTACAATATCTTATACATTTGTCCCATCGCAGGGGAACTGCAATACAGGATACTTCCATGGGTTTCATCAATCATACTTATGTAAACCTGGTTGGTAGTGTCATATTCTATGGGAATCTCCAGTTTGATATTACCTTCTTCATCCGATGATCTTACTTCTATCACAGCCTCGCCGAAACTGGCAGTATAGAAACCATCACTCTCAACATTGTTGTCCAACTCGGTCAGTTCCAGAATTGGTATATCACTATATTTCTGTGCCGTTTCTGTGCTTCCGCAGCCATACAATATCAGTGTCAATGCCAGTGCTAATGTTAGAATTATAGTGTATTTTATTATTTTCACATTACTTTTCATAATTTTATTCCGGCTGTTCATCGAATCTCCTATCCTTAAAGTAATATTCTTCATCGTATTCATTGATTTCCCTATACACTTTGCAGGGACTTCCAAATGCTATTACATTTGCCGGTATATCCTTCGTTACAACTGAGCCTGCTCCAATCACAGAATTTTCTCCGATTATAACTCCCGGCAAAACAACTACATTTGCTCCAATCCATACATTGTCCTCAATTGTAATAGGAAATGAATACATGCCATCTGCACGATGCTTTGGATGAACAGGGTGCCCTGTTGTACACAAGGTTACATTAGGCCCTATAAGGACATTCTTTCCTATTGTTATTTTCCAATCGTCAATCAAGGTCAGATTCATGTTTGCATATGTACCGTCACCGATTGACACATATTTCCCAACTGCCGCCGTAAGCGGAGGTACAATCCATACATTTTCCCCGACATTTCCAAACATTTCCTTAAGTAGCGCCGCACGTTCACCCATACTCTCCGGAGGCAAACTGTTAAACTTGCTTACAATACCTTTTGTATGCGCCTGCAGAGCCATATTTTCTTCGTCGTCACCCCATAGATATCCCTTTTTCATTTTCTCCTGCTCTGTCATTTCTTACCTCCTTCACAGTTAAATCTTTAACCCAATTATATTTTTTATAATGCTTCCACACAGCTAACAGTTTCAACATTTCATCCATATGGATTATAAAATAAACCGCCAAAACAGGCAAGTCCAGTACAAATGCCGCTAAAAGTCCCAGCGGAACAACAATTCCCCACATGACAACAGCATCGCACACAAGACCGAATTTCGAATCGCCGCCGGCGCAGAAAATACCTCCGATGGTAGTACTGTTAACAGATTTCCCGATAACATAATAAGAGCATATAATCAACATCCACTTAAGATAATCCTTCGCAGCCGGCGTCAGATTTGCAAAGCGAATAATCATCGGACTAACCGCCAATAGGAGCAAACCTGTTATCGCACCGCTGACAATGGATAATCTGGTAACAAGACCTCCATATTCCTTAGCACGCTCCAGATTGCCCGCCCCCAGCTCGTTACCCACTAAAATACTGCCTCCGCTGCCCACTCCCATACAGAAACATATCAACAGATTTTTCGTCACGTTTACAATTGTATTAGCGGCTACCGCATCGGAACCTAAATGACCAATGATAACAGAGCCCATGGTAAAACCAATACCCCAGACAATCTCATTACCTAATATAGGTGTGGTATACTTCCAAAAAATTCTCCACAACTCCTGGTTCCCATGCAGTAAATATTTTAATCTGGTTTTTACCACGCCCTTTTTCTTCAGGACAGCCAATATACAGACAAATTCAATCACTCTTGTAATGACAGTGGCCAAAGCCGCTCCCTGCACTCCCATACAAGGCATTCCAAACAAACCGTAAATCAGTACGGCGTTTAATCCGATATTTAATACTACACTACAGGAACCGATTATGGTTGAATGCAAGGTTTGTCCGGTATTGCGCATGATACAGGAATAAACAGGTGATATTCCATTCAAAAGATAGGATAGACTCACTGCCCTGAGATATTTGGCACCATAGTCTATTAACGCCGTTTCCGTAGTAAACAGACGCATAATCATTTCCGGAATACAAGCCGTAGCAAGAGTAAACAAAAGCGAAAGAATCAGTGTCAGCTTTATTACTAATGCCAATATCTGTTCCATTGTATCCACATCTTTCTTTCCCCAATACTGGGCAGCAAAGACATTCTCCCCAATCGTCAGGGTAAGCAAAAACAGACTGAATACAAAATATACATTACCTGCCAGAGAAATCGCTGACATGGCATCCTGACTTAAACTTCCCAGCATAACAGCATCGGAAACACTCACCAAAGCTCCCATCAACTGCCCGAATGCCATAGGCAAAACTAACGCAAATAATTCTTTATAAAATCCTCTGTTCTTTTCTTTACTCAAAACGAATTTCCTTCCTTTATCTGTCCTTCAATATCACCAATATATCTTAAAAACACCTTTATTTAAATAGGTTATTTACCGATTTACTATAACAATTGTTCATATCGTGCTATAATAAGGTACAGAAATACGAGAGAGGTATTTGGCTATGCGGCTTCGTTTTGACAAATCGGAACATGTATTTTACAACAAATCGGATTTTCCAGTATACATTCGTCCGGGTATTCTATCGCATTATCCAAACTATGCCGCAGAAAGTCATTGGCATGATGACATAGAATTTATTGTTATTTTGTCGGGAAGCATGGACTACAATGTGAACGGGGAAATATTGACTTTGCGTGAGGGAGAGGGAATTTTTGTCAATTCCAGACAGTTCCATTATGGCTTTTCCGCCAAGCATCTGGAATGTAATTTCATCTGCATTCTTTTACACCCTGTATTGCTTTGCTCTACACAATACATTGAGCAAAAATTTGTATTACCGATAACCACCAATGCGGCCATTCCGTATCATAAGCTCTCAGGCAATTCTGCATGGGAAAAACAGGTATTAGATTATTTACTGGAAATATATGAATGTCTGGACACGGATACAATGGAGCTTAAGGCGCAAAGTCTGTTTGGAAATCTTTGGGTAGAATTATATACACACCTGGATACTCGGAAAACGATTTCTTCCATACAGAATCATCACCTTAACTCCCTACAGCAAATGATCTCTTTTATTCAGAACCATTACAAAGAAAAAATCAGTCTTGCAGATATTTGCAGAACCGGAAATGTGGGAAAAACTACCTGCTCAACTATTTTTATGAAATATACGAATCAGACGCCCATTGAGTATCTGACAGATTATCGTCTGCGAAAAAGCATTGACTTAATGGCGTCCACCGATATGCCCCTTTCTGAGATCAGCTATAAAACCGGGTTCTCAGGAGCCAGTTACTTCGCAGAAACATTTCGCAAAAGATTTGGATGCAGTCCCAGTGAATACCGAAAAAAATTATTTCTTTCACTATAATTATGATTGACTCATTCAGTCAATAGTTTTCTATTCTTTCTATATAGAAACCGAGACACTTACATTCCGCTCCATTTGGGTTACATCTCCTGTTTTTGTATATGTCACAGGCTTCCTCGCAGCATCGATCCTGACTTCACCAGTATTTGCTCCATTATTTTCCACGTCGTTTTGATTTATGTTAACCTTTGATAACTCTTTTCCGTTCTCGCTGATTTCTATTGTGTCTGCATTTATACCCCAATTTTTATCTATATTATTATCCTCATTCCTTTTTTCCTCAAGCTTTTCTTCAAATTTTTCACGTTCTTCCCTGCGCTTTTTAATAACCTCTTCACGCTCTGATTCCGCTTTTTCCCTTGCTTCCTTAACATCCTCTTCTATTCCTTTGTCAGCTTCCTTCTTATATTCTCCTGCCTTGTCTGAAAACTCACCGACATACCCCATTGACCTCTCCATTGTCGCCGTATCGCCTTTGAGCCTTGCCTCCTTATAAACACGCATAGGCGTATTCACCAGCTCCATATTTACCCTTGCTCCTATAAGCCCTTCCATTGTCTTTGTATTCATGTCAATAACCATGCTCCTTTCTCCATCTGCCAGTTTAGGCATATGCACAATCCAGCCATCTTTACTTTTACCTTACAAAAATTTCTCAGTTCTCATCTGTTATTTCGGCAGTATAAATGCGAGGTATTAACTTCATGTTTCAAACAGCTTCTTTGATGTCATGTGCGGCATCAGAAANAGGAATTAAAATCGAAATAGCAAAGACACCGTTTTCAGCCTCTATATTTACTACTCCATTATACCTTTGTACCACATCACTGATATTTAGCAGACCTATTCCATGCTCCTGCGGGCTCTCTTTATTAGAAGTGCCGACTGCATACTTTTCCGTTATATCCATACTGTTTTTTACTTCTATAAGAAAGCAGCTTTTTACAGCTTTTGCCTGAATATTGATAAAACCACTCTCTTCACAATTTTCTTCGCAATTCTCTTNGCAAAGTGTTTTACNNCTTATAAGTCTTTCACATGCTTCAAGCGCATTATCCAATATGTTCCCAAACAATACGCANAAATCAAACTCATTGATACAACANNCTTTNGGNATCCGNACNTCACATTCCCATCTNATGTTTTCCNTTTCNGCCTGNTCCTGCTTCNGATACANGAGNGCATCNACAGCCTTATTCCCTGTCATATCNNCNCCANNCTCNAANCANCCNCTCTCCATNTTTTTCAGATANTCNCCCATCTTNTCCCATTCTTTATTCTGAAACAGTCCCGATAANGCNATGATATGATTTTTCATATCGTGTCTTAANCGCTCCGACTGCCTGTANTGCTCTGTCAGCATTTTGTATACCGCAATCTGCGAATNATACCGGCTGTTTTTTTCCTGTTCTAANTANATCCGCTCCATTCCAAACACATAAAANCCTGCTGCCANCATAGANAAAACNGCCAGAANAAAAAATTCAGTATGNCTGAAAATCTGGTCATANTACAATCCCATATTTCCCCCGCTCCTGACCATAATNCCNTGGCANGCGCCCCANTCNGCNACNTCAAACACCNCAATNATCATAAGNAANGGAATTGCCANCATGACATACCATTTCNCCGGNTTTCCANGAAAGACAGANGNAAGATGCTTTGACATCCGGTATACNGNCAGTGCCGCCNNACAAATACNGACAACGCCGATTACNCCAAATNTCCAATCGCTTAATATCGGATTGGGAATCTTTTTTACTGTATGTAGGAAAAACAAAGCAAGGCAGGATAAAAAAGAGACACAGATGTTTGCCACCAGCCTCATTGCTATCATCAACATAGATGCAGCCAGTATTTTTTTCTCCCATTCTGCCTGAAAAAGCAATAAAACCAGTCCAATANATAATATANGGTACAACATCTCATAGAAAATANGCGGAGCGGAATACTGTATGTTCATAATATTCAAAAACAGCAGGCCGCAAAAAGAAAAAATAACAAACAACAGCTCNTTTTTCTTTGAAGNCCCCAAATATTTNNNACAAAATTTCCCTGCCATCCATAAGTACAACAANTAGCAAGGCGCCTCTANTAAAATATCTATNTAATCTAAGAGCNTTTTCANANNATNCCTCCATTTTCGCGCATNAACTTAAGTATTTCCCNNCAGAACTCCTCATACCTTCGCTTTGCAATCATNATTTTTTCCCCATTATCCAGAATGACATCCTGCCTGTTATATCCGTCAACGTATNTNAGATTTATNAGATANCTTTTGTGGCACCTGAAAAAGCCTTTNTCCCGCAGCTTATTCTCCAATTCCCCTATCTGCTCATAATAGGTAAAAATCCCTTCTGCTCCATGAACATCCACAATTCTACCCCTTATCTCAAAATAATAGATATCATCCAGAAACAATTTCTTTTTCTGCCTTTCCCGGCTTAAAATGATAAANTCCTGTGANCNGCTTTCTGTTTTCAGGACGGNTNTNTGCAGNACNTTTTTAAGCTTTTTATCATCAACNGGNTTNAGCAGATATTGAAAAGCCTCCACATCATAGGCATCAAANACNAANTCCCTGCTNGAAGANATAAATATAAGAATCTTNTCAAATGCCTTCNCCCNGAAAAGNTGCGCTGTCTTCATTCCNTCCAANTCNCNCATNATAATATCAAGGAAAANAATGTCAAAGCTTTCAGACGCCTGCAGCAGTTCCCTGCCGCTTCGNAANTGACGGATNATACACGNTATTTTCATTTCTTCCAGTATTTCTTTGATTTTTCCTGCCATACTACAGCATTCTATAACTTCATCATCACATACTGCTATTGAAAGCATTTTAATCACCTGCCTTTAACGGGTATATCCAGTATATTGGGTATATCGTATATATCGGCGTAAACATGAACCGAGTTTTGCTAATGCAATGAACGGTCACTTAGATGTAGTGACCGTTCATGTCGTACTGTTTCTTCTATATTCTTGGTTATATATACTTAGACTTTATTTCCTGCAATAAATCTTTATCGCCCGAGACACAAATTCTGCTGTTCCTGTACCGCCTGCATTGTCGATATTTGTTGTAAAATCGCCGCCACCGGCATACATATTCCCCAGCGAATGCAAGACGTCATCAGAGCAGGTATAAAAATTCTCGGTAATATAATCCTGCAGTTTTTTCACCTGTGCCTGCACTTTTTCGGAATCCGGCTGAAGGTCAAGCATTGCCCCAAACTCAGTGAAAATCTGCATCATATTCTTACCGATGTCTTGTTCTTCCTGTTTTGTGCGCCCCTTCGCTTTTTCCTCGTATTCATGATACTCAGGCGTATTTCCCCATGATGCCTTCGCCTGTGCTGCGTATTCATCCATCTTACTTGTATCAAATGCTGAAAAATCCATTTTCTTCACTCCATTCATTTTTATTCCACGAGCAAGACATATCAGGTTTTCCAGATGTTCCTTTTTCAACGTCAGTAATGTTATTTGCTGTTCCAATGCCTTACTTCTGTCAAAATCAGGACTATCCATAATTACCTTAATATCCTTTAACGGAAATTCCAACTCACGAAACAATAAAATCTGCTGCAGCTTCTCCAACGCTGTATCGTCATACAACCTGTAGCCTGACTCACTGTATTTTGCAGGATGCAAAAGACCTATTTTGTCATAATATTGCAGAGTGCGTATACTCACTCCTGTCAATTTGCTTACTTCATTTACTGTCATCATGTTCTCCGCCTCCTCGTGTTAATCATATTGTAAACTATGACGTAACGTATGGGTCAATAGACAAACATAAAAATTACAAAATATTTTAACCCNTTAGCAATGCATAAATGGTAAATGCGTTAAACATTTTTAACTTTCATGTAAAAGTCTTTTCAGTTATAATAAAAANTANGCAGCATTAAGAAAGGAATATAAAACATGGCAGAAAATAAAAACGATTTTACACANGGAAGCATTGTCTCCAAACTACTTAAGTTTATGATTCCGATTTTAGGGGCNTTNNTNCTNCAGGCAATGTANGGNGCGGTAGATATCCTTGTGGTAGGACGTTTCGGGACAACTGCCGGAATCTCAGGNGTATCTACGGGAAGCAGTATNGTGAACCTTATTACNTTTACGATTACCGGACTTACCATGGGCGTTACNGTTGTCATGGGACAATACATAGGGGAAAAGAAGCCCGAGAAGGTGGGGCAGGTCGTAGGCGGTGCTATCTGCTTATTTCTGGTGCTGTCATTTATCATTGCGATAGCCATGCTGATATTTGCACGACCACTGGCACTCCTTATGCAGGCNCCGGAAGAAGCATTNGATCTGACTGTATTATATGTACGTATTTGCGGCGGCGGAATTTTCTTCATAATCGCATATAACGTAATCAGCAGCGTATTCCGTGGAATCGGGGATTCCAATATGCCGTTGGTCTTCGTGGGGATTGCNTGTGTTGTAAATATTNTNGGAGANTTNCTTTTTATTAAAGTATTTAAATGGAACGTAGCGGGAGCNGCCCTTGCAACAGTGATNGCGCAGGGAGTCAGCGTTATGTTATCCATTATNATTATCAGAAAGCGCGAGCTTCCGTTTACCCTGAAAAAAGAATATATCCGGTTAAATCCGGAAGTCAGAAGATTTGTACGTGTTGGAATCCCGATTGCATTTCAGGAGGTTATGACACAGTTTTCTTTTTTAGCANTATGNGCATTTATCAACAGNCTTGGGCTGGATGCTTCTTCCGGCTACGGAATAGCCAACAAGATCGTTAATTTCATTATGCTGGTGCCGGGTGCGCTCATGCAGTCCATGGCTTCTTTTGTAGCTCAGAATGTAGGCGCAGACCAGGAAACGCGCGCGCGAAAATCAATGGTTACAGGTATGTTTATAGGAGGCAGTATCGGTATTTTTATTGCAATTTTATCATTTCTGCGTGGAGACCTGCTTGCTACAATTTTCTCAAATGATGAGGCCGTTATCGCCTGCGCGGCGGATTACCTGAAAGGCTTCGCGCCGGAGGCAGTNGTAACGGCAATTCTGTTCAGTTTCATAGGTTACTACAACGGACATTCAAAGACATTATTTGTAATGCTNCAGGGANTTGCCCAGACNTTTATNGTNCGTCTGCCTATGTCTTATTTCATGAGNATACAGCCGGATGCAAGTCTTACCATGATTGGTCTNGCGGCNCCCTGCGCNACAATATTCGGGATTGTAATCAATNTTATATATTTTATTGTAGTGAGCCGGGAAAATAAATATCGTTCTACTTCCTACAAATAAACATTCCCGTAGACTTGNGNATNAACATAGCCCCCTCGCGGTTTAGCTTATCTTTTATAATTTCCAACAATTCCTGCCCCCTCTGTTCCAGAATCAGGGAAGCATTACCNGGAAAAGAGTAAATATAGTCATAAATAGCCTGAGCGTCATCCACNATAAGGTCGTTATCCTGATCCTGCCTCTCNACATGGGCAAAGTGNCTCGTCAGCTGTGGNGTGGCATTTTCCANATGAAAGTCACCGGTCAGGTTCCTAAAAGGCATATCAATNCTGGGNTCGAAAGCAATGACCAACTGGTGGAGNTCATGCATGTGGGTATCCCCCACNGTGGAACAATAGAAAGTACCATCCNGCTTTAACGCCCNTGCGATNACGNCCAGACAGGTGTCCCGACGCTCCACATGATACAGCATGTGGTTGGCGATGATGCGGTCATAGAAAGCTGTGGGTAATTCCAGAGCATTTGCATCAAGTATCTGATATTCAATACGGATTTGGCGAGCTTTCAGTTCTTCCTCATAAGGAACCAGATTNTGGCGGGTNTGNTCCAGCATCTCTTCCGAGCGGTCNGTGAGTATTAGGCGCAATCCNTCCGGCANCANATGGGTACNTTCTCCATCCAGAGTAATCCTGTGCCGCAGCCCAGCTCCAGCACAGTCTCTCCGGGCTGTAAATTCAAACGCTCATATATCCAGTCCATCCACCCCTGAGAGCTGGTAGAATAATTGTGTATATTAATCCGACGGTTTAAGTTTTCGGGATTCCTATACTGTTCAATAACTTTTTCTTCACTGGTCAGCAGATTCAGGCATCGCACCAGCACCTGCCATTTATCTTCCTCGGTGCTTTGTTGTGCCAATTCAATAGTGGATATCAGCAATTCTAACTGCTCCTTGCGTTCCAGTAGCAGACTCTTCTGCTGGGACAGAATAGTCTCCTGATTCAAATCATCCGCATTCTGGGCGGTAATCAGCTGCTGAATCTGTTCCAGAGAAAAACCCAGATACTTCAGCATCAGAATTCTCTGCAGCAGGACTATTGAGTTCTTATCGTAACAGCGGTAGCCGCTCTCCGAGTGGGATACCGGTGGCAGCAGCCCCTTTTTATCGTAGTAACGTATAGTGCGTAGAGAGACTCCTGCGATGCGTGCGATTTCCCCTGCGGTGTATAATTCTTTTTTCATTAATTGTCCTTTCCGTACCGGTACAATGTCATGTTAAGTGTTTTTCAGATATCTGTATCTGTATCTCTATCATACAGGGTGACGTAAGGTAACGGTCAAGTAAAAAATCCATGAAAATTAAATCTCATTTTTATATATCTTTTTTATGACATCAAAAGCCTCCTTGGGTCTTCTGTATTCATCCACTACGCCCTTATTATTATGGCATCTGGCTCTGCTGAAAAACCATCCTTCCTCCGTCACCTTACAATCGGCAAACTGCCATACAAATACTCCTGACAGCCGCTTATCCTCTTTGTATACTTCAAGATTCTCCCGAATAATATCCGCCTGCCTTTCCTCACTCCATTTACAGTGTCCCCTGTCCCTGAAGCCATACATAGCGGCAGCGCCGAATTCACTGACAATGACCGGTTTCCCCTCTCCGCCTGCGCCCGCAATCCAATCCATTTCCTGTTCATGACGTTCCTTAACGGATACATCCTCATACCAGCCGGAGTACATATTAAATGACACAATATCAGGAAGGTCCAGACAGATATCCTGAAAATGCTTACAGGTTGCAGATGTAGTCAATCTGGAAGAATCCAGACTCCGTATCTGCTCATACTGATTCTTATACTTCTTTCTGCCCTCCTCCGACACACTGTCACACTCATTTAAAATTCCCCATATCACAATGGACGGATGATTATAGTGCTGCGTAATCATCTCATCTATACAATCCCTGCACTGCTTATCAAAATTCGGATTGCACATACTCTCTAAGGTTAATCCTCTGGCATGGTTTTCCTCCCATACCAGCATCCCCCGTTCATCACATAAATCCAGAAATCTTTCATCATTTGGATAGTGACATGTCCTTACAGCATTGGCTCCGGCTTCCTGCATCAAATCCATATCCTGTGCCATAAGCTGTAAAGGCAGAGCATTTCCGATAGTTCCATAATCTTCATGACGGTTAAATCCTTTCAGGAACACCGGTCTGTCATTTAAAAGAATCCGGTTATCCGACATTTTTATTTCTCTGAATCCAACCCGCTCAATATAATCATCAACAGCTTTTCCATCAACCAGCAGCTCTGTGTTCAAAAAATACAGTTTTGGCAGCTCTGTATTCCACTCCTGTACATCCCCGCATCTGATATTCAGAGTGGTCTTAGCGACATCGTGAGCCGGTATCTGCACGCTTTCCATTATCTGTGTTTCCGCCAATTCAATTTTTACTTTGGCAGATATCTCACTGTTACTTAGATTCTCAAGTTCAACTTCTACCTTGCAATTCCAAATTTCTTCTGATTTATAAGGTGTAAAATGCACTTTTTTTATATATACCTCTCCTCCTTTTCTATTCACCTCTCTTCGAGCCTATCTTTACCTCTCTTACGTATGATCTGCGAAGCCTGCTTCATTATCCGCGAAGCCTGCTACCGGATAC
>JAAUZS010000111.1 GCA_014804495.1 Lachnospiraceae bacterium
GCAACCGCTTTTTTGAAATTATTTCAATACCCGGACCTTGACCACAATAAATAAAAATGATGCGATTTCGCTTGCGGTGAACAGCATTTTTATTTATTTTGATCAAGGTCGTCATATAACCGCAAATATCAGTATTTTTGAGCATTTTCAAACCGCAGCAATAAGATTTCATACTTTACAATTTGCCCAATGAATGATAAAATAAAGTGCACATATAAAATTTTAAAATAAGAGTATGAAATTTACATAAGGGGGCAGTGGCACATTTATGAGGATAGAAGATTTCTGCGATATGCAAAAATTTGAAAGTATTATGAATAACTGGGCCAAATCTACAGGCTTAGCTACGGTTGCCGTTGGAGCAGACGGTAAATATATCAGTGAGTGCTACAATTTTACGGATTTTTGTATCAAACTTACCAGAGGAAGTAAAGAAGGATGCAAACGTTGTGAAAAATGTGACCGGGAAGGTAAAGGCGTTTATAACTGTCATGCGGGACTCGTTGATTTTGGTATCCCGATTACATTAAACGACGGTACGGTTCTTGGAAGCGTAATCGGAGGACAGGTACTTCCACAGGAGCCTGATGAAGGCTATTTTCGAACCACTGCAAGAGAACTCGGCATTGACGAAGACCAGTATATCAGCGCCTTACATAAAGTTTCCATAAAAACAATGGAAGAAATAGAATCATCTGCCAATCTTCTTGGTGATGTTATTAATATGTTTGTCCGTTCCAGCTATCATGAAAGCCAGAACAATAGCATTTTATCCAAGCTTAAAGATGGTATTGCCAAAGCTGTCGAGGAAATTGAAACAGCCAATGCAAGCACATCTCAGATAGCGGCATATAGTAAGAGACAGAATATGCTCGCTCTCAACGCCTCAATTGAGGCTGCCCGCGCGGGAGAAAGCGGAAGAGGATTTGCAGTAGTTGCTACGGAAGTTCAGAAGCTCGCAGCCAGCATGGCGGAAACCAGCAAGGAAATTGATTCCAAACTATCGAACCTCACTGTTACCATTAAAAGTCTGAATATAGTATAAGCAAGGAATTTTCATTCATGAAAGAAAAAAGGAAAAGAACGCCCAAACAGATAGCGGCGCTCATTTGTGTAATTATTTTATTATGTATGTATATTTTCACATTCATTGTTGCCTGTCTGGACTTTCCTAATTCAGAAAAGCTGTTTGGAGTATGCCTTCTCACTACTATCGGACTGCCGATATTACTATGGATATACATCCAGCTCTATACTATAACAAAGAAAAAACAAAGTAAAAATGAGCAGTAGAAAATGCGTTTAACGCTTTCTACTGCTCGTATTTTTTATTATTTTACATATTTCTTTAAAGTTTCTCTTACAGCTCCCACTCCTACTGTAAGCTCGTTAAGATAATCGACAACCATTCCCGCCATTCCGGCTTCATATAGATTTACTCCGAAAATCTTTTCATTGGAAAGAATGCTCTTCAGCTTATCATCATCTATTTTGTCTCCGAATTTTATCCCTTCCATATACGGGCACACTGTAGAAAGCAGCGGGTCAGGACTTAATTCAAATTTTTCTCCATCATCATTTATTCCCATCAGATAACGCAGCCACCCTGCAAATACCAGCGGAATCAGCTTCAGTTCCTTCACATCCAGCTTATCCGACGCCTGATATGCCTTAATTGTCTCACCATAACGGATTGCCAATTTTTGAGATGTATCTGTAGCAATACGCTGCGGGGTATCCGGCATAAAGGGATTGGGAATACGCACATTTATGACGGTATCAATAAACTCCTTCGGGTCTATGATACCCGGATTAACCACTACAGGCAGTCCCTCCGTATAACCTATGATTTCTACAAGCCTGCGCAGCTGCACATCCTTCATCTCTTCGGAAATCTTGTCATATCCAAGCAGACAACCGTATACTGCAAGCGCGGTATGCAGAGGATTAAGACAGGTGCATACTTTCATCCTCTCAACCTTGTCTACAGTCTCCTTCGTTGTGAACATAAAACCGCCTTTTTCCAGCTCAGGCCTGCCGTTGGGAAATGCATCTTCTATAACCAGATACTCACACTCCTCTGCATTTACAAAAGGAGCCACATAAGTATTCTTGGAGGTAATAACCGGTTCCAGTTCCTGTACGCCGTCATTTTTAAGTATATCCTGAACGGACGCATCCGGTCTGGGAGTTATTTTATCTATCATTGTCCATGGGAAAGAAACTTTTTCATTATCGTTTACATATTTCAAAAAGCCCTCTTCCGCCAAACCTGCTTTCGTCCATTTTTCCGCAAAGGCGTTTACAGCAGCATAGAGCTTATCTCCGTTATGCGAGCAGTTATCCATACTCACCATAGCCAACGGCTTACCACCTGTCTTAAAACGCGCGTAAAGCAAAGATACTACCTTTCCGATATAGCTTTTTGGTCTGTCCGGTCCGTTTTTAAAATCCTCTTCCACATCACCCAACAGCTCACCTTTTCCGTTTACAAGACTATAACCCTTTTCCGTAATTGTAAATGTCGCCATCTGAAGGGAATCTTTACTAAAAATTTCCTTAAGCCGTGCAAATTCCGATTCATTATCAGAATCCAGCGTATGCGACTCCGCTATACTACCTACGACTGTCTTTTCAACGCTTCCTTCCGCCTTCAGCGTTACAAGAATTCCATAATTATCATGCGGCTTATACATCTTCTCAATAATTTCATAATCAAAGCCTTCCACCGCTACAAGCCCGCATTCCAAAATTCCCTGATTCAACAGATTCTGCACTACGTTTGCCTGAAAAGCGCGAAAAATATTTCCGGCGCCGAAGTGAATCCAAAACGGATTTTCGCCGGTCGCATCTATCATTTTCTTCCTATCGAACTGAGGAAGCGCATATCCTGCACTCTCCCACTGCTTCCGTTCTTGTAAGCCTTCCTCGTCTAATCTCATTACCTGTCCTCCCACTCTTATTCTTATAATATACAATTGCCAAACTGTTATCGCAGGTCACCGAAAGCTATTTTGCGCTCTTTACTATCGCTTCCCACAATCCATTGAGATACGCCGCGCCAAGCGCTCTGTCATAAAGTCCGTAACCGGGCATAGCCTCCTCGCCCCATATCATTCTTCCGTGGTCCGGACGAATGGGACCGTCAAATCCGATATCATACAATGCTTTCATAATCTCATACATATCAAAACTGCCGTCAGCAGACAGATGTGCCGACTCCTCAAAATTAGTCGGGGAATGGAACTTCAGATTACGAACATGCGCAAAATGTATTCTTCCCTTCAGCGAACGGATCATATCAGGCAGGTCATTCTCCAGATTGGTTCCGTAAGAGCCTGAACAGAAAGTAACGCCATTATGCGGATTATCAACCATCTGCATCATACGAAGTATATTTTTCTTATTAATAATGATACGCGGAAGACCGAATACACTCCATGCAGGGTCATCCGGGTGAATTGCCATATTGATATCATACTTATCACATACCGGCATAATGCGCTCCAGAAAATATTTAAGATTCGCAAACAACTTTTCATCGTCTATGTCTTCATACATCTCAAAAAGCTCTTTTACGTGTTCCATACGCTCCGGTTCCCAGCCGGGCATAATACTGCCGTTCGAATCGCCTGAAATGGATGCAAACATCTTCTCCGGTTCCAGCGCGTCGATTGCTTCCTGTGTATAGGCAAGCACAGTCGAACCATCCGGTCTTTTGCGTGCAAGCTCGGTTCTCGTCCAGTCAAAAACCGGCATGAAATTATAACACACCATATGTATATCTTCTTTTCCGAGGTTTTCAAGGGTTTCAATATAATTATCAATATAAGTATCTCTGTCGTCGGCTCCGGTTTTGATTGCATCATGCACGTTTACACTCTCTATGCCTGCAACATAAAGNCCTGCCGCNGCNACNTCATCCTTCATGGCTTTTATACGCTCTCTCGACCATACCTCACCGGGCTGTGTATCATATAAAGTCGTAATNACGCCTTTCACACCGGGAATCTGTCTGATTTGCTCTAATGTTACTGTATCAAATTTGGAACCNTACCAGCGCAATGTCATCTCCATATCAAATTTCTTCCTCTCTTTCCATTATGATAACTGNTTTTTCAAAAAGAGGCGCTTCCAAAAGGAAACGCCCCTATCTGTTTATTTTTTACTTCTTAATTCCATTACTTAGTTATTAGGAAGTGATGTTGCATCACCAAATGTAGCTTCCCAACTCTTAGTACGCTCATCTATAATTGCCTGACCGCCTGAACTCAGATAATCTGCCATCATGCTGTCCCAAACGCTGTCAAAATCACTTTCAGCAGCAATTACTGCATTATCATAAACCTGATCGCGTTTAGCGCTTAATGTATCGCCGATATTAGCTTCTGCCTCAATAGCTCCTACGTTAACATTCTTTGCAGGAACTGCATCGGTCTGTGCAATAACATCTGCCCGTGAAACTACATCAGGATCTATCTCAGCATAGTTATATGCCTGAGAAAGCTTTGTCAGCTCATCAGTGGATAAATGTAATCCGTTACAGGTAATCGTGTAATCAATATTCATACCTGAATTCATGATTGCATCACCGGATGCTGCAACAGTCTGGATAGCGCCGCTCTCCAATACGTTATGAGTCACGCCTTCATCACCNATCTGCAGATACTGAATATGCTCCGGATCACTGATCCAGTCAAGGTANAGCATACTAGCTAACGGCTCATCATTGGTATGAGGGAAGAANATCTTACGNTCTCCTGCAGTACTGGACACATATTTTGTATGTGTTCCCTTTGAATCATTNAAAGGATCAATTGCTATAAAGTAAGCATCCTCGCCTACATTTCTCTGCAGGTTTGCGTTGATACTGTCCTCACCGTTACGGAAAGGATAATCCCAGTTATGTGTGAAAGCTCCTACATAACCTGCCTTCATCATATCATCCTCAGTTGTATCACCGCTTCCGTACAGTGCAAAGTTATCCCACATAAGACCCTGATTATACCACTTGTTCAAAAGTCTTACAGCTTCTTTTGTACCNTTCTGGGTNAACTTTCTGTCATCATATCCATTGACGTAGTATTCCTTGTCAGTAATATCCGGGTCAATATATGANTCAATCAAAGTAGCAGCTCTCCAACCCACATCATAGCTTACAGAGTAAGGTATCATTTTATCAGCATCTGCGCCAAGAAGAGTATCTTTGTTTTCTTCAAACGCAATCAGCATTGCCTCAAACTCTTCTGTTGTAGTAGGTTCAGNTATTCCTAATGCATCNAGCCAGTCTTTACGAACAAAAGTATTAATACGNTTGTTAACAGCTATTTTTCCTTCGATTGCCCACAAAGTGCCGTCTACAGGATCCTTATCCCAATAAATGTTAGTCTCGCCAAGCCAATTCCACAGGTTGGGAAGATCAGCCTTATAATCCTCCACATAACCGCTTAAATCAAGAACNCCACCCATGTCNGCATAGGTAAGAATTGTAGGATAGCTGTAAGTCAGACAGATGTCAGGAGCTGTTCCTGCTGCNAGCAGGTTGTTNATNTCTTCNACCTCAGTCCATCTGGGAACTTTGACAAATTCAACTTCTACGTTGTGGTCTTCCAGCATTCCCTTCTTAATGTACTCAGTGTACATATTATTAGCAGGATCGGAACCACCATCGTTACCACGGTCATATACCTCGACCGTAATGTGTCTGGTCTCAGCAAATTTGCCGTCTACCAGNTCNCCNGATGNNGCTGCTTCANTTCCTTCNCTTCCTTCATTTGAAGCGGTTCCTTCATTTGAAGCAGTTCCTGCGTCTGTTCCCTGAGAACTACTTGTAGAAGGATCTGTACCCTGATTAGAAGCNNCGTCATTACCGCATCCACATACTGACATAACTAACAAAGTACTTGCCAGCAGGATAGAAANAACTTTTTTCTTCATTTTTCATTTACCTCCCNAATTTTTATTTGAATGAACGAATCCTGAAAACGGACCCGATTATTCCTTTACAGCGCCCATGGTCACGCCATGTATAAAGTATTTCTGCAGCCAAGGATATATACACAGAATAGGTACTGTTGAAAACATAACTATTGCCGCTTTTAATGATGCCGAAAGTCCCGGTGAAGAGAATCCTTCCTGCGTTGCAACTTCTACGGAATTAATGTTATTAATAATATTGTATAACAACAGCTGCAGCGGATAAAATTCCGGTTTCTTTATATATAACAGAGCATCCGAATATCCGTTCCAACGTCCTACCGCATAAAATAATGCTAATGTTGCCATAACCGGTTTAGACAGCGGAACATAAATCTTCATCATAATCTGAATAAAGCTGGCTCCATCTATTTCTGCGGATTCTCTTAAGCTGTCCGGAATTCCATAGAAAAAGCTCCTCATAATGATCATGTTGTAAACACTCAGGCAACTGGGAATAATCAACACCAGCGGATTATCCAGCAGTTTCAGATTCTGCATAAGCAGGTAATTAGGAATAGTACCCGCATTAAAAAACATGGTGATCGTGATAACAATGTTAATAAATCCGCGTCCCTTTAATTTATCAAAAATCAACGGATAAGCGCACAAAATTGTCATAGTCAAAGAAACAAACGTACAAACCACCGTTAAAAATACTGTCCAGAAAAATGACCGGATATATTTNGGATCACTCAAAACAGTTTTATAAGCATCCAGATTAAATCCCTTAGGCCAGAGTGAAACTGCATTTTTTACCAGATACTCGGTTGAACTTAATGATTTTGCAAGTAAATTTATCATCGGCACTACACAAATAATACTGATAAACACACAGATTATAACAAAAACCCAATCTCCGATTTTTGCAGAAGCTGATTTTACTTTCATCACCAAATCCCCCTTTCGCCAAGTTTTCTGGATANCCAGTTAGCTGCCAGCAGGAATAAGACNCCTACTACTGACTGGAACAGACCAACAGCAGTTGTCAAAGAGAACTGCAGCCCCTTAATACCGGTTCGATACACATAAGTAGAAATTACGTCCGCCACATTCATGACCAGATTATTCTGGAATGCGAAAGGTCGGTCAAAGTTACTTCCCAAAATATTACCCAGATTCATAATCAGTAATACCACAATAGTNGGCTTGATTCCCGGAAGGGTAATATGCCACATTTTACTGAAACGTCCTGCACCATCCACAGAAGCNGCTTCATAAAGTTCTGAATTAATACCGGCAATTGCCGCCAGATATACGATAGAACCCCATCCAAAATTCTGCCATACGCCTACGCCGATATATGTACCGACCCAGTGNGCNGCATCATTTAAGAAAGGAATGGATGAGCCACCCAGACGCTCAATAGCCATATTTAATAAACCTTCACCGGGAGCAAAAAGCTGTAATGCCAGACTGTAAATAATAACCCATGAAAGGAAGTGCGGCATATATGCAATCGTCTGTACCACTTTNTTAAAACGTTTGAAACATAGTTCATTCAAAATCAAAGCAAAAATAATCGGAGCCGGAAAACCAATCAGCAGATCCAGTAAATTCAAAAATACTGTATTACGCAGCGCTCGACGGAAATCATTGTTTTGAAATGCCTGAATAAAATATTCAAACCCATGATTTTTTGCCCACGGCATTTCCCATACGCTTTGAATAATGCTATACTTCTTAAATGCAATCTGAATATATATCATTGGTATATACTTGAAAACCAATAGATACAACATTGGCAGACTCAACAGAAAATATAGCTGCCAGTATCTTTTCATATAGACGCCGAAACTCTGATTACTCTTCGCAGCAGGTACTTTCTTTTTTGAAGCTTTCATTCTTACACCCCCATAATTATTTTATTTCTATTTAAAATATAATAGCACACACCGATACTATCCTCTTATCAAATCTTGCTATTTCAGCTTCATATTTTGCTTATATTTTGTGCAATATTCTGAACAAAACAAGTTAGTCCGAGTCAAAATATGTCATTCTGCCGAATTATCAGTATATTTCCCTATGCTTTTCATCCGATATACCGGATTTCCTGTAGAAATATGAATTAATCTGGTCACGCCATTCCTTTGAATGCTCTATCTGATGCTCAAGTCTTTCCATTGCCCTTTTATATATATGTTCAGGCAGCTTATCCTTAAGCTTCTCAAACCTCTGCACCATATCTTCTACAATTTCCACNCCTTCAAAATGCGTATCATAGATATGCTGGATTACGGTTTTTCCGCTTCTAAGCTTCCATGTATACGGAATATGATGGAAAAATAGCAATAATTCGTCAGGACATTTATCCTTATCGTCATATAAAGACGCATTAGGCTCTCTGTAAAGAGTTGCATATCCTGTTCCCTCATGACTCCTGTCAACGCCTATACCCANATGGTCNGCGCGATGGTAAGTNCCCCACCTGTCATATTCATATCCGTCCACANTNGGTCCNTAATGATANCTNGGATTCACCATCCANCCTATNCCAAGCGGNGACGTGTATTTTTCATATGCCGGCCATGATGACATNAANANNTNNANAAGNGTNTCTTCTATCTGCNCATCCCTGCCATATGTAAGGCNTATCCACTCTTTTGCAATCTCCTCAGGAGTAAGNCCTGTNTCAAATGCAAGCCNTCCGAATCCNTANAAATTNGCAGCNGCAAGNTCNTGTCCNGTCCAGTTATCNTCATTTCCGGTATTNGCTACTGCNGCCATACCGCAGTTTGTCTGGTTAAAAGTCTTTCCGGANACAATATCNTTTACNNTGTCATCTTNNTCNTNNACATAAGTTNTNAAGTTAAGAATCTGACTGAACATNGGCANCAGNTAGCAGATATGTCTCTGNTGTCCGGTATACTCCTGNGCAATCTGTACCTCTAACATCTGNTTGGTCTTNGTAAGTCCTCCAAACAACGGATGCACCGGTTCNCTCACCTGAAAATCCATAGGTCCGTTCTTGATNTGNAGGATTACGTTATCTTTAAACATNCCGTCTAAAGGCATGAAATTATCATATCCCGACCTNGCCCTGTCTGTNTTNCGGTCACGCCAGTCCTGNTTNCAGTTATATACGAAGCATCTCCAGATAATNAGTCCGCCATAAGGCTCTACTGCTTCTGCNAACATATTAGCTCCNTCNGCNTGAGTCCTGTTATAAGTAAACGGACCCGGACGTCCCTCTGAATCCGCTTTGATGAGGAAACCTCCAAGATTCGGGATTGCACTGAACACAATCTGCATCCTNTTNTTCCACCACTCNCGTACTTTTGNATCAAGAGGGTCCGCNCTGTCAAGCTCNCCAAGTTCAACAGGCGCCGCATAATTCAGNCTCAAAAACAANTTGATTCCATAGCCGGAAAAAATCTCAGACATTNCTTTCAGCTTGTCAAAATACCTGTCCGTAATCAGCCATGTNGCNGCATCTTTTACATTTACATTATTGATTACNACCGCATTTATNCCGANGCTCGCNGCAAGNCTTGNATAAGTGACAGTNCTGTCATTTACTATAATCTCATTATNTTCAAAGAAAAANGANTTACCTGAATATCCGCGTTCAATACTGCCGTCCATGTTATCCCAATGNTTAAGCATACGCAGAGGCATATCNGGCTCCNTGCNNATATTNATACCCTGCANCGGACTCNCCATCTGNATCNGNCGAATCAGTTCAAANGTTCCNTTNANTATTCCTTTAGAATCGGNNGCNTCNANNGTNATCTGCCCGTTTTCCTCAAAAAGACGGTATCCTTCNNCCTTGATTTCTTCCTGCATTTNNGCCTTCACCGTNAGGCNTANNCTTCCNGACCNCNCGNTCTTATCNTCTGNATTTTCNACTTTAAGNTCCTGCCCGGTCATNCCCTTAAACGCCATCTGTAACTCTTTTACACTNTTNTTTATTATTTCATCCTTAANATCTGCNCAAATGACATTAATGTCATTAATNCCCATATTGACAGATTTATTCTCATAATTCAGCCAAGCCTGTTCATACCCCATATCAAGTACTCCTTATTATATGACTTATCCAACCATCAGGATGTATGCACATATATTATTATGAGAGGTCCTCTGTGAACACCGGTCCTTAGATTGCGTCCCTCAGCAATCTTAGTACCGCTGTGTTCACAACGGAGCGAAAGCGCACCTCTCATAGTAATATATGTGCATACATCCGTCCGTTTNTAACTACNNCTAAANCACNANTTCCTTCTCNGCCATTCACNCNAANCNNGCNAACCTTCTTCCCCNTCAGCTTCTCACTGCGCACATCCGGCTGCGTTCCCCCTATGTAAACAAGATACTTTCCGGCTCCGACTTTATTCACAGCCTGCTCGTCATACAATGCAAACGCACTGAGNGGAAGCTTAATGGAAACTTCACGGCTCTCACCCGGCNTAAGCGTAACTTTACGGATTCCCTTAAGCTGTGCATTAGGCGTNCCTTCCCTGTCNGCNTTCACATAAGCCTGTACCGTCTCCGTACCTTCNCTGCTNCCGNTATTAGTCACAACGGCTTTCAGGATAATTCCGTCTTCTCCGATAATATCCGAAGAAACAGATACATCTTTATATTCAAATTCTGTATATGACAAACCATAGCCAAAAGGATAAAGCGCTTCATTTTCCATATAGCGGTAGGTTCTGCCCTTCATGGAATAATCGGTAAATTCCGGAAGTTCNTCAGTCGAACGGTAAAAAGTAACCGGCATCCTTCCCTCAGGATTTTTNTCCCCNAACAATACTTTTGCAATAGCTCTTCCGCCCTGTGCTCCGGGATACCAGCCCTGAACAATCGCCGGAATATGTTCATCCGCCCAGTTTACGGCAAGTGCGCTTCCTGATAANAGCACCAGCACAATAGGCTTACCGCTTGCATAAGCNACTTCCAGAATATCCTGCTGCCTGCCCGGAAGATTCAGATTCGGCTTGTCGCCGCTGGCGTATTGGTTACTCTCGTCGCCTTCTTCGCCTTCCAGTCCTGCGTCAAGTCCAAGACACATTACCACTACATCACTTGCTTCGCAGACTGCCTTCACTTCCGAATCCCTGTCTTTTCCTATACTAAGGTTACTGATACTGTCTTTGTANAGATGGCAGCCTTCTGATACCAGCACGCGCACATCATCGCCCAAATACTCCTGAATNCCTTCGGAAATNGTATAATAACGTGAAGCNGTNCCNTCATAATTTCCGATAAGCGCCTTTCTGTTATTGGCATTGGGTCCGATTACGCCTATTGTCTTTATCTTAGATTTATCCAAAGGAAGAAGACCGTCCTCATTCTTAAGAAGCACAATACATTTTTCCGCCGCCTTCAGATTAAGCTCCTGCATTTGTTTGGAATCAACTATAGTGAAAGGAATATCATCATAAGGAGTCTTGCCTTTTTCGTCGAATAATCCCAGTTTCATTCTGGTAGTGAAAAGATGTACTAAAGCTTCNTCTACNCTTTCTTCCGNTATCATTCCTTTTTCTACCGCTTCTTTTACATATATGAAAAGATTGCCGCAGTTTAAGTCACAGCCATTCGTTACTGCAAGTGAAACCGATTCCACTGCGCTTGATGTCACACCATGACCGCCATGGAAATCCTTGATTGCCCAGCAATCGGAAACTACGTGACCTTTAAAGCCCCATTCATCACGCAGTATGTCAGTAAGCAGGGTTTTACTTCCACAGCATGGTTCTCCGTTAGTACGGTTATAAGCTCCCATTACAGCTTCTACCTTACCCTCCTGCACGCAGGCTTTAAACGCTGGAAGATACGTCTCATACATATCCTGTTTACTCACTACGGCGTCAAACTCATGGCGCAGGTCTTCGGGACCGCTATGTACTGCAAAATGCTTGGCACAGGCTGCTGCCTTCATATAATTCTCATCATGCCCCTGTAAACCTTCTATAAACCTCACTCCAAGCCTTGAAGTCAGATACGGATCTTCTCCGAACGTCTCATGCCCGCGTCCCCATCTTGGGTCCCTGAATATATTGACATTGGGCGACCAGAAGGTGAGTCCTTTATATATATCCATGTCTTCATATTTCTGCTGAGCATTAAATTTTGCTCTTCCTTCCGTAGAAATAGCATCTGCTACTTCCTCTATAAAATCCTCATCAAAAGAAGCCGCAAGTGAAACTGCCTGAGGGAAAACCGTCGCAGTTCCGGCTCTTGCTACACCATGAAGCGCTTCATTCCACCAATTATAAGCCTTAATACCCAGCCGCTCTATTGCCGGTGCTCCATTCAGCATCTGAAAAGCTTTTTCCTCCAATGTCATCTGTGAGACCAGCTCACGCGCGCGTTTCTCAAATTCAGCATTCTTAATTTCATCCCTGACAAGTTCCATGTCGATAGCGTACTCCTTCCTACGGGTTTATAATATTTTTAGAATAATTATATAAAACCAGGCAAGAAAAAACTCTTTATATTTTGCTCTGTCATGCTCGAAAATTGCTAATTAGCATTATTTGATTTGACACACTTCTCATTCTGTGCTAATTTATAAGATAAAAATGCCGGCTGTGGAATAGTATTGAGAAAGGAACATGGGGATTAATATATGATAGAAATTTTAAACGGTACGCATGAGACAGTAAACTATGATTCATATCACGGCATAAGACTATACCATAATGTACAGCCCGAAGACTATCCGCTTCACTGGCACACTGCCATGGAAATCATTATGCCGATAAAGAGCGAATATACCGTTGTCATAGATGACGAACCCCACACCTTTGGAGAAGGGGACATTTGGATAACGCCGCCTGGCACCCTGCATAAATTGATTTCTCCGAGAGACGATGACGGCGAGCGTCTCATCATGCTTTTTGATTATGGTCTTATATGTAATGTCAAAGGGATGGATTCTCTGATTCATTCCATGCATCCTTATGGACTGATCAGACGGGAAGAATATCCCGGATTAAATGAACAGCTTCGCGGCTATTTGAATGAAATCAGCAATGAATATGATAATAAAATGCCTTTTACAGAAGCCTGTATCTATGCATTGATGATTAATTTCTTCACGGCTTTGGGACGCGCCAATTTCAATGCAGGCGCAAAATTTCCCGGTATCACATCAAACAAACAACACATGTATATAGAGAAATTTATGGATGTCTGCAATTACATTACAGAGCATTGTACGGAGAATATAACCGTAGAAGAACTTGCCGACCTTGCCGGCTTTTCCAAGTTTCATTTTTCCAGNCTTTTCAAGCAGTTCAGCGGNGTATCCTGCTGCGAATACCTTACTCAGAAAAGAATCGCCCATGCCGAAACCCTGCTGATCCAGCCGGATATTTCAATCACGGAAGTAGCAATGCGTTCAGGCTTTGGCAGTTTATCTACATTCAACCGCATCTTCAAGACTGCAAAGAATTGCACTCCATCCGAATACAAAAGCCTGAACCGTGCATATGATAATTAATATTTACAAAAACTGAAAATGAGCAAAATCAAAATTACTTCCCGGAAGGAAAACGAATGATACATCCCATTTACCGCTTATGGGCTCTAAATCAAATTCCTTAAGGATATATTCTTCGCTTTCAGGGAATTCCACAATCTGTTTGATTTCATCAACACCGTTATACAGGCGTAAATGAATGGTATTGACGCCATTTACCGCCCTGCCTTTTATAGCGATTCCCTTTATAGTCTTTTCGCCAAAATCCATATCCGTAAATTCAAGAGTAACATTATTGCCTATTCCCTCTATCATAGCGCCATTTCTGACAAAACTGTCTCCATAGATGGCGTCCGCTTCTCCGGCATTAAGATTAAGCCACGCCTTTTCGTATTTTGTAAATGAAAATCCTTTAATGTGAACCTTCTGGTTAAGCCAGAAACTTATGGTTGTAATACCTTTAAGTCTCTTATTTAGCTTAAACGTCTCCGGCTGGTATACATTCCATATGGAAGGTTTCTGGTATACTGCATCAGCGAGCATCTCGCTTCCCGGCTCTCCCGGAACGCCCTCCCAGATCNGAATGGGATATTCATCATCATTCAGGGCAAAAATAGGAATGGTAATCTCATCGCTTCCCACATTTCCAAAATCAATATCGCTGTAGCAGATAACAGTTTCCCCATCCCGGCCTGTGGCAACTCCTCTTTCGTTACCNCAGCCTACATCACCTTTAGCTACCAAAGTATAAAGGCTGCCGGATATAAATTCATATGGATTCAGATATGCCGTACCAAAGTCCTCTACCGAGAATTCTAATTGCGACATAATTCTGACTTTTTCCGTTCCACTCTTGGACGNAGCAAAAAGCCGGAAATTTCCGTCACCCTTAGCCCTCATGACGGCTCTGTTTCCTTCCTGCTCAAGGCTTACCAGATTNGTNGGCGCTCCGGTATCATTTACAGCCTTGAATATCAGTTCCTTATCATCTGCCTGAGGCGGTTCNANATANGCCTCTACCGCTATGGTATCATGTTCNTTNGTAAANTTTTGCCCGCCCAATGATTTCAGGTTAATCTTNCGNACNGGGATTTCTTCGGCTTTTCCGAGAACAACCGGAGTTTCTTTGTTGCATTCAAGTGTTGTGATATGGTTTTTATGTAAACCTGNGTATTCGATATTTTCANTATTCTCATCGTTTTTAATATACTCAATGTTTTCACTGTTTATATTATTTTTGCTGTTTTCACAGATTTCATGGCTTTCACAGCTTTCATAACTTTCACAAACAACTGACGCGCCGTTTAATCCTTTTCCAGTTACTTCAACCTTTATCTGACCGGGTATAGTATCCGCCTGTACTATTGCCAGCAGTTTTCCGTTNAAAAGCCTTCTGCTNANNCCNTTATAGCTGTCAAANTCCGTACTGTCTCCGTTNTCAAGNCCGATAAGCCTTCCTGCACCCGTAACTTTCACATTTACNCTGTNGCANGCGTTTTCTACAGGATTTCCATCTGCATCCAGAGTNCTTATGGTGAAGAAAAGCAGGTCGCGGCCNTNCGCCTTTACTTTTGTTTCATNCGGCGTTATTACAATATCNCTGGAATTGCCAAACGAATGTCTCTCAGTACTTGCGACTTTTTTCTCATCANAATCATAAGCAATTGCNGTAAGNGTNCCTTTTTCATAAGGAANCTGATAGTCTGCTATGANTATGGCTNCCGCTNCCCGCTTCATGNGTNAGATGCTGTTTNCCGAGNCTTCTGCCNTTTATAAACANNTCCACATANGGCGCATTGGAGCTGACACGCACATCTATAAGCTGTCCNTCGTTNAAATCCCAATANGGGAAAATATGTATCATNGGCTTTTGCCTGTAATCCGTCCACGCAGACTGCCATACATAGAAGGAATCCTTCGGGAAGCCGGCAGTATCAATCTGTCCAAAATANGAATTTTTGGTATGATACGGCGTAGGCTCNCCGATATAATCAAATCCTGTCCATATAAACTGCCCCAGAGAGAATTCCATATCCCTGTCATAAGTAGCGCAGATTTCCATGGATTTAGCGCTCCANCTNGTNGCGCTGTTGCCAAGCGNCGAACACTGNTCATCATCCTCTGCAAGTATNCCTGCNTTNANCGGAAAATGGTATACNCCCCTGCTCTGNACGATNGACGANGTNTCGCTTCCGTATATTATCCAGTCAGGATGCTCNTTATGNTGTTCNTCATAATACTTTTCACCNTAATTNTANCCCGCCATTTTTAACATATCGGCNCATTTNTGNGTATTTTCCCANGGCATATAGTTAGAGCACAAGGTCACTANCGCGTTCTTCATCGGGTCATATTTTTCCACTAAACCTTTAAGATAAGCGGTGATTTCCTTTCCATGNNCATCCGCATGNGTNTCGTATATTTCATTTCCGATACTCCACATAATGATGCTGGGATGATTTCTATCCCTTTTTATCCAACTCTCCACATCACNCGCGGNCCATTCTTTGAAAAATCTGGCNTAGTCNTAAGTAGTCTTGGGTCTCTCCCACATATCAAAAGNTTCCGAAAGCACCAGAAGTCCNATCTCATCCGCAAGCTCGATGGCTCCCTCCGCCATCATATTATGCGCACCTCTTACCGCATTTACGCCCATTTCNTTCAAAATACGGTATTTTCGTCTCATGGCAGACTTATTAAANNCAGCNCCGAGCGCGCCTAAATCATGATGCTCGCAGACTCCGTTCAGCTTCANATGNCTNCCGTTTANGAANAATCCNTTCTGCGCATCANATTCAANNTGCTTAAAGCCGATTCTGNCCTCTTCNTTCTGTATCACTTCATTATTTATCACAAGCTCTGTCTTAAGAGTATAAAGCACCGGGGAATCAACATCCCACAGCTCTACNTCCTTTACCAGATAATTTTTCACAACTACGGATTTGTCAACAACCTCATCAGTCGGCTCAAGTCTGACCTTACTGTGGTTTTTATCCCAAAGACTGAATTCTACCTGCGCTTCATCTTTCCTGTCTCCGGCAATTTCGGCTTCAAGACGGAGCAGAAAAGCTTTTTTCATCCTGTTTTTTCGTACTGATATATACGGTATTCTCCGGAAGATAGGTTCTATCCGTCACTTTAAACCATACGTCACGATAAATTCCCGCCCCCGAATACCAGCGGCTGTTAGGGCTCATGAAGCATGCGCTGACCAGAATCTCATTTTCTCCTGATTTAATAAAGTCTGTAACATCCAGCGTAAAAGCAGAATAGCCGTATTTCCACTCTCCCGCCTTCTTTCCGTTTATATAAACGGTGCTGTCCATATATATGCCTTCAAATGTAACGAAAGCCTTCTTATCCTGATTCTGCTCATACACAAAACTCTTCTTATACCAGCCGGTTCCATTCTCATACAGATTAAGAGCATCATATATCAGCCAGTCATGCGGAATATCCACCGCTTTAAACTCCTGTAATCTGGATATTACCTGCTCATACGTGGTTCCTGCCTCAGTTTTTAAAAAAGACCATCCGTCATTCCATAAAATTTTTCCGTTCATGCCGTACCTCTCTTTTTCAATTTTTAACAGAAATACTAAAAGGACTCATCGGAAATCCTTCTTTGTTATAAATAAGTGCCCCACTGTTTGTATTGTAGCCGCAATATTTTATTTCACATACATCTGATATATCTTCTTCACAGGATAGCAGCACTCTATTCTCATGGATTTCAGCTTTTGCCCTGTGACGAATACCTTTTTCATCTACCAACTCAAAATCAGTAATTTCATTACCTTTATTCTCAGAAAAAGCATGGATACCGTCTGTAACATTTTTTAAGAATAATGTCGCAATTACTCTTGTATCTGGAATTTTAGCAGTTGATTCTTCTACATCTATTTTTTCTACATCTTTTCTTTCTAAATCGATTCTTTCTGTATCAACTCTTTCTATAACCACCTTTTCTATCTGTGGTCCATCACACCCTGATTTATGTTCGTAAAGTCTGTCTGCAGCAAGCATTGCAAGACGGTAGCCGACGCCCTTTTTATTCAAGGGATGCAGGTCATTATCTTCTCCAAGGTCTATAGCTACTACCATTCCTGTATCCGGTATTTCCAAAGCCTGCCTCTGCGCTTCACGCATGGCAGGCCAATCATGAAAAGTCCCATGCCGGTCCATATCATAGATTTCCGTAGAAAAATTAGGGAGCTGAACATAGAAAAACGGCAGCTTTGTATCTTCCCAATTTTTTCTATATCCATTTATCATCCTTCTCATCAGATCAAGATAACGCTCCGGCCTGTCTGTGTTTGCTTCTCCCTGATACCAGAGTACGCCGGCAATCGTATATTTATGGCAGGGAGCCATCATACCGTTATAGAGTCCTGTGGGCTTCCAGTTCACGAAGTCCGTCTCCGGAACCATATCGCAGGAAGCTCCTATTCGATATTTCCATGTTCCTGACAACTCTACTTTCTCTTCATCATTAAAAATTGCATATATTTTACCGTCTGTAAATCTTCCGTGCCCTGCTTCACTTTTCACGCGAATGGTTATTATGTTGCTGCCTTCCTTCAAAACTCCCGCGGGCACTATGTACTTTCTGGGCGGATACTGATAATCCGTATGCCCAACCAAAACGCCGTTAATATATACCGTATCGCTGTCTACTATCGTTCCAAGCCAGAGCTTAGCTTCCCGCTTTGCAAATTCTCCGGAAACCGTAAATTCCCTTCTAAACCATACGCTTCCGATAAATCCCTTAAGTTCTGTATCCTTAAAAAAGCATGGGATTTTTATTTCTTTAAAATCTGAAGTATCAATGCCGCACCGTTCCCAGCCTTCTTTTACTCCCAAATCCATGCTTTCAAGTCTGCCATGCCATTCTTCCGCCTGCCGCTGGTTTATTCTAACCCTCTCTTCTATAAAATCATCATCACTGTATCTGTCTGCAAGCGACAGAAAATCGTCATATCCCTCTAACATCTCCCTGCTCATCCATGATTCAATTCTGGAGCCTCCCAGACTTGCATTGATAAGCCCGACAGGAATCCCTGTCATTTTGTATATCTGCTCTGCAAAGAAATATGCGGTAGCAGAAAAGTCTAAAATAGTGTCATTCCCGGCCGCTTTCCACTCTCCTGTCAAGAGTTCCTTTAGCGGTGCATGGAAATCGCTGTGCTCGGTAATTTTAAAGGTACGGATACAGGAATTAGTGCAATTTCTAATCTCCTCAGGATATTTATCCCTGACCCTGTTCATGGGAAGCTCCATGTTGGACTGCCCTGAGCACATCCATACATCTCCGATTAGAATATCATTTATGCTTTTCTCATTCCCGGCATCATCAGAAATATGCATTTCATAAGCTCCGCCGGGCTCAAGTCCTTCCAGAAATATTTCCCAATAGCCGTCTTTGTCAGCATTTGCGACATATTTCTTCCCCAAAAATGAGACTGAAACCTCTCTCTCAGGCTCATCTTCTCCCCATATGCGCACTCTTTTCTTCTGCTGTAATATCATTCCGTCACTTATAAGTCTAGGCAGTTTTAATGTCTTCACTGTAATAATGTCCCTTTCCCGCATTAACAACCGAAATTATCTGTAAATCTGCAACTTTTAATCTAATTCACTCCCAGCTTCCTAAGTTCATCTATCGCCTGTGACTGATTTTTAAAATGAATCGTATGGATTCCAAATTCTGACGCACCTGTCAGATTCTTTTCTGTATCATCCATGAAAACACATTCGTCAGGAACAAGATGATACCTGTCAATCAGAAGCTGATATATCTCCGGCATGGGTTTTATGACTTTCTCTTTATATGATAGGATTCCTCCATCAGTATACGGAATGAAATCCAGCGCATCCGCACAATCTTCCTCTGCTTTCCTTGAAAAGTTGGAAAGATACAGGACCTGATAACCCTTTTGTTTAAGTTCTTTAATCCACGGTATCGCATAATCATTTCTGGACACGATTCCTTTTACATTGGCAAAGTAACTTCTGATTTTTGCTTCCAAATCAGGGGCGTTATTGATGAAACATTGTACTATTTCTTCGTCCGTCATAGCGCCTCTGTCGTATTCGTTCCACTCCTCGCTCATTATGGTCGCCTGCGTTATCCTCTCAAGTTCCTCTCCGGTACATCCTTTTTCTTCAAGAAATTCCTTCCATGTGAAGTCTGCAAGTACGTTTCCTATGTCGAAAATTATTGTTTTTATCATGATTTGCTCATTGCCTGCCTTTTCTATATGATATTCTGTTCATGCTCAATTAACATCTGATATTGACCAGCTTATGTTATTATAACTGTGTTTGTGTGACTTGGCAATAAGGAAAGAAGGGGGGATTGAATAAAGCTGAGAGGGCAGATTGCACAAAATGTTCTCTCGCGCCTGGCTGCGTCATATGGATTTTCTAAATATTCCGGTGAGGTTGTGAATACGGACGCAACCGCCCGCAATTCGCCGTCCAGGCTCAGTGCGGGCTTTTCGGGACATCCGTGTCCCGAAATTGCTGGGTATATAGCGGAATATTAAGAAAATCTCATATGACTTCGCAAGGCAGCTTCGGGAACATTTTGTGCAATCTGCCGTCAAAGGTTTATTAGATAATTGAGATTAGTCTATTTACATGATATACTTTGACATGATATTTACATGAAAAGAAAACTCTACGGTGCGTAGAGCTAGAAAAAACGACTTCTACGGTACATGGGTGTATCTTACACTATAAATTTTGTATTCTTATTTCCGAAAGGAGGCAATGTCTATGGACCAAATAAAAATTGGAAGATTCATAGCAAACTGTCGTAAAGAAAAAAATATGACTCAACGGCAATTGGCAGATATTCTTGAAATTAGTGATAAGACAATATCCAAATGGGAATGCGGAAAAGGTTTACCGGAAGTGCAGTTTATGATACCTCTTTGTGACCTATTAGGGATAAGTGTGAACGAACTTCTTTCAGGGGAAAAACTTTCTGCTGATGAGTATCAAAAAAAAGCGGAGGAAAATATGATTACGTTGGTAAAAGAAAATGAATATGCGGAAACTTATAAACCGTTAGTAGGGTGGCTATTTTCATTTTTGGGGTTTGCTCTTTTCTTCGGGTTTGGGTGGAACTCGTTGAGCAATTCCAAAATATTATCCAAAGTATTTGTTATAGTGGTAATGACACTTATTGATGTACTGTTTACCATTATTTTTAAGGGTGAATATGTGTATTGGATTGTTTATGGACCCAACTTTAAAACCGCAAAGAATTCGGATTCTCAAAGGAGAAAAACATATGCATGGAAGTATTTAAGGATATTTCTTGTTGCAAGTATAATACTATTGATATATTTGTTAGGAAGTATATTATTTAGTTTATCAGCAAGTTTTGATTTTATCGTATGTATGGTTATTATTATAGCAGCAGGATTATCAACTGTTCCAATAAAATTTTAAGCTATACACTTAAATAGCGGTTATGGGTTTAGTAAAAAATAAAAAGAACAGTAAGGTGGAGAAATAAGCCTTAGCTGTTCTTTTTGTCCATAATGGCATAAATATATTCATCTATTCCAAACATTCCGGGTCACCAATCTCTTCATTTCCAAGGTACTTTATATATTCTTTTCCCTCATAAAAGTTCATTATCGGGCGGCGAAGTTTTGACGGGAATAGCGGTAATTTATTCAATACCGATAAATCCAGCCAGTCATATCCGATTTGATTCGTATCATTATGCAGTGCTGCATTTTCTGCTTTTCCCAAGTATTCACATAAAAACACTAAGTCAATCCTGTGAAAGCTCTCGCCATGAACTCCCTCTATAACGAAAAGTAAGTCTTTGCATTTAACCTCTATTCCTGTCTCTTCTCTTACTTCCCGTTCCACAGTCTGGGGGAGCATTTCTTCGCTATCCTGACCGCCGCCGGGCAGTATACCATTCTTCTTTGCCGTCATTTAGTTTTATGGCAAGTAATTTACCGTCTTTAATTATAACTGCTTTTGCTGATGTGCGTATTTGTCCTGACATATCTACTCAATACTTATCCCCGAAAAATCAATTTCTAAATCTTCATATATCCCGGCTTTTACTTTATCTGTGAAAGAATACTCTTCAAAAGTATCATGTTCAAAATTGTAAACTGTAATTTGCTGCTTCATCGGATCAACTATCCAATATTCCCTGACACCTGCAGTCCTGTACTTGAATAACTTTTTATTATAATCCATCGGACGACTTGACGATGAAACTACTTCCACGATCCAATCCGGCGCACCTTGGCATCCTTCCTCTGTAAGCTTGTTCTTATCACAGATAACCGATATATCAGGCTCAAGATAATTCTTATCATCATCATTCAAAAAAACTGCAAATGGAGACGGATATACTTCACAATCTCCGCTTTTGTTCCCTATATGCTCCCTTATTCTGAATGATAACTCCATAACAAGTCTTTGGTGAATTCTGCCGGGCAAAGCCATCATATATAATTCACCGTCAATAAGCTCTGCTCTTTGTCCGTCCGGTAAATTGTAAATATCGTCTATTGTATAATATTCTATCTGCCTTGCTGAATCCATTTAATCACGCTCCTTTTTCCGCAACAAGCCTGTCAATATCCTCAAAAGCATTTTCCAAACGTTCAATATGATACCTCTCCTTAAATACAAAGAATTACGCGGGTCTCCGGTAATCTGTTCAGCTTCCCACATATCGAAAATTCCAAATGGGCTGAAATCCCACATTTCGAGTTCTACATCAGTAAGCATCCTATAGGTTTCGGAAAAGAGAAATTTTCTAAGCGCCGATAGTGGTTCAACTCCATATTTATTAACTATCATCTGTGATACTTTTTCGTTATAAAAAGAAAGAATAAATACCATTTCATTTTTCATCGTTCAACCACCTCACTTAAAATTAGCGCTTTGAGGGCTTTTTCACTTTTAAAAGCATACTGATCTTTCAATTTTTGCGGTAAAAGCCTTTTTATGGTCTCATGTAAGATAGAAACCTGTGCCAAAATCAAGTCTGCGGTCAGACTGAAGAATTTTAGGTTTTTCAACAGCAATATTGCTTCCATGATATAATATCATCAAACTGTCACTCCTATACAAACACATTTTGAAACATGCTTTTTTTACTCAGCAGTTCATCACGCTTACGCTTGTTGACTTTTCTTATTAATTCTTAAATTAACTCTCTTTTTGGGGAAAAGTGTTCCCATTTGCTAATCCACAAACCCGAATTTATAGTTCACGATAATAAGGGCAAATATTTTCATAATGCCCATCTTTCATTTTAAAACCATTTGAAATAGTTCCCAACTGAATAAATCCAAGCCTTTCATATAAGTGCCTTGCATGGATATTACTTTCAACCACTGCATTAAACTGTAATATTGTGAATGTGTGCTTTTTCGCTTGACATAGGCTGTCAAGAACAAGTTGTTCGCCAATATGCTGACCTCTATATTCAGAACTAACGGCATAACTTGTATTGCAAATATGTCCACACCGACCAATATTGTTAGGATGCAGTATATACAGTCCACATATAACATGGTTATTTTCATCTTCTGCAACACCTACATAAGTTTGAGATGCAAAAAAATCTGTCCCTGTTATATTGTCTAGTAATTCTTCTTGAGGGAAAGCAATACCCTCCTCCACAACTTCATTCCATATTTTAATCATTGATTTCAAATCCTTTTTTTCATAGGCTCGAACTATCATTTAGATTCCTCCATAAATTCGTTTTTCCTCGCTGATGTTATAAGGCAAACTGTAATCTAGCGAATGGCAGTAAAAAACAGTCTTCTAAAGCGAAAGATTATCTCGCCGTTTTCTTGCTTTTTATAAACCTTAGCCGCACTTTCCGTAATTTCATTAATTAGACTTTGAGCATCTGTCTTATTCAATGCCTGAATATACGGTAAAAGCCTTGTTCCCTTAACCCATTCAACCATTGCACTTATTGATGGCATATTGTGGTAGTAAACTGTTTCCCATATATCAAAATTATCCGTTAGCGATGAAAAAATGTCAAAGTATTCATCGCCGTTTAATGTGACGTTCTGCTCATTCAGCGAAGACAAAAAGCCCCATTTTTCTTCATTTACGGTTTCATTTATTATCTTGAATAACGGCTCTTGTGTATTGATTGGTATTTGAACTGCCATAACACCATTCTCATTAAGTCTATCAAATAACAAAGGTAATATTTCTCTATGATTTGGCACCCATTGCAAGCAGGCATTTGAAAATATGATATCGTAATTTGCATTGTCGTGACAAATTTTATCAACGCTCATCAGCTTAAATTCTAAATTCGGATATGTGGTCGCTGCCTTTTCAATCATATTTTCAGAATTATCAATACCCACTATATGCGCATTTGGAAAGTATTTTTTTAACACATTGGTACTGTTGCCCGGTCCACAACCAATATCAAGAATATTTTGTGGATTGATAGCGTTTATTCTTCTCACCAAATCAATAGCTGGCTGTGTTCTTTGTTCTTTGAATTTCAGATATTGTTCAGAATTCCACTCTGCCATTCTTTCCACTCCTTAAAACTTCGATTTGCTAGTACAATTATAGCCTACTTTTAACAGGCACACAATTCCGAAAAGGGAATTAAATTATATCACTTTCACACTTCTTTTTGAAATTACTTTTTTCACCAATTATTATAACATGATTACTTGAACCCAGAACGGATTGTTCACGGCATATACTGTAATGATAATCACACCATATCCTGAATTGATTCTCATTCCAGCTATCGACTTTATAGGATAAAAGGGGCGCTAATCCGTCTTGTGCAAAATGGTCTGTGATTTTCAGGTTATGTTTACGATAAACAGATTCCATTTCTTCCTTTGATGAATAATATGTATCTGTCCAAAAACACTTTTCGTCATCATGGCGCAATACACCTGTTTCAACTAATTGTTTTGCTAAAGCGTCATCTAAGTATTTTTCATCACTAATGGCAACATATTGAAATACATAATATCTCGGAATATAAGCAGTTACAAGAAGCCCTCCTTTTTTTAATACCCTTATACATTCCGATAAGCATTTTTCTCTCTGTTCTTCTGTAATGAGATGATAAAAAGGTCCCATGTTTAAAACAACGTCAAATGTTTCGTCTTCAAATATTGACATATCGGTTGCATCTAAAACAGCTGTCTTCATTGAATATTTTGTTACTGCAAGTTTTTTATTAATAATTTCAATATGCCTTGGCGTAATATCCGTAGCAGTCACATCATGCCCCTTATCAGCAAGCCAAAATGAATATATACCTGTTCCTGCCGCACAATCCAATATTTTACATTTGGAAGTAATGACCTCATCAAACACTCTGGTCGTTGTTATAAACTCTATCTTTCTTGCGTTATTGGTTGTCAAACGGTCTTCTTCCTTATAATTTTCATAAGTATCTACTACATAATTTTTCATAATAAAAAAGCTACCCTCCTTAAAATATACTTTAAGGACGATAGCTAATCGCTTCGTGTTACCACCTTAATTTATCTATATTTCACAATACAGACCTCTGCAAGTACGGAAATTTTTTCTATACTCTGACGCTATAATGGGCGTTCCCAGCGCAGCCTAATGTATAATACAGTCGGTACGCAGCTCCAAGACCGGTTCAATATTCCTTCAACGGAGTTTCTCACCTGCCAACTCCTCTCTGTGCAATCTGAAATATTTACTATCTCTCTTCATCGCTAAATATTTTTGATAATTTTACAGATAATAAATCTCTTTGTCAAGCACATTTTAAGTCTGCTTGAATTATTGTCCTATTCATTCTCCCTAAGCCTCTCCACAATCGACTTCCTCGATGTAAAGTGATGTACAACTAACGGCAGCGCAACGCCAAGCAGGATAAATACCGGCACGATAAATACCATTGGCAAAAGGGTGAAGCGGAATGAGAAAAACCACCACATACCTTCCATCAGATGACCTGCCAACGGCTCAAGTGCTGCCGATAGGATAAACGAAAGCACAATGGCGCCAAGCGCATAGAATACGCCTTCGTAAACAAGCATCTGCTTTAACTGTTTTCCCGTCATGCCGACTGACTGTAACATCGCAAATTCCCTTCTTCGGCTTATGATTCCTGTCAGAATCGCATTGAAGAAATTGAGGATTCCGACTAATCCGACAACAAAACTGAGCACTCCGCCAAGCAGCAGAAACATATTCCGGAAACTCTCAAAATCCTCGCGCACAGTTGCTTTGCTCTCATACATGAGCTCTGAGCTGTCTCCTGCCGTATAATCCGCCAGAAATGCTTCCGCTTTCGCCTCTGCTTCCTCATCAGGAGTATCAAATAAATAGAGCATTGGCCAAGGTTCCGCATTACTGTCACGTGCTAAAATATCTTCGGGCAGTACCGCCTCTAAACCATCCAGCGCATAACGATAGCCCATGCAATAAGGAACAGAGACAATCGCGCAGACATTATACTCTACATCCTGTCCTTTGACAATCCGCCACTCCAAATATTCCTCAGGTGTATCTTCATTACAAAGCTCTCCTGTACGGCTGTCATAATAGTGTCCTTCTTCTACATAACTTACAGGAAGCTTCGTTCCTATTTCAGGATATTTCCCATAAGGATTTCCATAGTCGTCTACAAATACTGCAATGGCAATATTATGGCTGTCTTTTTCAAAAAGTGGGGCAATATCGCCCTCCACGATCTCCACTTTTTCAAACAGGGCTTCATCCAATCCCTCCAAGAGCAGACCTGACAGTACCAGTTCACCCCGTCTTTTGCAGTTGGCAAGATAACCGTCTGCCACATCTTCCGGGATAAAAGGATTCATGTCCCGCCATAGCTGTTCCGTAATATAACAGTTTGTCTCTAAAGGCAGGCAATATCCGCCGCCTGCTAATGAATACTCTGTATTATTTTGGATTTCGTCTATTACTTCCTCTGTCAATCCTGCCTCCGGATTATAACGATTCGCCTGAAATCTGAAATAATCCGTTTTCCCGACAATAAAGTCAGCCTCCAGATTATGACTCACATACTTTTCCATATCGAAGCCCTGAGTGATAGCATACACGCTGTTTAAAAGAATAACTGCCAATGATAATGAAAGCAATACAAGCGCTGTCTTGGTTTTGCTGCGCCCCAGATTGGCAAACGCCATATGGGATATGGAAGCGCCTCTGGTTGCACGGCTTTTTTTCTTTCCGGCATTGGATTCCGTATAACGCACTGCTTCCACAGGCGATACCTTTGCCGCCATCCGTCCCGGACGCCTGCATGAAAGAAGCACCGTAATCACGGCAAATATACCCGATAGCAGAAAGATGACAGGAGACACGCTTACTTTTACAATTTCACCCATCAATGTCGTAGACATAACCACAGGCGTCAAAACGCTGCCAACCACATAGCCGCCCAGAAATCCAATCGGAATCCCTATAACTGATAGGAACAAAGCCTGATTCCGTATTAGTCGCTTTAACTGTCTCGGCGTCGTACCGATTGTCTTAAGCAGTCCGTAAAAGCGGACATCGTTGCTGACCGAAATCCTGAATATATTATAAATAATCAGATATCCGGTAAAAATCACAAGCAGCAGGAAAACAGCAATTGCCAAAATCATCGCCGGGTCTATGGATGACCCAAGTTCAGATGTTGAATATCCCCAGTTTACACCGATGCGGACACAATTCTCAGCTTCCCTGTTCTCCCACTGATAGCCAAGGTCAGTATCTATGCTTTCCATAACTCCTCGGATATTGATACTCGAGGCAAGCATTACATTCATATCGGAACGGAAAGGCACCCCGCCTGACGCCACATAGTCCGTCTCTACCTCTTTTACATATTCCTGCGACACATTGATATAATGCACCGGAGAGAGCTTATCATATTCCCAAAAACCTACTAAGGTAAAACTGTCTGACCGCGTCTCTTCCTGTCCGCCAGCCTGACTCATCATCGTATATGTTAGCTGCACTTCGGCGCCAAGTTCTGCCGGTATCCCAAGCTTTTCAAGCGCTGCCGTATCCATAGCGATTTCATCTTTTGCATACGGCAGATGTCCTTCCTTTAAGGAAACATATGACCATTTCGCACAATTGTCATCCATAAAGCTTATCTCCGCCGGTACTTTGGCAAAAGGCGATTCTGTCATAATACCGCACACCGTTCTCAGACCATATTCCTTTACCTTTCTGTGATTGGAAAGCGCCTCGACTTTTTCATCATCAACTTCCTTAAATGTTCCATGGCAATATCCGCCAGCCTCACGGAACTGGTATTCCTCGAAACTGGAATTGATAGACAGTGATATCGTAAACAGTGATGTAAAGAGTAAGGTCGTTAATGCAATTGCAAATACAGCAATCGCATTCCGCATTTTTGAAGCCTTTAACTGTTTGAAGCTAAGGCGGCGGATACAGCTTTTATTTTTTACATTCATAGCCGCACCCCCTATACCCGCTCTACAATCTTACCGTCTTCGATACGGATGATGCGGTCTGCAAGCTGGGCGATTTCCTCATTATGTGTAATCATGACTATCGTCTGGGCAAACTTCTGTCCTGTCACCTTCAAAAGCCCTAATACATCCTGACTTGTCTTGGAATCAAGGTTTCCGGTCGGCTCATCGGCAAGAATAATAGCGGGCTTTGATGCAAGCGCCCTCGCGATTGCCACACGCTGCTGCTGGCCGCCGGATAAATTGTTGGGCAGGTTGTTTAACTTGCTNCNTATTCCAAGCGTTTCAATAATACTGTCAATATAGTCCTTATCNGGNCTTACTCCGTCAAGCTGTACCGGAAGCACAATATTTTCATAAACATTTAATACCGGAACAAGATTNTAATTCTGGAANACAAANCCGATTTTNCTGCGTCTGAATATCGTCANNGCNTCNTCTTTTAANGAAAAAATCTCCTTNCCGTCCACGGTAACCGAACCTGATGTCGGTCGNTCCANTCCTCCAAGCATGTGAAGGAGCGTNCTTTTNCCACTGCCGCTCGTTCCGACTACCGCAACAAATTCTCCTTTTTCCACAGAAAGGTTGACGCCGTCAAGCGCCCTTACCTCATTTTCTCCACTTCCATAAACTTTTTTTAAATTTACCGTTGTTAATTGCATCTGGTCTACCTCCTTTGATAATACAATGCTATCATGGAAATCTTTCCAGAATCTTTCCACGGAAAAATCAATTATTACAGTTTTGAAAGATTTNANGGNNCTGCCGGTAAATANACANAAAATTCNGAGCCTTTTCCCANTNCAGAGCTTAACTTCATATANCCGCCCTGACTCTGGATAATCTGTCTTGCAAGNAATAANCCGATTCCNACGCCTTTTTCNTCTNTNACNTCCTCNGAGCGGTAAAATCTNCCGNAAACAGNCGCCTGTTCCGACTCTNTTATNCCCTTTCCGGTATCGCTCACCTTAATGCATGTGAATGATTCATAGGGGTTCACGGAAATGGTAACGGTGCCGCTTTCCGTATATTTTATGGCGTTGTCCACTATGTTTCCGACTGCCTCAAGCGTCCACTTTTTATCAAAAACCGCACACGCATCACTATCATGGACTATGATATCAAGCCCNTTCGCTCTTGCAGCAGGCTCATATTGTTCGTANAGGGTATGAAGCAGACCTGTCACCGACTGNGCAGACGGNTTGACNGTAACAATNCCGGTCTCTAAGCGTGACAATTTTACAAGCGAAGAAATCAGGAAGTTCAGTTTTTCNGCCTGATTATGAATCTGAACCGTNCTCTCCCTCGCACTCTCAGGCANTGNCTCTTCCTGCAGAAGNTCCGAATATAATAATAAGTTTGNAATCGGTGTTTTNGTCTGATGTGAAATATCTGAAATCAGCGTATTTGTCTTATCCTTTTCCGTTTTCAGATTTTTGATTGNCACTTCATTTNCGGCAAGNTAATGCGCGAGNATACTCTCCAATCTTGAAAGNCTNGTCTCGTCATAAAACAATTCTTCAAAATTNCCTTTCATTGCCGCATCCAGCANTGNCTCCATNCTCTGCATCACTTTCCTGACACGNCGGCGTTCCANNANTNCCAGACANACGGAAAACAGAATNCNGNCAATTGCCACACACAAGACTATNTNATTCATCCTGNTTCCTCCATGCATACCCTATTCCGTACACNGTTTTNATATANTCTCCGGCGTGAAGCTTGTCCCTCAGNCTTTTTACNCAGACNGACAGTGCATTTTCATCGACATACTCCGACTGTCCCCAGACATAGTCAATGAGAGTATCCCTTGAAAGCGTGNTTTCTTTATTTTCCATAAAAATCCGTAAAAGCTTCTGCTCTGTCTTACTAAGCTCCACCTTTTCCCCTAGGTAAAAGAACTCCATGCGCTCAAAATCAAAAATCCAGTCATCGATTTTCTCTTTATTACTGCCCGAACTTTGCTCCAGTCTGCGAAGCTGCGTATTCACGCGCGCCCGNAGNACAGCAAGGGAAAAGGGCTTNGTTATATAATCCTCCGCCCCCGCTTCAAGTCCGGTCACAATNTCGGTTTCCATATCNTTNGCAGTCAAAAGAATGACAGCNGTGTCAGATTCTGTTTTCAATTCCTTCAGGAAATCAAAGCCGCTTCCGTCCGGAAGATTTACATCGAGAATCACCAGTTCATAGGTATTTTCCCGCAGCAGTTCTTTTGCCTTTCTTATCGTCCCGCAGGCACGTGCCGAAATACTCTCAGAAGTCAGCGCACGGCACAGACCATCTGCTAATGCTGAGTCATCTTCTATAATCAGAATGTGGTACATGTGAAATGCCTCGTTTCTTTTAATCAAATTCTTTATCAGATATGCACCATTTTTTCAATGGCTTCTATTAAGCTCCCTCAAACCTCACTTCTATATCATAATCCTCTACATCATACGAACCGCGCATAAAGTTTTCAACCAATGTTACGGCGCTTTCTCTGGCTCTGTCAAACAAGCCCTTTTCTATGGCTTTTTCTTCTTCACTGTTTTTCAAATCAGCAAATGAATCGGCTACATCCGTTACGCTTATCGGATTAAAAATATTGTTTTTCTCATCATATAGAGTGAAACTATCCTGGTCTACGTCAGAACTGATAATCTCAACATCGGGAAGCGTTACGGTTATTATTTTTTCTGTATCATTTTTATCAATTTGGATTTTAGTAAAATCAATTCCTGCCATTATAGTACCGTCATAACTGTAAATGAACATAGATGTAGTAAAAGGAATGGTATATCCGTATATTTCTTTTGAACTATCTACCTTTTCAACATGAGTATAATTGTATTCCGCCGTACATAACTTTCCAATATTTGCCATACTGGTTCTGATTGTCTCGCCTGAGATTTGAATTTCCTTCTCTACTATCTTTTCAACCGGAACCTCTCTAATGATTTCAACCGTATTAACCTGCCTGCTATAGTAAAATTTAGTCCCGAAAAATATACCAAAGCAAAGCAATACAACAGCAAATATGCTTATTATTATTCTTTTTATTTTTTTCATATAAATACCTCTATGTAAATATATTTTTACAAAAATCCCCCAATATGCGCCAGCGTTTTCGAAGCCACTGCCGAGCCTTCGTTCATCGCAGAAATAATGTCATAATCTTTTACATAAGAACATATGAATGCCGCATGGTAACTGTCCCCACAGCCCGTAGTGTCAACAATCTCTGTGACAGGAACAGCCTTGACCCTATATTCCTTTCCATTAAAAAAGGTAACGCTTCCGTTTTCAGCAAGAGTAACATTGAAAATCCCATCATACTTCTCCGACCATTTTCTAAACACAGGCAGTATCTCTTCATCTCCGCTGATAAAGAAGAAATCAATATATGGTACGATTTTTTCAAGCTCATCAAAGTTTCTTACGTTGTCAAAATCTATGGCAAGTTTAAAATTATTCGTTTCTCTTAGTTTCAGAACATCCGCCAAATTCGGACAATAGTAATTAATAAATACAATGTCTGTACTTTTAAGAACTTCAATATCTTCATCCGACATGCGAAAATCGCCGTAAACTCCGTTATTCCATGAATCATCTTTAAAATAGCGGTCACCCTCCTTAGTCAGATATATGCGATTTGAAGCGGTTTCACCGTTTTTAATTATGTGTATAGAGCTTTTATCAATTGATTTGTCACGAATGGAATTTAATACGGCTTTTCCGCATTCATCATCACCGATAGCTCCCATAATTCCCACATTAATATGAGGATATCCGCATGCCACCGCTGCAAAGTTAAGGGCTTCTCCACCAGGGAAAATTTCTCCGGTCGAATCAAAAATATCGGCGCACATTGTTGTCATGGCAGTTATTTTAGTCATATTTCTTCACAATCCTACTTCCTATATAAAAAATCGAGTGCCAGCGTAATTTCCTATAATACAAAATAAGGACGTAAGCTATATATAATAGACTTGCGCCCTGATATTTTAACATTTAGTTATTCTTTGATTTTGTCAAGCTCCGCAAGATTTACACCTAAACTTGATAATGTGACTTTTAATTCAATATACCTATCATGCATTGAATTATAAGTCTCCATATCATTGTTTGCTTTTGCTGATAACATCCAATTTTGTAATCTGGAAAACTCATTTACTGAATCTCTTATAATATCCGCTGCATCCAGCATGCAATCACTCCAATTATAAAAATAATTAACTTGGGTATGATTAGTATACCATAATCCGAGTACAAAGTCTATTATCTTTCTCTTCTCAAAATTCATGTTTAAATTTCTATTACACTTCTGACCAACTGCCAAGCTATNCTCCCTTCNCGCAGCAGACTCAANGCATCTTCATATTTTACCCACTTAACGGAATCAACCTCACCTGATATTACAAAATCAGCCTTTTTTACAGAAGCCTTATATCCTAACATAAGCATTTCCTTTTTTTCATATGGATAGCTTTTTATAAATTCTACTTCAAACACATCCTGACCGATTTCTTCCTTAACTTCACGAATAACGGTCTCTTCTGCCGACTCCCCGATTTTCATTATACCGGCTACACACACATAATTGGTAGTTGACACATAATTCTGCCTTATCAACGCTATCTCTCTTTCCTCATTCACAACAGCGGCTATAATGCTTGTAGTAAACATATCCCATAAAGGCACATTGCACTTTTCACAAAACGGAATCAGCCCTTCGTCGCCTATTTCTTTTTTGATTAATTTACTTCCGCAATGCGGACAGTATTCAAAACGCATTGTACACTACCTCTTTTCATTAATGTTCTTTCGCATATTTTAGTTTTTGTATGCTTTATAATGCGGATTCTCAGCATTACTTTCCCAATATGCCTCTATTCCGTTATCACGAATCTGCTGATTTCCATTCAACCACTGCTCATATACTTCTTCTTCAAATAAATCAGTTGTTTTTTGACAGGGAAACTCATTGCATTCTCCGCAAAAATCAATCCCATGTTCCTTGGTGCATTCAAGTAAAAAACACCCTTTGATACTGCATTCATTATGCTCTGTACTGCGGCAGCCCTCACAAGGGGCAGCGCTGTACATGCAAAGTACGTCTTCAAAATTTTTATAGCTTTCTACGGCATCAGGGATATGCTTTTTATAAAATTCTCCAATACCGTCCAGATATTTCAATAGTGTTTTTGAAGTCTTACAGATTACTCCGTCACTGTATGCCGAACAGGTGTGGCACATTAAAGAACAAGGTGCAATCTTTTTTAGAAGTTCATTCTTATTCATCTTTTAATTCCCTCCAAAATTCCCGTAAATTTCCTGACAGATGCTCTGTCCTTGGCAGAAATATTGAATACATTAGTATCTATTTCCATATTTCAATTTTGCTTCATTTGTATATTTTTTTACAAACTCCGCTTTCGCACTGGTATAACCGTCTCTGTCATGCTCAAATTTTTTCCATAGTGACAGCTTCATTTCTTCGTATTCATGAGAAACGTCAGGAAATTCAATGAGATAATCCCTGAAATACAATTCGTCGTTGTCTCCAATATGCCTTAAATGCAAATGAAATACTTTTTCGGAAAAACCATTTTCCGTATATCCTTTATTGAAAGAATATCTTCCATCACTGTGACTCATACAAATGTAGCCATTTTTAACCAGCAAGTCTTTGATACCCGACATATCGCATTCCTTTGAAACTTCTACCAGAATATCAATAATCGGTTTTGCCCATATGGAACTTACTGCTGTGCTGCCTATATGTTCTATTCTGGCGGCTTGTGGAATGATTTTCTCCAAACCGGCTTTTTCATCAGCGAACCAGACCTTCCAACAGTCCTGATGTTCTGTTAAAAAGATAGGAAATAACTGCCATAGTTCTTCCAGACTCATTTCCGATAATTTTTTTCCCATACATACCTCACAAATTTATACACATTTTGATTCTATTCCGCAATAAGCACAACATTCGCAAACCATTCCCCGGTGCAGGGAATCAAGTCTTCTTCCACTGTCTCCGCAATTCCTTCATAAATAATTTTTTCGCGCACAGTTTGGAAATACTTTTTGTGGATTGCCAGCAATTCGTTGCGTATATATATTTTCTCAGCACCTTCCATGTGATTTTCCATAAGATATTCTGCGACCTTTTTCGCACCGTCTGCATTTTCATCCATATACACAGTTGAGTTAATGAGCGGCGCATGCTCCTTTAGTACACGGGCAGTATCTCTGATTCCGTTTTCCATCAGGTTCATCATATTCGTGAAACCTACAAAGGTACAAGCCATATCGATACTATTATCCTGAATCGGAAGATTCGTGGCGTCGCAGGCAATATAATTTACTTTGATGTGCGGATTGATTTCTCTGAATTTGATTCGGTCACGCCATAATACCCGGAAGCTTAAGTCGGCTGAAATTATTTCCACATTTGTATCCACATTTTTCAGTATTTCACGCAAAAGCAATCCTCTGCCGGATGCTATGTCCAGCAAAAAACCCCCTTTCAGTTTTGCAGCCTCCTCAACAATGCCGTCAAGAAAGTCTCTTTCAATTTTTCGCTGGTTATCTGTCTTATGTGAGTCAAATTTATCGTCAAAATCGACATCTGTTTCTTCTTTAAAATATTCAGTCCATGAATTGAAGCTCTCCTGTTCCTGTGACTGAAAGTCGAGAATTCCCTCGTGTATGTAAAAAGTATGTTCTTTCTCACAGACGANTTTCCCCTCAACAATTTCTTCGCCNTCCTTTTTGCTTTCCGTAAGTGAAAACCTTGCCCCGCAATGAGGGCAGCGTAAAATGGGTAGAATATTTGTGTACATTATCTCTATTTCCTCCTGATNCTTTAATAAATGATAAAGATTTTTATTTCCATTTTTATTTCTATTGCCTTTAGTCGATTATGATTTAAGTGTATCACAGCTGATATNCAAAGTCTATTTGATTATCCGGCGAAGCCTTCACAGGAAAAAGAAAATATGNTAGAATACTGGAAAAATAATACAATGACAAAGGAGCTTGGTTATAATAATGATTAGAATCGGTATTTTAGGATATGGAAATCTCGGGAAGGGCGTGGAGAGCGCCATTTTGCAAAATCCCGACATGGAGCTTNCCGCAGTGTTCACACGCCGTGATCCGNACAGCGTACAGGTTAGGANGCCCGGCGTAAGCGTTTTGCCTGACAAAGCGTTATCGGACATGCAGGATAAAATTGANGTACTGGTTTTATGCGGAGGNAGCGCCACCGATCTTCCTGTGCAGACACCGCAATATGCGNCNATGTACAACGTGGTGGACAGCTTTGATACCCATGCAAGGATTCCGGANCACTTTGCAGCNGTNGATNCNGCGGCGAAAAANGCNGGAAAAACNGCTATNATTTCCTGNGGCTGGGANCCGGGTATGTTTTCNTTAAACAGNCTGTATGCNAACTGCATTNTNCCCGAAGGACATGANTATACATTCTGGGGAAANGGTGTNTCTCAGGGTCATTCCGATGCGGTCAGAAGAATTCCGGGCGTAAAGGANTGCAGNCAGTATACNATTCCGGTGCCTGANGCTCTTGATGAGGTGAGAAGTGGCTCCAATCCGGAGTTGTCCACAAGACAGAAGCACACCCGTGAATGCTTTGTAGTGGCGCAGGAAGGTGCAGACCAAGCTGCTATCGAACATGAAATCAAGACAATGCCCAACTATTTTNCCGACTATGANACGACAGTGCATTTCATTACGGAAGAGGAAATGAAGCGCGACCACAGCGGACTACCACACGGCGGNTGCGTCATCCGTACCGGCAATACGGGCATGAACAAAGAGAATTCTCATGTAATCGAGTACAATTTAAAGCTGGACTCCAATCCGGAATTCACAGGCTCTGTAATTGCAGCTTATGNAAGAGCGGCATATCGCATGAACAATGAAGGATTAAACGGCGCAAAAACCGTCTTCGATATCGCACCTGCTTACCTTTCTGCAAAAAGCGGAGAAGAACTGCGGGCGCATCTTTTGTAACNTAANTAAANAATCAAGTGCCAGCGCACTCGATTCCAAAAATGACATTGGTTAAGTTCCGACTGAACCAGTGTCATTTTTGATTAACTATTTATGTACTTTTCCCACACCTGCGGCAGTTTTTTCTTAATAAAAACTGCATAGGAGCAATCAGGAGTTTCTATCATATTTTTCTCCTTTAAGTATTCTACACAGGTGGAATACCACCANTCCAACTGCTTAGCCGNCTTATCTTCAAANCGNCCTANNCGCATTTTACCTTGGTTTACATAATTCACGAATAAATCATACGCATTTTCTACGCGAATGCATTCTGCTACTTCAACAGGCTCTGTCGCTAACCTNGCGCACGGAATNTTNTTAAANGGAATTACCTGTTCTTCNGATGNNTTCACCTTATAGATATATCCGCTGACNCCNTCAGATACCTCTTTNAGAGCATTNGGATATAACTCATGATANATTGGNACACTGCTGCCATTTTCAAATCCNTATGGGAACCAATAATAGGGTCTTTCNACAGCATTACATAAATAAAATGCAGCAACNACGTCNATTGTAGNCATNTANACATATGGGCGGTCATGGTCAGCCTGATTTGGTTTTAATATTTTAATGTTTGCAGTATTACTTCCATGATATAGCGTCATTTTAACATCTCCAACATTTCATCTCTTGAATATAATACAGAAGGCTCGATGCATTTTGATTTGTCAATCTTTTCTTTAATACATTCNTCNTACTCTGTCTCTGTCACTTCTTTTCCTTCCCAATAATACGTATAATACACAATCGCATTCTCCTCATCATAGTGATCACTAATCCATCCCGTTCCTATTTCCGAAAATTCTCCCTTTTCAAGCATATAAATATCACAGGGATAAAATCCCATATTCCCCCAGTCACTATACAACAGCCCGCCGTATTCAATATACTTTATTCCGCCCCGGTCACGATTCATGGATCTTACTTTTCCATCATAAAAGGAGACTATGGTTGTTCCGGTTACCGCAAACGCCGTATCAATATACAATTCTGGAATGTCGTCATTATTTATATAAATTAGCGAATATTCTTCATAGTCACCCCCCGACACCCATATCATATCGGATGGTTTTTCCAGAAAATCAATATAGGCTTCCTGCCATGTTGCAAACTCCTTTAAACGTTTTTCTGTCCATTCCAACTCATATCCTGCCTGTTGTGCACTGTGTTCCTTTTTATACTGAACATACCGCTCCATATCAATATATTCGTAGCCAATATATTTTTCCAATGAAGCGTCATAACCGATATCTATTCTAAAGGAATCTTCAGCGTCCATGATTCCGTTCTCATTCTCGTCAGACCACCCGAACTCTCCATCGCTTTCAGTGCTGCCATCAGGGCTTATCTGAATAAATTCAATATGCTCAGACCCGTATCCCCAATTGGCATCATATAGAATCCCGCACAGTTCATCTGTAGCAACCGGCTCATAGTTCCACCAGCCTTTAAAAAGAATCTGAGGCACTCCATCCACTGCCTTTATCGCGTAATATATCACATTGTCCTTTATATGTAATTCATCAATACCATCGCCGTCTATATCCAGGAAACAATATTTAATATCATTATCCCAAAATAAGTTGCTGATCGTAACCTGCTTTTCATCCAGTTCTATCGAAAGTTTACCATTCAAAAAACGCTCATATATTTCCGGTTCCTGTGTTTCGTCTTCATCGAGTGTTATGTCAATCTCATCACGTTTTATGTCAACCATGTCACGCTTTATACCGGCCTCGTCATCATTTATGTAAACCTCTTCACTTTCTACATGTTCTAAGTTTTCTACATTTTCTTCACTTTTCATTCCTTCAAAAGAATCCGTATATGCATTGTTCCCACATCCTGTAAGCGCCGCCATTATGGGCATAAATATCAGAATTGTGCATCTGACTATATACCTTTTAAACCTTTCCTTCATCCTTCGCTCCTTCAATTTGCCCGACTCTATTTTCACTTTTATTCCAATTCAGTTAATTAATCCCGAAGTCAAACCATTCTCCAAAAAGATATAGATTACACTTGACTGACAGTATACTGTAAGTCATATAATATATATGTAAATTGTAAATATGTAAATTGCAAAAGTCAAGGCAACAGTGCGCAAATTCGCATATTGAGAAAGGAGCATGGTTATAAAATGAAAGTTCTATTAATTAACGGAAGTCCACACGAAAACGGCTGTACATATACAGCGCTGAGCGAAGTGGCAAAGGTACTTGAAACAGAAGGGATTGAAACACAGATTTTTCAAATAGGCAAGAAACCTGTCCGAGGCTGTATCGCCTGCGGCGCATGCGGAAAGCTTGGAAAGTGTGCGTTCGACGATGACCCGGCAAATGAAATGCTGCGGCTCATGCAGGAGGCTGACGGTATCGTTATCGGTTCACCTGTTTATTATGCGGGTCCGAACGGCGCCCTTTGCGCGTTATTGGACAGAGCATTCTATGCGGGCAGCGGCTTTGAATTTAAACCCGCGGCGGCGATAGTCAGTGCAAGACGAAGCGGTACGACAGCGTCCTTTGACCGTCTGAACAAATATTTTACCATAAACCGTATGCCCGTCGTTTCCTCTCAGTACTGGAACGGCGTTCACGGTTCTACGCCAGATGATGTGAAGAAAGACGAAGAAGGTCTGCAGACCATGCGCACTATTGGTTACAATATGGCATGGATGTTAAAAAGCATAGCTGAGGGAAATCAGCCGCTTCCTACGATTGAACCGTTTAATCGCACTAATTTTATCAGATAATAAAGCNTCTAAGGNCAGAATATGANTCTGTAAAAGCCGGATANAGGATATCTTGAATTAACGAAANTTTTCAGACAAATAATTGTAAATATTTTTANTTGTGCTATAATATAAANTATAAATATTCATTTTTACATGAATCAGATAGCGAGGGAAAAGTAAGCATGAAAAAGATGAAAACTAGAGGTATTGGTATCCGGTTTAAAATTCTTATACCGACAAGCATAGCGATTGCTTTATTATGTGCCATTATGGGGATTAATTCTTATCTGCGCACAAAAGANGGCTTGATTGAAATGGGTGTTGAAGANGCTCAGATGGCAGCAGTCATATCCACAAAGGTAATTAATGCCGGACAAGTATCAGCATTGCTGACAGGAGAAATGGAGAGCGAAGAATATAACGCACTGTTGGAATCNATGCTCGATATTAAGGATTCTTGCGGCATTCAATATCTGTATATTTTATATACTGATGGTAATAAAGTATATTATGGGCTTGACGCGGACAATACAGGAAACGCCAATGACTCTGGCGCTGTTTTTGAGGTATCATATCAGGAATTAAAATCTGTTTTCGATGGTGAAACGTATGTTCAGGATTTTATTGATTCAANCGAAGTCGGCGATTTAATTTCGGNATATATGCCGATTACCGACAGTAACGGAAATGTAGTATGCATTGTCGGCTGTGATTACAATGCGGCAAAAGTGGTAGAACGTTTGGAACAAGCTTTAAACCGGTCATTGCAGATTTCATTTATCTGTCTGGTCATTGCTCTGGCAGTTCTCAATTTCATGGTAGGAAAAGTAATACGGAGACTGCATAAAGTAGACGGAAAAATCTATGAATTGGTACATAATGAAGGCGACCTTACGCAGACTTTAGATGTTCACACAGGCGATGAAATGGAATTGATTGCAGACAATGTCAATGAATTGCTTCATCATATACGTGAAATCATGTTGAATATATCCGAGAATTCCGAGCATCTGAAAGAATCTTCCGCTACGGTGGCAAATAAACTGTCAGATGCCGAGTCAAAAATCACTGATGTTTCCTCTGTAATGGAAGAAATGAGCGCCGCCATGGAAGAATCCAGCGCATCTCTGGATCAGACGAACGAGTCTATCAGGCAGATATTTGAATCAATCGAGGGTATCTATGAACGGGCCAAAACCGGAAGCGCTTCTTCCGACAGAATTATGAAAGATGCTTCGGAAGTACATAGCCGGGCTGTAGAAGAAAAACGCAGTACTATGGTCAAGGTCGCAGATATGGCGTCTGCAGTTCAGCAGAAAATCGAAAAGTCCAAGGATGTAGAGAAAATCAGAGGACTGACTACGAACATTATTGAAATTACCGATGAGACGAATCTTTTAGCTTTAAATGCAAGCATTGAAGCCGCTCGTGCCGGCGAAGTAGGCAGAGGTTTTTCAGTGGTTGCTGATGAAATCGGGAAGCTGGCAACTAATTCTGCTGCGTCTGCAACAGAAATCCAGAAAGTAACCGACGAAGTAATCCAAACCGTAGACGAACTGGCAGCAGAAGCAGAAGAAATGATTACATTCATGAACGAAACAGCAATGGGCGGTTATGAAAAACTACTGGAAACCAGCGAAAGCTACCAAAGCAATGTCGGTAATATGAATGAGATGATGCAGCATTTCGCAGCAGAGAGCAGACAGTTGAAAAACAATATGGACGACATCCGAAGATCTCTGGAAGATGTAAAAACAGCCGTGAACGAAAGCGCTATAGGCGTAACGAGTGTAACAGAAACCGCCGTAGAGCTGACAAATAACGTCAGTGATATAGGCAAGGAAGCGGATTCCAATTTGGAGATTGTCGGAAGATTGAATGATGAAGTAGGAAAGTTCAAACTGTAAAAATACCGTAAAAGCAGGGGTTTCTCAAATCCCTGCTTTTTACAACAGTGCATGGTAAATCATCCGAATAGCTTTTTCCATATTCTCTTCAGTTACAAAAGAATAATTAATGATAAAAATATGTTCAACTTCTTTAGGAGAAGTTTGAAAATATTGGGATAGAGATGAAAGCTTTATACCTGTTTGTTCCATTTTTAACAAGAACTCCTTATCAGAAAGTTTTGTGTTTATTTTTAACAGAAAATGCAGTCCGGCATCTTCTTCAAAGATAGTTACATAAGAAGCCAGAGGACTTGTTTCTATTGCATGCAAAAGTTTATCGCGCTTATTGCGATAGTGATTTCGCATGCGATTAATGTGCTTTTCAAAATATCCTTCTGAAATAAATCTTGCCAGTATGTACTGTTCAAAATTAGAGACCGTACATGAGTAAAAAAACATCCTGGAATAGAAAATATTCACTAAATGCTTCGGAAGCACCACATAGCTGATTCGTATAGTGGAAGCAAGTGTTTTCGTAAAGGTATTTATATAGATGACTTTTTCCTGAACATCAATACTTTGTAAGGTCGGTATAGGCTGACCATTAAGTCTGTATTCACTATCATAATCATCCTCAATAATGTATCGCCTGTCTGATTTTGCTGCCCAGCCCAGAAGCTCATATCTCCGGCTGATAGGCATAACGGTTCCTATTGGGAAATGATGCGAAGGTGAAATATGAACGATATCAATATTTTGATTTTCCAAATCTTCAGTCTTTACGCCCAAGGAATCCATCATGGCAAAATTGTATGAGATACAATGACTTTCATAAATTTGAGAAATCTTACTATAACCGGGTTCTTCTACTGCATAGCGTTTATCAAATCCAAGAAGTTGTATAAGTAATCCATATAAGTATTCGGTACCTGCACCAATTATAATCTGTTCCGGTGCAACTGTCATATCCCGAAAATCCTTCAAATGCTTTGCAATTGCTTCACGGAGAGGCAGGATACCGCCACAGGGTGGATTTGTCAAAAGTTCCTGCTGGTTATGTGTCAGCAGTTCACGGGTAAGTTTTGCCCATATAGAAAACGGGAAATGTTCAGAGCGTGTCTGGTTACTGGTAAAATCTGCAAAATAGTCTGAACTGCCAGAGGAAAGCTGCACATTCTCAGTTGAAAGAATAGGTTCATTTATATTATGTAAACTCTTTATATCTGTTACAAAGAACCCCTTTTTTGGAATAGAATATACATAACCTTCTGCAATAAGCTGAGCATAGGCATTTTCAACAGTGATAATGCTGATGTTCAGATTTTTTGCAAGATTACGTTTGGAAGGAAGTTTCTCTCCTGCATGTAAAACGCCCTGTAATATNTCATNTTTAATACATTTGNATAAATNTATGTAAAGGGAATCTGACCCTATATCAGCAAATGAATATGTAATCATATTAATACCCATGCTCCTTTCTCAGCCTGCGAATTTGTGCCCTCAAGCACAAATTTGCGTGTGAAAAATTTATTTTTCACACTATGTTTTCTCCCTAATCTGACCTTTTTGAATATATTCAAATTGGATATTTTAATATGTTCAGTAGTCATTATAATGGAAGTCAANCAAAAAAACAACTCAGGAGGTAAAGAAAATGTCAGAAAACAGATATAAGCTAAACAAAGAATTGGCACAGATGCTAAAGGGCGGGGTAATTATGGATGTTACTACACCGGAACAGGCAAAGATNGCAGAGGCNGCAGGCGCCTGTGCAGTAATGGCTCTTGAAAGAATCCCCGCAGATATCAGAGCGGCGGGAGGAGTTTCAAGAATGAGTGACCCCAAGATGATAAAAGGAATTCAGGATGCTGTATCCATCCCNGTTATGGCAAAGTGCAGAATAGGTCATTTTGTGGAAGCACAGATTTTGGAAGCGATTGAAATTGACTACATTGATGAAAGTGAAGTACTTTCTCCGGCAGATGATGTGTATCATATCGACAAGCATAAATTTAAAGTCCCGTTTGTATGTGGAGCAAAGGATTTGGGAGAGGCATTGCGGAGAATCAGCGAAGGTGCTTCTATGATTCGGACAAAAGGAGAGCCGGGTACAGGAGATGTTATTCAGGCAGTTCGCCATATGAGAGCTATGAATGCGGAGATAAGGCGTGTGCAGAACTTGTCAGAAGATGAAATGTATGAAGCGGCAAAGCAGCTTCAGGTATCTGTGGAGCAGCTTCGTTATGTACATGAAAACGGGAAACTGCCCGTTGTGAATTTTGCGGCCGGAGGGGTTGCCACTCCTGCGGATGCGGCATTAATGATGCAGCTTGGTGCAGAAGGCGTATTTGTAGGTTCCGGAATATTTAAATCAGGCAATCCGGAAAAGAGGGCTAATTCAATCGTAAAAGCCGTAACTAACTATACAGACGCAGGTCTTATTGCTTCTCTTTCCGAGGACCTTGGGGAAGCAATGGTCGGCATTAACGAGCAGGAAATAGAACTTTTAATGGCAGAAAGAGGAAAGTAAAATGAAAATTGCGGTTTTGGCGGTACAGGGAGACTTTGCCGAGCATAAAAAAATGCTCGAAAATCTGGGTGCATCATGTGTGGAATTGCGGAAAAAAGAGGATTTGTTTCAGAAGTACGACGGTATTATTTTACCGGGAGGTGAAAGTACCGTACAGGGAAAGCTATTAAGAGAGTTGGATATGTTTGATTCCTTGAAGCGGCAAATAGAGGACGGACTGCCTGTTATGGCTACCTGTGCCGGATTAATTCTTTTGGCGGAGAATATAGAAAATGATGACAGAAAATACTTGAAAACGCTGCCTGTTACCGTAAAACGAAATGCTTATGGCAGACAACTGGGAAGTTTCCATGCGGAGAATGAATTTAAGGGTCTGTGTATCATTCCAATGACCTTCATAAGAGCTCCGTATATCAAAAGCGTAAGTGATGAAGTAGAAATACTTGCAAAAGAAAATGAGCATATAGTTGCAGTCCGCTATATGAATCAATTGGCAATGTCTTTCCATCCCGAGTTAGATGAAGATGAACGAGTACACAAATATTTTATGGAAATGGTTCAAGAATACAAGAAAATCTTGGCGTGTTGTACCCATTGATATTATATCAAGCGTGAGGTAAAATAAACTATATCGTGGTAAGGCAGGTGCTAAAAATGATTGGACCGGAAAAGAATGGAATTAAAAAAATAGATGCTTTTTTAGAAAAGTTAAAAGAAGATTCGGTGGAATATAAAGAACTAAAAACCTACGATTACAGTTTGGAGGAGAAGAAAAATGCAATCCGTTCTCTTATGAATATACGTATGCCAAGAGAGTTTTCCAACGGATTAACAGATTTGCAGGACGAGTATTTGCAGGAAGAATTAAAATCAAAAGGTATCATACGTATGGAGGACATTCCAACCATACAGAAGCAGTTTAACAGTAAACTCTCCCATGCCGATAAAATATCACTTTGGCAGGGAGATATTACAAGACTTAATGTCGGAGCCATTGTAAATGCCGCCAATTCACAAATGCTTGGCTGCTTTGTGCCCTGTCACAGGTGCATAGATAATGCCATTCACAGTGCCGCAGGGATGCAGCTTCGGGAAGAATGCAGCCACATCATGGAACGCAGGCGGATAAAATACGGAAGGAATTATGAAGAGCCGACAGGCACAGCCACTTTGACACTAAGCTATAACCTTCCCTGCGATTATGTTATTCACACAGTAGGACCGATTGTATACGGCAGCCTGAACGAACAGCTTTGCAGGGATTTGCAAAGCTGCTATGAAAATGTTTTGAAATGCTGTCTTGAGCATAACATAAAATCTGTTGCATTCTGCTGCATTTCAACGGGAGAATTCCATTTTCCCAACGATAGGGCGGCAGAAATTGCCGTAAAAACGGTAACATGTTTCTTAGATAAGCATAGTGACTGCATGGAACGGATTATTTTTAATGTCTTTAAAGACAGCGATTTAGAAATTTACGAGGGAATTTTTACAGCTTTTTAGTAAAGCATATAATTCTGTTTGCCTCTGTAAAATTCATAGCCTTGTGAAATTGACAGCTTTTGTCATTGTTAATTTCACAATCGCTGGCAAATTCCTTGCAGCCCTTATCTTTTGCCCACATCTCGCACTCTTTCAGCAGTTCTTTGGCATATCCCCTGTTGCGATAGCCTTCCAAAATAAGAATTCCCTCTAAGTATCCGACAGGAGAGGTTTCTGTTCCTTCCACATAATCATACCGTAATTGGCACTGTGCAAATCCGACAGGGATGTCATTTTCATATTTCAGGAATATTTGAGCATCATCTTTGGAAAGTAGCTCTAAAAACTCATCGGCCAACCCATCATCAGAATTGTCTTCCCACATTAATACCGCTAATTCAGCTATTGTCTTTACGTCATTTTTTGAGGCTTTGCGTATCATTTTTCTCCCTCCGAATTTATCGTTCTGATTTTAATAATGAATAATAACACAATCAAATTTATTATATTTCATTTTTTCGTAATCTGCTTGAATAAAATCACAAAGTATGCTATATTATAAACATAAAAAGGGAAACAACCGCCCACAAGGGTTGACCAATTGAAAACGATAGAAACTCCACCCTCTCTACCGGTCAAGTATACAAGGGTGGTTTTTCTATCTGCAAAAACAGAAAAACGCTACTGACTTATCAAAACGATTAAGGTCAGTAATGCAAGAATGAACATTCCGAAAGACATAAGGTCTTTGAAATCATATTTCATCTGCACCACCTCCCATCCATATGTAATGAAAGGTCAACACCTTGCAGTGACACGATTGTTCCCATATGTCATATCTTACCATATATCTTATTATCTGGCAATTAATTATAATTGTTTTTTCGAAGATTTAAAATTCAATTGCTATAATCTTTAGCTTTACAGACCTAAAGTTT
>JAAUZS010000112.1 GCA_014804495.1 Lachnospiraceae bacterium
AAAAATGCTTAGAATCTTTTATAACATGATTTTAAGCATTTTTCTTTATTGATTACTCACTTTCACTGATTTGTTATTCCTTAGCACATAAACAGTATACTATAACATCACATATAATTCCGCATTCTTCTCTATATAATAACTAAGCTATTTTTGCTTTTTAGTCTGCTGACTGGCAATCTGTTTACGTTTTTCCTCAAGCATAGGTGCAAGGCTATCTAATATAATAGCTCTGGCTTTCTCATTCTTCTCCATACGCTTCTTCTGATCCCTCCCCCACTCTGCTGCTTCCTGATACAATTCCAGTGATTCTCCCAATACTGCATGACCATATTTCATAACCAGCACCTCCTATTTATCTTCATACACTATACCCGCCTTATAGCAATGCTTCAAAAAATACTCAGAAGCATGTTGCAAAGCTTTTAATCCCATAGCTTTATTGTTTACTGATACCGCCTCATTGAAAATATCAATAGCTTTTCCTTTATCGTATTTTTTTGTTTTTACCAGATAATATATATTTCCCAAATTTGTAATGACTGTCAATAATTTTATAGTCGAATGCTCAAGAAAAAAACGAACATCCACCAAAGAGATTTTAGACAAAGAAGGATGATTGTGAAGCGAAATAACAACACAGTCCTTACTTCCACATATCAAATGATAGGAATAGCTGTCTCGCATTGGATCTGCAGAATGGTCATCTCCAAAATCTACTCCAAAACACTGATCCATCTCCCTCTTATCTTTTGGATTGCCCATACTGTAAGTAATTGCCACCTCATTAGAGCCATTTTCTTCCTTTGATAATTGCAACACTTTTTTTGCAAGCATTTGAATAATCGGATATTCTTCTTTTGGTATTTCTTTATATTGAATAAATGGAACTCTCTCAATCGCCTCATCCGTAATCATAATTTTATGATCACGCTTCTTTGCCATTTCTAAGTTCTCCAAATCCATCAATTTTTCAGAAAATTCCACTGGCAACACTTCCCTCATATAAAATCCCCCTGCATATATTATATCGTCACAATCCCATTCTTACAATAAAAACATTTAAACAAGACAGCAACAGTGACATCACCATGATACAACTTCACACCTCATTTCACATATGGTTTATCTGCCTCTTTAATGTTCTGCATTGTGCGTCCGATACATGCTCAATATATAAAAAAGATGTAACCTGTTCTCTGACAAGATTACATCTCCATACAATTCTGCTATAAATACATTGCTGCTTCTTTTGCTGTATGTTTATAATTACTCATAAGTATTTCTTTAATTTTTTCATCATCTGCTCCATTATTGTCTCAACCTATACTGCCGAGAGGTAATCATAGTATATCATCATACTATAGATATTGAAAGTCTTTAGTGCTACATACTAAATAAAAGGACACACCCCAATTTCCACTTGAAATGTGTCCTTAAAGTTACATACAATATAAAATTTAATTAACAACAATGTATTATTCAGTATTACCGCTTTATATGTATCAGCACTTAATCTCCAGATACCCCAACAGCTTACTCATATCATACTCAGTAAGTACGCCCGCATGGGAATCATAAAATTTTCCGTCAAAATGTACCAGATAATGGCAGAAACGTCCCATTCTCTCCATCAGTATTGCACATTTAGGAAGAACTGTATCTCTTCCTTCTGTGTAATTAATGATATCGGTATGGTCGATTCCGTAATAGTTCAATGCTGAAATCACGCGACCCATGGTAGCCTGCCATTCCCTGCAGTCCATAACACTGATGACTTCTGCTACAGTTACCCCTGCCAGCATAGCTACGCATGCCTGCCCGCAAAGACCATCCTCAGGAAGCTTAATCACTTCAACACTATCGATTTTACGGATAGGATTCTCAAAGCTGTATGGGCTGTTCTGATCCATACGGATCAGTGAACCGTTTACATGAAGCAGAATCTTATGCGGAACACCCAGATCCACGCTTACCGCAGTCTCATCTTCAATATGGATGAAATAGTTACCTTTTTCCTTAGGATGAAGTTCACAGTCAATAATCCTGTTGTCAAGTACCAAATCCCCCTTGATCACATCCCTCTGTTTACATACCTCCCATACATTAAACGGAATGTCAATTGAATACCCTTTGTCCTGTTTTTCAACTTTGGACTCAAAAAAATACCTCATGTTATCTCCCTTCCGGTGTCTTGCACCAATTATTATATAGTTATCGTTTTCAGTTTGGAGCTGCATATGGCATCCAAACAATTTCCACCTATGTAACTATTGTAGCAAATTCTCAGGCGCTTGAAAACTTTTTTATTTAGAAAGGTCTTCAAAACTGATATTCATATCTACATTCACACCGATTCCTTCTACACTTCCGCTGTCCGTATACTGCCATACCTTAAATTCATAGGGGAAATATACTTCCGTATCGTATTGCGCGAACCATTTATCATATTCTTCAAGCTTTTCAATATCCAGCATCAGCATGAATGTCTTTAAATTGCCATAAATCATCGGCGTATAACCGGCCTGCTTAATCTTATCGCAAAATGCTATACAATATTCCGTACGCTCTTCCACTGTCAAGTCTATAGTTCTGGCATTGCTGTTGGATATCTCTTCAACATCTAATACTATCGGGTATGTAACGTCATAGTCTTTTATCTTATCAAGCACAAATTCCGCTTCTTCTTCCGCTTCCTGAACGCTGGTTGCCTGAGTAAAGAAATATACACCTACTGCAACGTCATTTTTAAGCGCGTTCTCTATGTTGTATTCAAAATTATCGTCTTCTGAAATTACGCCCTCTTTATAACCGCGGATTCCAAGCCTGATAAAGGCATACTCCACATCGTCGTCCGCTACCTTTTCCCAATCAATCTTTTCCTGATATTTAGATACATCTATGCCCTTATGCGATATCAACGCGTCATTTTCATAATACTCCATCAGACCTTCATCCGTGCACTCGAAGTTATCTTTTATATATGTATTATGCTCAAGCGTGTCCAAAATCGGAAAGAAATAATAATTATTGGAATCCGCCATCACTATATCATCCGGATAAAAATAACGAAGCATCTTTATTGCGCTGCCGCCGGAAATCATCATTTCCTTTATTTCATTTAAAACTTCCGCTTCCTTTTCTTCTGATGCCTGCAGCCATGTTTCTTCTATTTTACTGTTTAACAGGGCGTCAACCTCTTCCTGCGTATATTTATTCTGCAGCGATTCAAGCTCAAGCATCACTTCCTCTGTTTCCATCTGTGATGCACGGTATTTAAAAACCAGAAACATGCAGAGTGTTATGGCGCTTAAAGTGACAAGACAAAGAAGAATGGAGCCGAACATAATTCCATTTTCTCTTCTTCTACGCTTCTTCCCTTTTGTTCTCATCTGTAAATTATTATCCTGCATATATGCTCCTATCTTACATTTCCTCTATATTCGCTCATTGAAATAGCTTTTATATCCTTCGCCGAAAACTTCGGTAGCGCTCGAAATTATCATGAAAGCATCTGTATCTTCTTCCTTCACTATTTCTTCCAGTCTCGGTGACATCTGTTTTTTGACTGCACACATAAGAACCTGCTTTTCTTTACCGCTGAACGCTCCACGTCCCTCTATATATGTCGCTCCTATATCCAGTTCCTTCAAAAGTCTTGCCGTAATATCCTGCGCATGGTCGCTTATGATATAAATCAGCTTCGCCTCATCCTTACCATATAGAACGATATCCAGAGCAACAGAGTTAACCGCTACGGTAATGCCGGCATAAAGGGCCGCGTCAACGTTTTTAAAAGCAATGCCCGACATTGTAATTATTATAGCATCCGTAACGAAAAAAAGCACGCCTGTTTTCAAATATGGCAGTTTTATCCGCAGCCATTTCACAATAATATCCATTCCTCCGGTAGTAGCTCCCGCCTTAAATATCAAACCGATAGAGATTGCATACAGAACGCCTCCTGCAAGCGCTGCTAACAGTATATCATCTGTAGCAGCTCCGAGCGGAGCTAAAATATTGGTAAATACGGAAATAAGTGTAATTGCATAAACTGTCGATAAGGTAAAACGCAGACCGAATTTCCAGATAGAAAATAATAAAATAGGAATATTCAGCATAAAAATGAGCGTTCCTGTCTCTACAGGCAGGAATCTGCTTACTATAATGGCAATACCCGTCACACCGCCCGGAGCCATATTATTCGGATCGATAAACAGGCTGACCGCGGCCGCATAAATAAAGGCCATAACTGTGATAATGACATATTTTTTTATCGTATCCCTCTTCATCATTATTTTTGCTCCTCATAGAAATTAAGCGAGATCCTTTCGTGCTTACTACCGCGTTTGGTAATTACCTTTTATAGTATTTGTTTCTATTCTATTATTATTCGCAGTCAATATTATATACTTGCCCGCACCAGTTCCGGCCTGTAACCGTTCTCTTCAAGCGCCTTGATTATCTGGTTTTTATGCTCCGTTCCGTACGCTTCCATTGTAATCCGCAGTTCCACAGCCGCATTTCTGTTAATTGATACGAACTGGTTATGTTCCAGTTTAATTACATTTCCACTCTGCTTTGCAATTATGTCGGACACTCTTGATAGTTCACCCGGCTTATCCGGAAGCAGTACCGATACGGTAAAGATTCTGTCACGCATTACAAGTCCCTGCTGTACAACTGATGACATTGTAATGACATCCATGTTTCCGCCGCTCATAATTGATACAACTTTCTTATTTTTGATTCCCAGATGCTTTAGCGCAGCTACTGTAAGCAATCCCGAATTTTCCACAATCATCTTATGGTTCTCGACCATATCCAGAAATGCCACTACAAGCTCCTCATCTTCTACGGTAACGATATCATCCAGATTTTTACTGACATAAGGGAAAATTATACTGCCCGGTGTCTTGACTGCCGTACCGTCTGCAATAGTATTCACACTGTCCATTGTCGTAACCTTTCCGGCTTTGACGGATTCCTGCATACAGTTTGCACCTGTCGGCTCTACTCCTATTACTTTAATCTTAGGATTAAGCAGCTTCGCAAGTGTGGAAACGCCGGCCGCCAAACCTCCTCCGCCGATTGGCACCAGAATGTAATCCACTAACGGCAGCTCTTTTATAATCTCCATAGCGATAGTTCCCTGTCCGGTCGCTACATCTAAATCGTCAAACGGATGTACAAACGTATAGCCTTTTTCCTCCGAAAGCTTATATGCATACTCACATGCCTCATCATAAACATCACCATACAGAACTACTTCAGCGCCATATCCCTTCGTTCTGTTGACCTTAATAAGAGGAGTCGTCGTAGGCATTACAATAGTTGCCTTAACCCCGTAGCATTTTGCAGCATATGCAACGCCCTGCGCATGGTTTCCTGCCGATGCCGTAATAAGCCCCTTCTGCCTTTCTTCTTCCGACAGAGTGCTCATCTTATAATATGCGCCCCTTAACTTATATGCGCCAGTCAACTGCATATTCTCCGGCTTCAAATACACCTTGTTTCCGGTCTGTGCACTGAAATAGTCGCTATAAACCAGTTTTGTCTCCTGTGTAACCTGTTTAACAACCTCACAAGCCTCTTCAAATTTCTCCAGTGATAATTCCATGATTACGTTACCTTCTTCCTTTCGTAAACTAACGACTCTATCTTGATTATAACAGCCTTGCAGAATCACCTTTATTCCGTAACAAACAGCGCATTCACAAACTGTTCAGCATCAAATTTCTGCAAATCCTCAATCGTTTCCCCGACACCGATATACTTCACCGGAATCTTCAATTCTGACTGAATCGCTACTGCGATTCCGCCCTTAGCGGTTCCATCCATCTTTGTCAGTATTATCCCTGTCAGTTCAGCCACTTCTCCGAACTCTTTTGCCTGCTGCAAAGCATTCTGTCCTGTCGAAGCATCCAATACTACCAGATTTTCCCTGTGAACACCCGGGAACTCTTTATCAATGATACGATTGATTTTTTTCAGTTCTTCCATCAGGTTTTTCTTATTATGAAGGCGTCCTGCCGTATCACACAGCAGCACATCGGCATTCCTTGCTTTAGCTGCCGTCACAGCGTCAAATATGACGCTCGCCGGGTCAGAGCCTTCGTTACCGCCTATTATATCCACACCGGCGCGATTCGCCCATTCAGTCAGCTGTTCTCCCGCCGCGGCACGGAAGGTATCTGCTGCCGCAAGCAATACTTTTCTTCCCTGTCCTTTTAGCTTACCTGCAAGTTTTCCGATAGAGGTTGTCTTGCCGACACCGTTTACACCGATAACAAGTATTACAGACTGTTTATGCTCAAATTCATAGGCAGTATCCCCTACCTGCATCTGTTCCTTGATATTCTGAATCAGGAATTCCTTGCATTCACCCGGTTCCTTTATATGGTTTTCCTTTACCTGAGCGCGGAGTTTCTCTAAAATCTCCTCGGTTGCGTTCACCCCGATATCGCCCATGATCAGAATTTCTTCCAGTTCCTCATAGAAATCCTCGTCGATATACGAAAAACCATTGAACACAGAATCAATTCCATGCACAATATTATTCCTTGTCTTTGCCAATCCATCTTTTAATCTGGTAAAAAAGCCTTTTTTCTCTTCACTCATTAATCATCCAATTCCTTATCAATCAAATTTACACTTACCAATGTAGAAACACCTTTTTCCTGCATTGTAATACCATACAGTCTGTCCGCCTTCTCCATAGTTCCGCGCCTATGGGTAATGACAATGAACTGTGTATTCTTCGTCAGCTTATGTAGATATTTTGCAAACCGCGCGACGTTATTCTCATCCAATGCCGCCTCAATCTCATCAAGAAGACAGAACGGCGACGGTTTCAGATTCTGAATGGCAAACAACAGGCAGATTGCTGTAAGCGACTTCTCACCACCGGACATCTGCATCATGTTGACAAGTTTCTTTCCGGGCGGCTGCGCAATAATACGGATTCCTGCCTCTAAAACATCCTCATCNTCTATAAGNTCCAAAGTACCNCGGCCTCCGCCGAACAGNTCTTTGAATACCTTATCAAATTCCTTATTGATTTCAGCAAATTTCTCNGTAAACTGNNTGCGCATGGANGTATCCAGTTCTTCNATNATACCCANAAGNGTCTGCTCNGCNTCNACCANNTCATCATGCTGTGTNTTTAAGAAAGTATATCTCTCCATCAGNTTCTTATANTCNTCNATNGCNTTNACATTNACATCNCCCANTTTNCGGATTTCATCTTTTAAACGGGAAATTTCTTTCTTCATAGCTGACAAGTCTGTCATTTCNTCATTACGCATNGNNGATGCNTCTGAGAGNGTAATTTCATATTCNTCCCACATATANTTAATCTGAGNTTCAATNGATTCTTCCATNTTTTCCTTCTGNCCGTTCAGACGATACACTTCTTTATCCAGTGAATTCATCTGCTGAGAAAGANTTTCCCTTTCGGTAAAGAAATTCTTCTGTTTGGTNGAGAGTTCTTCCTTAGAAGCAATATCNTCTTTAAGCTTTAATTCCGTTTCAGACTGTGTAGTATGTGATGCGAGAATAGTTTTTTCTAACTCTACAATGTTCTGTTTTCTGCGTTCTACCTCTTCTTTGCCNAGTTTAAGTCCATNCTGCACTTCTTTCAGTTCAAGTTCATAACGCTCAACCTCACCCAAAATACGGTCAACGTTCTGCTTATGGAACTCCGCNTTCTGCCGCATTTTCTCAACTTCAACATCCCATTCGGACACCTTGGCGNTCTGCTCGGACTCTTCTTCACGCTGTTCTTCCAACCGGCTCTGGTATTCAGCTATACGGGCTTCCATATCCTTCTCTAATTGTTCGGAAACTTCCAGTTCTTTTATAATATCGCTTTTACTTCCCTGAATCTCCTGCAGCTGATTNTCCATCTCCGTCTCTTCAGCCTGCAGTTCNCCAAAGCCCTCTGCCACTTCATCCTTACGCTCATTTGCCTGAATCACATTCATTCTGGCCGTGTTTTGCTCTATAAATTTACGCTGCAGCTGACCCTTTATATCTTCTATTTCAAGACGCAGTTTATTTCTCTTGGTTTTTGTGGCTTCTATATCTTCTAAGAGCCTGTCAATCTCTACAACATACTGTTTAACCTTTTTCTCTAACTCCTCCATCTCACGGCGGCGTCCCAAAAGATTACTGTTGTTCTTAAATGTACCTCCACTTATAGCGCCGCCCGGAACAAGCAGTTCTCCTTCTGTCGTTACCATACGGATGCTGTAATGGAATTTACCTGCAATCCTTACTGCATTNTCCATATTATCGACTACAACTATGCGTCCAAGCATTGATTTGGCAACATTTTGGTATTTCTTATCTATCTTTACCAATTCATCCGCNAAACCGATAACNCCTTTTTCATTAAGAACCTGCTTATTGTTAAATTCCTGCGGATTCTTAATACTGGTAAGCGGCAGAAATGTAGCACGCCCCGCTTTGGTACGCTTTAAATACGTAATCATGCTCTTAGCTGTTTCTTCATCTTCCGTAACAATATTCTGGATATTACCGCCGAGCGCTGTCTCGATTGCTGTTTCATATTTCGCATCTACCTGAATGATATCCGCCACTACGCCGATTATTCCCTTATGCTCATGCTTCTGCTCCATAACGGCTTTTACTGCACCGCCGTAGCCTTCATAACGTTCGGTCAGGTTAGAAAGCGCTTCCAGCTTGGACTTTTCCTGATGATATAAAACCTGCGTATCACGCAGCTTCTGNTCCTTATCAGCCAGCTCTTCCCGCATTCCTGCCAGCTTTTCTTCCAATGTCTCCTGATTATCCTGCAATTCCTGAATAGCATTGCTTACCTTCTCAAATTCCTCTTCAAGGTTCTTGATGGTTTCGGTCTGTGCNGCCTCATCCGATTTAGCGCGAAGTATNCTGGAATTCAATTCCGATTTACGGATTTGAATCTGCTCTAACATTGTATCAAAACGTTCCATCTTGGACTTGATGGTAGCCCTGTTATTCAGAGCGTCAAAAATTGTATTCTTATCAGANTCAATCTGACCGTTAATCTCATCTATCTTATTCTGAACGCTCTCTAAAAGCTCTCTGGCTTCCTCGCGTGCCTTCAGCAGTTTATCAAGCTTTTCGTCTATTTCATTCTTTTCCTTAAGGATTTCTTCCTTTTCCTGNTCTCTCTCATTAATTGCCGACTGAATCGTATCNATTCTGGTACGCAGATGTTCTTCATTTCCCTGAGCTGAATTAATCTGCTCCTTTAATACATTTATCTCNCCTTCCAGTTTTGAACGCATAACGCCCGTATCCGTAAGCGTTGCTCTTGCTGCTTCTATTTCCTGATCCAGAAGTTCAAGTCTTGACTCTATCTGCTCATATTCTTCTTTTATACTTTCATATTTCCGGGTTGTATCCGCTAAATCGCCGTTTGCAATATTCAACTTCTCCTCAACTGCATCCAACTGGCTTTTAACTTTGACATTTTCCACCAGAAAAGCATTGACATCAAGAGTTTTTAATTCCTCTTTTTTCCGCAGATATATTCTCGCTTTTTCAGACTGCTTTTCAAGCGGTTCTATTTGTTTCTCCAACTCGGCCAGAATATCATTTACACGGACGAGATTTTGTTTTTCATCCTCTAATTTCTTCTGCGCGGCATATTTTCTTCGTTTAAATTTAACGATACCTGCCGCTTCNTCAAAAAGCTCACGGCGTTCTTCCGGTTTACCGCTTAGGATTTTATCAATCTGCCCCTGTCCGATAATGGAATAACCTTCTTTACCTATACCTGTATCATAAAAAAGCTCATTAACATCCTTTAAACGGCACATGGTTCCGTTTATCATGTACTCGCTTTCACCTGAACGGTACAGTCTTCTTGAAACCGTAACCTCATCATAGTCAATTGCAAGCTGATGATCAGAATTATCCAGTGTAATAGCCACATATGCATATCCCAGAGCCTTACGCATCTCAGTACCCGAAAAAATGACGTCCTGCATGGAAGCACCACGCAGCTGCTTAATACGCTGTTCGCCAAGCACCCATCTGACAGCGTCGGCAACATTACTCTTACCGCTCCCGTTCGGACCAACAATACCTGTTATTCCATTATGAAACTGAAATGTAATTTTATTTGCAAAAGATTTAAACCCCTGTACTTCAATACTCTTTAGATACATACATACCTCGCATATATACTTATTTCTCTATTAGAAGATTTTATGTCATTTTATAAACATTTTAAGCGCTTCATAGGCCGCATTCTGCTCTGCTGACTTTTTGGTCCGTCCTGAACCTGTGCCAATCTTTTTTTCATCAATTCTGGCCTCTACAACGAACTTTTTATCATGATCAGGTCCTTCCTCGTTTACAAGTTCATAATGAAGGATTCCTCTGTTTTCACGCTGAACAAACTCCTGCAGCGTAGTCTTGGAATCATAGAACAACTTCTTATTTTCAAGATCTGAAAGAACATGTTTATGAATAAAGGCTTTCGCTTTCTCCATACCTCCGTCTAAGTATAATGCTCCTATAATCGCTTCCATCACATCAGAGATTATGGAGTCTTTGTTTCTGCCTCCTGTCATCTCTTCNCCTTTGCCAAGCTGTATATATTCTTCCAGTCCAAACGTTCTCGCACAATATGCAAGCGCCGANTCGCATACCATAGACGCCCTCAGNTTGGTAAGCTCTCCCTCTGACATNGACAGATTACCATGAAACAGGAANTCACTGGAAACCAGCTCCAACACAGCATCTCCCAGAAATTCAAGCCGTTCATAGTCGCCATACTTATTAATTTTCTGCTCATTGGCAAAAGAACTGTGTGTCAACGCCTGTCTTAGCAACAGCTTGTCCTTAAAAGAATATTCTATTATATTTTCCAATTCCTCTATAGATATCTGTTTCATCTGCTTCCAGCTTTCCAAATACAACAAAAAACGCAAACTCAGCAGCCTGCGTCTTTTTTCACAACTGCCCAAACAGCTTTCTACATTGCTGAATCAATGGCATCCTTAATTAAGTTTACTGCCTCGCCAACCATTGTAATATTCTCTATTTTTTCCTCAGGTATTTCCATATCAAACTCTTCTTCAATACCCATTACAATCTGGTATACATCTAAAGAATCCGCACCCAAATCCTCCATAAAAGTTGTTTCCATTGTAATTTCTTTTGGGTCTACGTTTAAAATATCCGCAATGATTTGTTTCAGTTTTTCGAATTCCATAATAAATGCCAACCTTCCTTAATCCTGTACGGTAATTTTCTCTTTAATTTTTTCATTTATTTTCTGTTCTTTAAAAGTCACACACTGTAAAATTGAGTTCTTAATCTCAACTGCTTTGGAGCTTCCATGCGTTTTAACAACCAACCCGTTTAAACCAAGCATCGGCGCTCCGCCATACTGCTCTAAGTCAAAAGCCTTAAGCGTCTTTTTCAAAGCCGGTTTTACTAAAAGTGCGCCTATCTTGCTGCGCAGGGTCGTCATCATTCCCGCCTTTACCTTACTGATCAGAACTGCACCGACTCCTTCATATGTTTTCAGTATTACATTCCCTACGAATGCTTCGCATACGACCACATCAGCCATACCGGCAGGAATATCCCTTGCTTCGATATTTCCGATGAAATTTATGTCAGGACAATTCTTAAGCAGCGGAAAAGTCTCTTTTACAAGCGCGTTACCCTTATCCTCTTCCGCACCGATATTGACAATCGCTACCTTTGGATTTTTTACGCCCATAACGCTTTCCATATATATTGACCCCATCTTGGCAAACTGCACCAGATGAGAAGGTCTTGCATCGACATTTGCGCCACAGTCTATCAGAAGCGAGCATCCGTTCTCCGTAGGAATAAGCGGAGCAAGCGGCGGTCTCTCCACGCCTTTGATACGTCCCACAATAATCTGTCCGCCTACTAACGTAGCACCGGTACTGCCTGCTGACACATACGCATCACAGGTTCCATCCTTGACCAGATACAGCGCCTTCACTAAAGAAGATTCCTTTTTCTTACGAATAGCCATAACGGGAGGTTCCGCAGTTTCAATAATCTCGTCCGCATGAACAATCGTAAGCTGCTCATCCGAATATGTGTATCCTGAAAGTTCCGCCTTTATTACATCTTCTTTGCCCACAAGATAAACTTTTACTTTCTTATTTTCATTAATTGCTTCTACGGCGCCCTTTATAATTTCCTTAGGGGCATTATCGCCGCCCATTGCATCCACAGCTACATTTACATACTCACCCATGCCTATAACCGTGCTCCTTCCTCAATCCGCAGATTGCCATTCTCTTAAGCATCTTATACTAATATACTAGACCGCAATATAAAAATCAAGTTTTTAAGCAAAAAAAGTCCCCATCAGACCTATCTGGTGGGGAAATGGATTAATCAACTGCAATGATTTCTTTTTTGTTGTATGTGCCGCATTTCTTACATACTCTGTGAGGCACCATTAATGCGCCGCATTTGCTACATTTTACTAATGTAGGAGCAGTCATTTTCCAATTAGCTCTTCTCTTATCTCTTCTTCCTTTAGAAGATTTGTTCTTAGGACAAATAGACATCGTTACACCTCCTTATTCGCGTTAAAGATATCTTTTATCATGGCCATTCGGGGATCCGGAACAAATGTATCACATTCACAGGTTCCTGTATTCAAATCCTTACCACACTGTAAGCATATGCCCTTACAATCCGGCTTGCATAACACCTTCCGAGGCCAGTTGATTATGATTTCATTGTTCAGTAAGTCTTCCACATTCAACTGAAAGCCGTCCATGAAACTCTGGTCATCTTCTTCATCATCAGATAAACCCGAAGACATATCCGACACGTGAACTTCTCTTGAAATATGAAGTTCAAGCTTCTCTTCAACCGGTTTCAAACATCTGTCACAGTTCATGGCAAAAGTAAATGCTGCATATCCATCAATTTTCGCCTTATTTTTACCTATATTGGTAAAAGTAAACCGAACCGGAGACTTATCAAGAATCTGAAACTCATCTCCGCCTATAGAAACCTCATTAAGTTCCGTCTCTGCCTGCATCGACAATGTCTCGTCATCGGATGTTAAAACATCAGTTAAATTTATGAACATAGTTGACTCCTATCCATACTCAAACTATTATACATACGGCTTTACTGTTTGTCAACCGGATTTTTTCATATTAATTCCGATGAAAGAATTATTTTCCACCTATAACTCCTGTTCTTCCTGCTCTTTAGCATACTTCGCCTTTTTGTCCTGATATTCTTTTAACCGATTGTTCAAAGCTTCTGACATACGCTTGGCATTTTGCCATACAATACTGGAAGTAACAGCAAAAACAACAATGATGCAGAGAAACATAAATCCTGACTTTTTTATATCTCTCACATCATACCAGTCAAATAACACGGCACAGCTAAATACTACAATGTTAATATAAATATAATGAATCAGAATACGAATAATAGTCTGCTTTGCCGTGATTTCGCGCTTCAGATAAATCAAATTTCCAAGCACACACACACATGAAGTGATAAGAATCTGCCAAAGGAGACTGACGGAAAGTGTTACATCTTTCGCAAAAATCGTAATAAACAGAGCCGTTGAAAAAAGAACACCTGTCGTAACATATGAAAATGTATACAGCATTTCCTTTATTTTACTATACATATATTATACCACACCTTTCTTTTTATCCTCGTATCGCACCGTTAAAGTCCAAGTTTATTTTTTAATATCGGCACATACTGTCTTGAAATGACGACTCTCTCACCGTTTTGCATCAATGCTTCAAAACGTCCGTTAAATCCCGGATAAAAATTCTTTACCTTTGCCAGATTTAAGATTACCGACTTAGAGATACGAAGAAAATCCGTTCCCTCAAACCGTCTTTCCAGTTCATACAGTTTCAGTCTCGTTTCATACATGTTCTTTTCCAGATAAAGAAACACCTTATTATCTACTGCTTCAAAATAGTAGATGTCACCGGGCTCTATCTGTAGAATTCTCTCATCCTGCCTTACAGTCAGCTTTTCCCTTTTCAGTTTCAGACCTTTAATAAGCTGAAGAATCGACTCGTCTACATTCCTGCATCGGATGATAATCTCTTCTTCTTCGCCCGGTCCGATATCCTCCATAATGATTTTCATATGGCTATATTCCTTTCCCTTATCTGTCGCGCATCGCCTTTTTCCTGCTGACTAATGCCGCTGCTATAATCACCGAAACACCAAGTATAATTAAATACACCGCTTGTGCTCCAAACGATACCGTCTCTCCATTCATAACAACCGTTATTCCCATGCTCTCTCTAAAGCCTGACGCAAACTCCTCCGGAAGTCCCGCAAATGTATTCTTTACAGCATCTTCTGTGCAGACCACCCTCATCATTGCCGCGCCATGCAATACCGGCAGGCATTTTAGAACATCCGCAACTTTCTCCGGCAGCATCGACATCGGCAGATAAATCGCTCCTACAAATCCCACCAATGTCCCAATCACCGTAAGCAGACCACTCCATGCGCTCTCGCTGTGGATAAACAGAGCAAGTAAATAAGCAATGGCTGCGTACACAAATGTATTTAGCGCAATCATTCCAAACAATCTTAAAACTGCACCCCCCGCAAGTACATCCTGCCCTGTTGCCGCAAGATATATCTGCGATACAGCAAGTGTAATCAAACACATGGAAGTTCCGATAACCCAAGCCGAAAAAATATACCCCAAGCCGATTTCCAGCCTTTTCACAGGTGCAATAAAAAAGCTTGCCAGACGGTTCCTGGCCTCGTCTTTTACCATATTCCCCATTACAGTCATCGCTACGGTAACCGCGTTCGTAACCAGAATTCCTGCCAATGTCCACATCTGTATCAAATATTCTGCATTTGCCTTATCCTTGTCAGCATCTCTGACATTACCTGCCCGTTCCAAGACTGCCACGATATTTTCGCTGTTCATGTTACCTAAAAATAATATCATAAGTCCCAATACAATTAACATAGATAAAATGGAAAAAAAGACTGCTCCTTTATCTCTTATAAAAATTAATACATTTCTTTTTACCAGATTTATTACTGCTTTCATTATTGTGCTCCTTTCGTTGTTATCATTAAATAGTCAATTGCTAAACTGTTATCGCAAGTTACGAACATGAACAAAATAAACAAAAATGGGGCTCATTGCGGAGCAGAGACGCCCCGTTTTTGTTTATTTTGTTCATGTTCTGGTGATTGAAATAGAGTTTCGTAATTAAGTATCTGCGAATTTAGAATTACTTCTTCTCCAGTGACCTTCCTGTTACATTTAAAAATACATCATCCATTGAACCTTGTATTAATTCAAATCCACTAAGAAACTCCTGCAAACGATTTACAATCGGTAATGCAGACAAACTGTTTTCTACTTCAATTACCACATACTCTTCCCGCTTTTTATATGATAACTGCTGTTGTTTTAAGGCTGTTTCAAACGCTTCTTTTCGTTCTTCTTTTGGAATTAACATCAATTTGTCCTTTGCATACTGCTCCTTTAAGCTGTATGGCGTTCCCCATTCTTTTATATGTCCGCCGTCAATAATCGCAATACTGGAGGCTTTTGCCGCTTCTTCCATATAATGTGTAGTCAAAAATACCGTCATACCCATATCTTTTTGTAACCTTGCAACGCTTTGCCAGACGTTCTTTCTGGTTGCCGGGTCCAGTCCCGTTGTCGGCTCATCCAAAAACAGTATCTCCGGTGCATTGATTAACGCTCTCGCAATCTCACAACGTCTTTTCTGTCCACCCGAAAGCTTAGCAAATCTTCTTCCGTATATATCCCCTAACTCCAAAACCTCGCATATGTTCAAAATATTGCTTTTCAGCTTGCTTCCGTCTTTTTCATAAAGAGAACCTCTGATGAACAGATTTTCTTTGACGCTCAATCTTTCATCCAGACAATTATTCTGATAGACAACGCCGATTTTTCTTCGTATCTGCTCATTTTCTGCTCCCAGCTTATGTCCACAGATTTCCACTTCTCCAGATGTCGGCGCAAACAATGTGCAAAGCATATTGATGGTAGTCGATTTTCCCGCGCCGTTGATGCCAAGAAACCCGAACAGTTCTCCTTTTTCAATGCTGAAGCTTATATCGTCTACCGCTTTTACTTCTTTGAAATACTTCTTTAAGTTTGTGACTTTTATCACTATTTCCGCCATAATTACCGTACTCCTTTCCAATAATATTCTTGATAATTACGAAATTCTATTTCGATAACCAGAACTTATCCAACATAAACAAAATAAGGTGCGATTTCGCTTGCGGTGAGCACCGTTTTTGTTTATGTTGGATAAGTTCGTGACTTGCAATAACATTTTCGCAAACAACATAACCTATTCTTATCATAATCCCTTTTTCATACCGGACAAGGAAAAAACGGTAAGCGGTTCCTTAAGCTTTTTAAGTTGCATAATAAATCTGTAAGATACAAAAGAGATTCAGAACAAGCGCCTGAATCTCTCATATTAAATCTAATATAACAAGAACCTGATTTTACTTTATCTGTCCATCCAATACTTTGGCTGCTTCTTCTATCGCCGCATCCATGCCTGCCGGATTCTTACCGCCTGCCTGAGCCATATTCGGGCGACCGCCTCCGCCTCCGCCGACAAGTCCGGCTATGCCCTTAATCAGATTTCCGGCATGCGCTCCGCAAGCCATTGCTCCATCTGTCGCCATCGATATAAGATTAACCTTACCGTCTTTATCGGAAGCAAGTACGACAACACCTTCGCCTAATTTTTCTTTCAATTGGTCGCCTAAATCGCGCAGACCATTCATATCTACACCGGATACTTTGGCTGCCAGAAGCTTCATTCCCTTCACTTCTTTTACCTTGTTCATGACATCGCCCAGCGCATCCTTTGCCGCTTTGCTCTTTAAAGACTCATTCTCACTCTGAAGTGCCTTCAATTCAGCCATTATATGAGAACATCTGTCAAGCAGATTTACCGGAGTTGTCTTTAATATTCTCGAAGCCTCTTCCAGTTTTGCTTCTAACTCCGCATAATATTTGACGACACCGTTTCCTGTCAATGCTTCAATTCTTCTGACACCTGCAGCGACACCACTTTCGGAAATAATCTTAAAGGAAGAAATAACACCTGTATTTGAAACATGCGTACCGCCGCACAATTCTTTGGAAAAATCTCCCATTTCCACAACACGAACTTTTTCACCGTATTTCTCACCGAACAATGCCATTGCTCCTGTTTTCTTAGCTTCTTCTATCGTAAGAATCTCCGTTACAACAGGAATATTCTCAGCAATCTTCTCATTGACAATCTGTTCTACTTTAGCCAGTTCTTCCTCTGTCATGGCTGAAAAATGAGAAAAGTCAAAACGCAGTCTTTCACCGTCATTATAAGAGCCGGCCTGCTCTACATGTGTTCCGAGCACCGTACGGAGCGCTTTCTGCAAAAGGTGTGTAGCACTGTGGTTTTTGCAGGTTGCAGTTCTTCTCTCTGTATCTACTTCCAACGTAACGGTATCGCCCACTTTAAACATACCTGATATCATGCGTCCGATATGTCCTACTTTACCGCCTAACATCTTCACAGTGTCTTCTACCTTAAACTCACCGTCTGCGCTGCGGATAATGCCGACATCTCCGACCTGACCGCCCATCGTCGCATAAAATGGCGTCTCATCTACAAAAATAGTACCGATTTCACCATCCGTCAATGCTTCTACTAATTCTGTCTCCGTTGTCAGAACGGAAATCTTAGAATCATGTACAAGCTTATCATATCCTACGAATTTAGATGTCACACTTGGATCTATGGATTCATATACTGTCACATCAGCTCCCATATAATTCGTTACTTTACGAGCCTTACGCGCTTTGACTTTCTGTTCCTCCATTGCCGCTTTAAAACCGGCTTCATCAACGGTAAATCCCTTTTCCTCCAGAATTTCTTTCGTAAGGTCAATCGGGAATCCATAAGTATCATACAGCTTAAACGTATCTTCACCCGATAATTCTTTCTTTCCGTCCTTCGTCAGGCTCTCTTCCATTTCTGTCAGAATACTGAGTCCCTGATCTATCGTTTTATTGAATTTATTCTCTTCCTGTGTTAAAACATTGAAGATAAATTCTTTCTTTTCATCCAATTCCGGATATCCGTCTTTGGAGCCCTCTATGACAGTATTACTAAGGTCTGCAAGGAAAACGCCCTGAATTCCAAGCTTACGTCCCTGACGGGCCGCCCTTCTTATGATACGTCTTAAAACATAACCCCTGCCTTCGTTTGACGGCATTATTCCGTCTGAAATCATAAACGTCGCTGAACGGATATGGTCAGTAATTATACGGATGGATACGTCAGTATCATAATCTTCTTTATAAGTAACACCTGCTATTTCACATACCCTTGTTCGAAGAGCCAGAATCGTATCCACATCAAAGATGGAATCTACATCCTGAACGACGGAAGCAAGTCTCTCAAGCCCCATCCCTGTATCAATATTCTTCTGCTTAAGCTCTGTATAATTTCCTTTACCGTCATTATCAAACTGCGTAAATACGTTGTTCCAGATTTCCATATAACGGTCGCAGTCACAGCCCACCGTACAATCCGGTTTGCCACAGCCGTATTTCTCGCCACGGTCATAATAAACCTCGGAACAGGGTCCACAGGGTCCGGAACCATGCTCCCAGAAGTTATCTCCTTTACCGAAACGGTAAATTCTCTCTGGTGCTATTCCGATTTCCTTATTCCAGATTTCAAATGCTTCCTCATCCTCTTCATATATAGACGGATAAAGCCTATTCACATCCAGACCGACTACTTCTGTGAGGAATTCCCAACACCATGCAATAGCTTCATGCTTAAAATAATCTCCAAAAGAGAAATTTCCAAGCATCTCAAAAAATGTACCGTGTCTAGCCGTCTTACCCACGTTTTCCAAATCGCCCGTACGAATACATTTCTGGCAGGTCGTCACACGCCTCCTCGGCGGTATCTCCTGTCCCGTAAAATAGGGTTTTAACGGCGCCATGCCTGAATTAATGAGCAGCAGACTGTTATCATTATGCGGCACAAGCGAAAAACTCTTCATCTTTAAATGTTCCTTGCTTTCAAAAAATTCCAGGAACATACGTCTTAGTTCATTTACACCATACGGTTTCATAATACATCTTTATCCTTTCTATATTCACAGCTACTAAAAATCAAATTTATCTGCAAAGTATGCATTCAACTCACTGATTGCCACACGTTCCTGCTCCATAGAGTCTCTGAACCTGACCGTCACGCACCCATCCGTTTCAGAATCGAAATCATATGTAACGCAGAACGGCGTACCTATTTCATCCTGTCTCCTGTAACGTTTACCTATATTGCCTCTATCGTCAAATTCGCAGTTATACTTTTTGGACAACTCGGTGAAAATCTTCTCCGCACCCTCATTCAGTTTCTTGGAAAGTGGAAGTACACCAATCTTAACGGGTGCAAGTGCAGGATGGAAATGCAGTACTGTACGCACATCACCCTCACCGATTTCCTCTTCGTCATAAGCCGCGCATAAAAACGCCAGAACAACACGGTCTGCACCGAGTGACGGTTCAATAACATATGGTACATATCTTTCGTTTTTTGTATCATCAAAATACGACATATCTTCTCCTGAGGTATTCTGATGCTGAGTCAGGTCATAGTCTGTCCTGTCGGCAATTCCCCACAGTTCTCCCCAGCCAAACGGGAACAGGAATTCAATATCAGTCGTTCCTTTAGAATAGAAACAAAGTTCCTCAGGAGAATGATCCCTAAGACGCATCTCATCTTCTTTAATCCCAAGAGAAATCAGCCAGTCACGGCAGAAGCCTCTCCAATACTGAAACCATTCCAAATCGGTTCCCGGCTCACAGAAAAATTCCAGTTCCATCTGTTCAAACTCTCTGGTACGGAAAGTAAAGTTACCCGGTGTAATCTCGTTTCTGAAAGATTTACCAATCTGCCCGATACCAAAAGGAATCTTTTTACGTGAAGTTCTCTGCACATTCTTAAAGTTTACAAATATGCCCTGTGCAGTTTCCGGTCTTAAATATACCGTATTTTTTGCATCCTCGGTAACCCCCTGGAATGTCTTGAACATCAGGTTAAACTGTCTGATATCCGTAAAATTATGCTTACCGCAGGTCGGACACGGAATATTGTTTTCTTCTACAAAATCCTTCATCTGCTGTTGTGTCCAGCCATCTATGGATTCATTCAAAGTAATTCCATTTTCCTGCGCATAATCTTCAATAA
>JAAUZS010000113.1 GCA_014804495.1 Lachnospiraceae bacterium
ATAGATACAAGAACTGACGAAGAAGTGGAAACAGAATATCGGATGCGTGAAACACTGATAAAACCGAAAGATTATAAAGGGTGGAAATTCAACTGGAGTATCACAGAGAAAAATGGGTATGATATATATGAGCTGTTCTTGAAGAATGATAATACGGTTCAGGGCAGGATTTCATTGAAAATTGACGGCGGAGTGGCTGATGTGGAGATTGTTGAAACAGCCCCGCATAATTATAGCCATAAAGGTATCTATGCAGGTGTTGGTGCACATTTATTTGCGATTGCCTGTCAGGTAAGCCTTGATGCAGGGTGTGATGGTGTAGTGGCATTTACATCTAAAAATGATTTGGTTGGGTACTATATGGATAAATTAAATGCAGTGGAGATTACGCCGAGGAGAATGGTTATTTTTGAAGATGCTGCGCAGATACTGTTAGAAAAATATATGAGAAAGTAGGTGGTGTTTATGTTGGCAATGGAACGAAAACCAGTAGATTTCACACATGATATTTCTTTTTACGCAAAAGACAGCAGATTGACGGGTGAGCCAGATGGCAAGCGTTACAAATGGACAGAAATGATAGAGAGATTTAAGATGTTGGGCAGACCTCTTACAGAGGAGGAAGCAGAGGAATTTAGGGTTAAATAACAAAGGATAACATTTAAGAGAGCAGAGATTCGGGAGAGTCCCTGCTTTTTTTTGTGCGCAAAATTACACACTCTCTCATTCCAAGGTCATTTTTGAAGATTCCGGATAAATATGTCCTTTATTTTTATTTTTGTTTTTTGAAACTTTTTACAACTTAACTGTCTCTCTTGTAAAAGGGGAATGAAAAAATATCCGCTTACCATAAGATTAAGATTCCCGGGGAGTTGAAAGAGATGGCTGCTTTTTACAACTTTTCCTATGGAAATTGATTATTTCCTCTTTCCGCTGATTAATAGCGGTAAGTTCATCTTCGGTTGCAGTGAATTTCAGGATATCCTGCACCTTGCAGTTAAGAATCAGGCATAATTCATTGAGAGTATTGGAACTTATAGATTCTCCGTGGGACATTCTCCTTAAAGTGTTGCTGGAAATCCCCCAGTGATATATTAACTGATATTTTGTAATTTTCCTTTTTTCCATGGTAGACCATAATGGTTCATATGAAATCATGCATATTCTCCTTCCTGATGGAATTCATGTATAGATATGTTCATTTAAGTATCTATGACAAAAATTAAGTATTTATTAAATATTACACAAGTTACATATTGATATACTTATTAAACGGCAAACAGAATAAGGTGCAATCTATAATAGCAATTAATTTAAACAAAAATAATCATTGAGGTGTCTGTAAAGAACAAAAATAGTAATAGTTAATTTACACAGAGAATGGTATAATATATAAAAGTGTAAAATATCCGTATGTATCTCAGAAAGGAGAATGGCTATGTCAACGTTAGAGAAAACGATAAATCTGTTAAACGCTCTGCCGGAAAACCAGATAGAAACAATATATAGTTTTGTGCAGTTCCTCGCTTCGCGGCAGACTGTAGAAAGAGTAGCTGATATGGAGTCTCTGGATGATATTTTGGAAAATATTGTGGGCAGTGTGCCAGATACGGGGAAGTCACTGGAGGAATACAGAGAGGAAAGGATAAGAGAAAGATATGAAGCTGTTAATTGATACCAATGTGATTCTTGACATGGTATTTAAACGCGGTGGCTGTGATATTGCCATGGAAATGTTCCGAAAGGTAAAGGAGATTGGAGCCAGTGCATATATAACGGCATCTTCAGTGACCGATATTTTTTATATCATTCGCAAAGAAACACATGATACAAGCCAGACGTACGTTATCATGGAAAATATTTTCCGACTGGTGGCAATTCTTTCTGTGACAGAGAAGGATATTCAGGATGCCTTTGTAGAAAAATGGAGAGATTTTGAAGACTGTGTTCAGTACATGACAGGAAAAAACAACGGGATGGATTATATTATCACAGCGAATCGTAAAGATTATGAAGATGCCATGCTGCCTGTTATGACACCGACAGCATGGATAGGGACAGTTGGTGATATGCAGAAAAATAAATAATATTTCTTCAATATTCTTTTTTATCGAAAATCCTGACAGTCAAAGGATAAGATACACAAAAGGCAAAAAACGAACAGATAATTAACACACTCGCCCCTAACAGGATGGTAGGTATTCCCGGACCTAAAAGCTCATTAAATAGTTCATTAGTCACAGTAACAGCTATCCAATCAATACCAAATGCGCAGAGTAAGGTAATCACTAAAAATACATCGCTTCTTTCTGCACCGCCTAAATAGAAGAGAGGAAAAAACATTGCTCCCATAAAAAGGCTTATGCTAATCCCAAGCGCCGCCATTGAGAGTGTGTCGATAGGCTGGTCAAAAGGGCAGCCATGCAAAAGCCATGATAAGCCGATTTCTATTCCGACAAAAAGTGTTCCTGCGAGCATCCAGATTATTTGATTGAAAAAATAACTCTTAACAATGTCTGCCCGTTTTACAGGTAAGGTCAATTTATATTTTCCCCATTTAGAAACAAATTCATTTTTAACAACAGCAATAGCATTTACAGAAAAACCTACAATACCTATCATTNCATANCATATCTGANAGGNCTGACTGCTGANGGCAACGATAAAAATTCCTATTATGAGCATAAANANAGAAAATACTTTTGCATTTGCCCAAACGGTTAAAAGATTGTTTTTAAGTAATCCNTTCATACTCGTTCCCCCTTTACCAATAGCAGCATGATTTCATCAACCGAAACATGGTCTATAACGACATCNCTGTATTTGCGCTGTGCTTCTTTCCCATTAGAAACTAAGACATCAGTCTGAAAGTCNCGCTTACGATAAGCTATGATGTCNNTGGGGTTTAATGCAAGAAATTGGCTTTCCTTGCAGCGCATAACGGCNTAATTATAAACCAGATCATTTTTGGATGCGGTCATAATCAGTTTTCCGTTATGAATAAACGTGATATAGTCCGCANCTTTTTCCAAATCGCTTGTGATATGGGAAGATAAAAGAATAGAATGGTTTTCTTCCTGTACAAATTCAAGGAAAACATCCAGCATATCATCNCGCATGACAGGGTCTAANCCGCTTGTTGCTTCGTCCAGAATCAATAATTGCGGGTGATGCGACANGGCGGCTGCAATNGCCAGCTTCATAGACATTCCTCTGGAATATTCTTTGATTTTTTGNTTAGCCGGTAAATGAAAGTCATCTAAGTATTNNNTGAATAAAACATTATCCCACTGTTTATAAAGGCTCCCCATGACTTGTGATAACTGCGTTGCTGTCCAAAAGCCNGGAAAATTATCGCCGTCGTANACNACGCCGATNTTNTCTCGTATATCCGTATCNTCATCCGACATTTCTTTACCAAANANTTTNATAGTTCCATTGTCCTTTTTAACCGTATTCAAAATACAGCCTATTGTNGTAGTCTTNCCNGCTCCGTTTTCACCCACNAAGCCCATAATAGCGCCATATGGCAATGAAAAAGAGAGCTTATCCAATGTAAAATTCGATTTNGGAAATGTCTTTGAAATCTGTTGTAATTCTAAAATNTTNTCCATGTNAANGNNNNCGCTCCTTTCTCACTATTCGTTCTCTTCATAGAATAAAGTNAGTAACTCAGTCAATTTTTCAAGGGAAATATTACTTATTCGTCCGATTTCGGCGGCAGCCTGTAAATGCTCTTCGGCTATACGCTGTTGNTCCTCCNGATAAAATTCTTTATTNCGNGCCGATACAAAACTTCCTCTGCCAACCGTAGTTTCGATAAATCCGTCCCTTTGTAAATCTTCATAGGCTTTTTGNACGGTGATNACNCTTACATGGATTGATTTCGCCAGAGNACCGCATNGAGGGGATTGTATCACCGGCCTGNAATTCACCGCTCATTATCATTGCNTTAATTTGNGATGTAATTTGCTCATAAATCGGTTTATTNGCGTTGTTNCTGATAATGATTTCCATTGTANTTTTTACCTCTGTTNCATNAGTGTACTNATTGTACAAGTACATTATAACANGCATANANTNNTTGTCAATAACATAGNAGAAAAAGTAATAGTTAATTTNCACAGAGAATGGTATAATATGTAAAAGCATAAAATGTAAGCATGGAATTTGGAAGGGAGAATGGCTNTAAGGGATATTAACCATAAATATATTNTAGCNGGAGGAAATAATCATGGCAGAAACATTAATTACACTTAANACGCGNCGTAGCTGCCGCGCCTACAAACCTGNNCACGTTGAGGAAGAGAANCTCAATGCAATCATNGAAGCCGGAACTTATGCTGCAAGCGGAATGGGAAAGCAGTCTCCGNTNATNCTTGTTATTAAGGANCAGAAAGTCCGCGATAGGCTGGCAAAAATCAATGCAGANGTGATGGGNGCTGAGACTGACCCATTCTATGGCGCACCGGAACTTCTGGTGGTACTGGCAAANAAAGACATCCCGACGTATATCTACGACGGCAGCCTTGTGATGGGCAATATGATGAACGCNGCAGCTGACCTCGGTATTGCGAGCTGNTGGGTGCATCGCGCCAAGGAAGAGTTTGAGAGTGAGGAAGGCAAGGCTATTCTTAAAGAGTACGGCGTCGAGGGTAATTATGAAGGTATTGGAAATCTGATTCTNGGATATGCTGCTGAGNCTGCTGATGTGGCTNCGCTGAGAAAGGCTGACTACGTTTNCAAAATCGGACAGTAAGAATATATTAGGTTAGGTAAAAGGAGGAAGTATAATGGAAAGATATCTTGGAGAAAACACACCTAAGCTTGNATTTGGTCTTATGCGCTTACCCAAGCTTNCTGATGGCAGTATCGACATCGAGCAGACAAAAGTAATGGTAGACCTTTTTATGGAAGCAGGGTTTACATATTATGATACTGCGTATGTATATGATAACGGTGAATCAGAGAAAGTGGCAAAGGCTGCGCTTGTAGACCGTTACCCCAGAGAGAGCTACACTTTATGTACAAAACTGTGTGCATGGATGGGCGAACATAGTGAAAAAGCTGCCAAACAACAGTTTTACACAAGCCTTGAACGTACCGGTGCGGGGTATTTTGATTACTACCTGCTTCATGCATTGCAGCGCAGCAACTACAAGGTATATGATGAATTTCATATATGGGACTTTGTAAAAGAACAAAAGGAAAAGGGACTTATCAAGAATTACGGATTCTCATTCCATGCAGATCCGGAGCTTTTGGAAGAACTTCTGAATGACCATTCCGACGTAGATTTTGTGCAATTGCAGATAAACTACGCCGATTGGGAGAATCCGGGAGTACAGGCGCGTAAGTGCTGGGAGATTGCGCGTAAGCACGGTAAGTCAATTACTATAATGGAACCCGTCAAAGGCGGTGCGCTGGCAGACCCGGTACCTGAGGTACAGGACATATTAAAAACAGCCAACCCTAATGCGTCGCTTGCATCATGGGCAGTACGCTTTGCGGCATCTTTGGACGGCATCATTACGGTACTTTCAGGTATGTCTGACATCGAACAGATGAAGGATAATATTTCCTATATGAAGGACTTTAAGCCGCTTAGTGAAGAGGAACAGTCGGTTATCCGCAGAGCGCAGAATGTACTTGAGGGAGATAAAGCAATTCCTTGTACGGCATGCCATTACTGCACCGATGGCTGCCCTAAGAACATACCGATTCCGGAGATATTCTCGGTGAAGAACCGCCAGAGGGGGAATGCTGAATTCCGTGGCAGAAGAGAGTATACAATTGCCACGCAGGGAAAGGGCAGGGCTTCCGACTGTATTGCGTGCGGTCAGTGCGAAAACGCTTGTCCGCAGCAGATTAATGTTATTACAAGGCTGAAAGACTGTGCGGCGCAGTTTGAGCAGGAATAAGAAGCAGGAGCTGCGCACTAACATAGTGTGATGGTTGAATATTGAATAATATGTACCATATTCGCATATGCTGAAAATGTAATTGCATTCCGCGCGAGTCTAGTGTAGAATGTAATTAGAAAAGCTGTGAATCAGCGGTGGGTTGACACCTAAAATCTGATACCTTTTCCGAACGTAGGTGTCGGAGGCTGGCAGGCAGCGGAAAAACCTGTTATTATCCGGACATAGGTGCCGGAGGTTGGCAGACAACGGAAAAATCAACCATGAGAAGGGAATGTTTTTTGCTGCGGCATTGGCATTCCCTTTTCTAAATAATATTTTAAAGGATATGGTTATGGACAAAAGAAGAGCAATTCAGATTATGACAAGGGCAGCAGCATTATTTCATGAGAATTTAGAAGATCAAAAAGTTATTTTCATTTATGGTGTTCCTGCTGAAGTCAGAAGGCAGTTACAGTCAGGAAGTGAGAGACCGGAATACAAGACTGAATGTGCCAAACACGCTTTTGAAAAAGGATATCCGGGATGTTACGGCGTCCCCAGTGCAAAAAGTTTATGCTGTTTTTTCAAAAAACTATACGAAAGAAAAATATTCTGTACTGGAAAAGGCAGATAAGGGAATAGATATTAAAAAATGCTTTTTTGCAGAGGAAATAGAAAGAGTATTGGAAAGAGAGGCATTTTAATATTTTGAAAAAGAACCTTGTCTTATTGCACTGTGGGAGAAAAAGAAGATTGCCCGTCAGAAGAGGTGCTATCTGTATTGATAGATATTCTTTGTGAACGTTCATGGTATAGAGACAATGAGATAACTGAGGGATATGTTCGGACATCCTCTTGACAAATTTACCACATTCTTAATAGTGGACAGAGAAAAATTCACAGTAGAATATTTTTCGGGAACATTCAGAGATGGATGGAGCAAGGAAATGACTGTTTAAATTACAGATCCAATTGCGACATAAGATAAAGGAAGGTAATAGAAAATTACAATATCTAAGGGAACTACCGTGATTGGATATGCCGGAGAAAATTATGTACTTGGGAGAGATAATTTATGGATAAGACTAATGGAAAGGGCAGAAAGATAGAATAAATGATAAGACAGATTAAGTATTTTCAAGCCGTTATCCGTAACAACAGCTTTTCGGAAGCAGCAGAAGAATGCCATATTTCCCAATCAGCAATCTCACAGCAGATACAGGCGCTAGAACGGGAGTTGGGATTTACTCTGCTTCAGCGTAAGGGACGAAAATTTGAACTGACGCCCGCAGATGAACAGGAATGTCTTAAGGTAGGATTCTTACGCTGTTACAGCGGACAGGAATTTCATCTTGCTTTGGAGGAATTTGCGGGAAAGTATCCGGATATACCGGTTGAGGTTTTCTATGGAAATCATGATGAACTGTATCATATGCTTATAGAAAATGAAGTAGATTTAGCGTTTAATGACCAACGCAGGGCGTTTTCGGATGAATTTATGAATAATCGTGAGGATTCCGTTGTATCGTGGTGATGAGCCGCTTAGGCGGAATTATTGTGCTTTTTGGAAAAAAGAAAATACAAAAAGGCTGTCGGAGGAATTCGCTGAAATTTTAAGAGGAAAGTTTGGAGTGTAAAGAACGATAGAATAAGGATATTGAATACGGGGCGAAGGGAGAAACAGACCATGACGAATATCCGAAAAATAGGAGCTTTTTTAAGGGAGAGGTTTGCAAACTGTACTTATTTACACGATGTGAGTTATCATATATTTTTATCAGTTGTAATTGGGATAGGTACAATACATCTGACAGGCTGTGGAAGCGAATTCGCGGCAGAGCCGACGGAAACCGCCATCATATTTGATACGGACAGTGAAGAAGATAACTTTATTGAGGCAGAGACAGATACCCCTGTGTTGGAGGAAAATAAGGAAGAAACGCCAAGTCATATATCTCTTACGGACATTACATGGAAAGATTATAACGATGGAGCGTATGAGACGTTTCTTTATTTTTATTTCAGTAATGGAAGCATAGTGGATAAAGAACTTCAGTATCCGAGTATTGTAAATAATATTGAATACAGAGATATTACCGGCGACGGAGAAGACGAAGTTATTGTATACATGGATATGATGAATAACGTACATGATAATTATATGCTGGTAGATTTTTTTAGGATAGAGGAGGATACGGTAACAGAAATTTCTCCTTCAGTGGATATTCCGGAGTTGTCAGATAATCCATGCAATACGGAAGTCGTGAGCAATTATACGGAAGAATATGCGATTGTTCTGAGAATGGAAGATTATGGAAAAACAGGTGGTATTTTGTATACAAAGATGGAGATGACTATCGGCTATGACAAAGAGCGCTGGAGGGTGATAAAGAAACAGGAAATACCGGATTGGAAACTTGCCTACCTTGACTATCTGGCGACTAATATAGATTTGGTTAGTGACGGGCTTTTCTGGCTGGCATATCTGGATGGGGATGAGACACCTGAACTAATTTTTTATGAAGATGATACGCAGTCCACTGTTTCTGTTCTCACCTGTGAAAATGGGGAAGCAAAAGAAATGGAATATCATTTTCAGGACGATGAGTTGGAAGAATATGGAAATGGAATGAACTTTGATGTATTGTGGAGTATTTTGGGAAGTTCTAATAACGATGAATAGTGAATCGTCGCCGTAAAGTGACGATTTTTGTATAAGAAAAACTTATTAGAACTTAATGAAAATCGAATTGATTGATAAGACTCTTTTTAATAAAATGTAAATATAAAAAATAAAGAGATATTTAACAGGAGGACTACTATGAGAGAACTTATTTTATACTTTTCATGGGCAGATGAAAATTATTTCGGTGGAAGTTTGAAATATATTGAAAAAGGCAACACAGAGGTTGTAGCAGAAAAAGCGGCTGCCATTACAGGTGCAGATTTATTCAAGGTTGTGCCTGTAAAACCTTATTCCGCAGATTACAACACCTGTATTGAACAGGCAAAGAAAGATTTACAAAGCGGCGTGCGTCCTGAAGTTGTGGCAATGCCTGAGAATATGGAACAGTATGATTTAGTGACAGTTATGTACCCTAATTATTGGGGAACAATGCCGATGCATATGTTCACGGTTCTTGAGCAGATTAATTTCGAGGGAAAAACAGTTCGTCCGGTATGTACCCATGAAGGAAGCGGAATGGGCAGAAGTGAAGCAGACTTAAAGAAATGCTGTCCGGGAGCAGTCATCAAAAAAGGTCTGGCAATTCAGGGAAGCAGCGTGGGAAGATGCGATTCCGCACTTAAAAATTGGCTGGAAGGGTGATTGAAATGAAAAAAGAAGTTATGATTCTGACAGGAGCAGGTCAGATTGGAATGGCGATTGCAAGACGCATGGGATATGGAAAAAAGATTGTCATGGGTGACAAGAACCTTGAAAATGCGAAAGCGATTGCAGAAATTATGAATAATGCAGGATTTGATGTAGAGCCTGTGGTAATGGATTTATCGTCACGGGAATCTATTCTGCAGCTGATAAATAAGGCGTTAAGCTACGGTGAGATTAAGATACTCGTTAATGCCGCGGGAGTGTCGCCAAGCTAGGCGCCCATTGAAGCTATATTAAAAGTGGATTTATACGGCACTGCGGTATTATTAGAAGAAGTCGGAAAAGTGATTGCAGAGGGCGGCGTTGGCGTAACGATTTCAAGCCAGTCAGGGCATCGGATGAAACAACTTACGCCGGAGGAAGATGAGCAGCTTGCCATAACGCCAACAGAAGAATTGTTAAATCTAGAGATTTTACAGCCCGAAAACATAAATGATACACTTCACGCTTATCAGATGGCGAAGCGCTGTAATGAAAAGCGTGTCATGTCTGAATCCGTAAAATGGGGAGAAAGAGGAGCGAGGCTGAATTCCATTTCTCCGGGAATTATTGTGACACCGCTTGCTATCGATGAGTTTAACGGACCTCGGGGAGATTTATACAAAAATATGTTTGCAAAATGTCCTGCGGGCAGACCGGGTACGGCGGATGAGGTTGCGAACGTGGCAGAACTTTTGATGAGTCCGGCGGGAGCATTTATTACCGGGGCGGATTTCCTGATTGACGGCGGTGCAACGGCAAGTTATTATTACGGCCCGTTAAGACCGGAAAAGAAATAGAATAGAAAGGATTGCGATATTATGGAACAGGATTTCGTAAAGGAAAGCAAAAAATTTGGCTTTGGATGTATGCGTCTGCCAATGCAGGGTGGAAATATTGACTTTGAAGAATGCAACCGCATGGTGGATGCTTTCATGGAAGCGGGATTTACTTATTTTGATACGGCAAAGGGCTACCTTGGAGGTTTGAGTGAAGTCGCTGTAAGGGAATGTGTTGTAAAGCGTTATCCGAGGGAAAGTTTTACGATTACCGATAAGCTGACTATGAACTTTTTTGACAAAGAATCAGATATCAGAAAGGTATTTGAGGAACAGCTTGAAACCTGTGGAGTATCTTACTTTGACTATTATCTGATGCATGCGCAGGGGAAAGTAAATTATGAGAAATACAAAAAATGCCGTGCCTATGAGGTGGCTCAGGAATTAAAGGCAGAGGGAAAAATCAGACATGTTGGCTTGTCATTCCATGATAATGCAGAATATTTGGATATGATTCTGACTGAACACCCGGAGGTTGAACTTGTACAGATACAGCTTAACTATGTAGATTATGATGACCCCGGAGTGCAGAGCAGAAAATGTCTTGAAGTTTGCGAAAAGCATAACAAGCCTGTTGTGGTCATGGAGCCTGTCAAGGGTGGAAGCCTTGTAAATCTTACGTCTGATGCGGATAAAATTTTAAAAGGTCTGAACGGCGGGAGCAATGCAAGTTATGCAATCCGCTTTGCGGCAAGCTGTAAACAGGTGTTTATGGTACTTTCGGGAATGAGCAGCTTAGAGCAGATGAAGGATAATATCAGTGCCATGAAAGATTTTGAGCCGCTGAATGCGACAGAATATGCTGCTATAGAAAGGGTATGTGAAATCTTTAAGGCGCAGAATTTAATCCCGTGTACTGCCTGCCGTTATTGTACAGATGGATGTCCGAAAAAGATACTGATACCGGATTTGTTCGCAGATATGAATGCCA
>JAAUZS010000114.1 GCA_014804495.1 Lachnospiraceae bacterium
CTGCCGGCAATACTTTATATAAGCACCTTTTGACACCCGAATCCTATAGGTAATCGCAAAACTCACTATTTTCATAATGTAGTTGTGCAATATATACAAAACATAAGCAGGTGCTCTGCCGCCGTAGTCCACTGAAAGTGGACTTGTACTTTTGGCTGCGTATTTTGGCACCTTATGTACCGTTACTGGCGGCAATGCAGCGAAAGCGTGCCTGCGTTGATTTGTATATATTGTACAACGGACGTCATGAGAACATAGTTTCACAATTAATTAACGTACATTATTAGGAAAGGAGCATAATTATTATGTCCGATTACAGCAAAATAGAGAAATCCGCGCGAACCCGTAAATCGGTAATGAACGCAATCACCTACACCCTTTTGGTTTTCTGGGCCATAATCGTCCTTTTCCCCTTTTACTGGATGCTTCTTACATCAGTGAAAGGCTACGGCGAGTATAATTCAGAGCACATCCCTAAGTTTTTCACTACATCGCCAACGTTTCAGAACTACATTGACGCCTTCACTACGGTGTCGCTTGGCAGATATTTTGCAAACACAGCGATTTTCACCATTATAACTACAGCTATAATGCTGGTAGTAATAACTCTTGCGGCATTCGCTTTTGCAAGGCTGGATTTCAGAGGGAAAAACGTCGCATTTGTTATTTTCCTTTCACTTATGATGATACCGAATGAATTAGTGGTTATCACCAATTTCGTGACGATTACGGATTTAAATCTGCGCAACACATTCCCGGGACTTATCCTGCCATCCGTCACGTCTGTCTTTTATATTTATCTGTTGAAAGAGAATTTCGAGCAGATACCTGACAGTCTGTATTATGCGGCAAAAGTCGATGGAACATCGGATTTGAAATATCTTCTTAAGGTCATGATACCGATATCAAGGCCTACACTCATAACCATAACTATACTTAAAGTAATCGAGTGTTGGAATTCGTATGTGTGGCCAAGACTTATTACTGATGACGAGAACTATTACCTTGTTTCAAACGGAATTCAGGAGATAAGAGAGAATGGATTCGGTCGCGAGAATATTCCTGCAATGATGGCGGCCGTAGTTGTAATCTCTGTTCCTCTTATCGTTCTTTTTCTGATATTCAGGGGAAAAGTCATGGAAGGAGTATCAAGAGGGGGAACCAAGGGATGAGAAAGGAGTAAGGTTATCATGCAAAAAAACATCGTATCGCGTCTTATATTGATGATAATTGCCATAAGCGTGCCGTTTATGCTTACCGGATGCCACGGTTCAAGAGGGATGGACGAATTTGTGATTCCGGATGAGTTCGACACTTCAATAGAATATGAGATTACGTTCTGGGCAAAGAATGATACCAATAAGACACAGACCGACATATATGCTAAAGCAATTGACGATTTTGANTCNCTGTATCCCAATATNAAGGTAACTCTTCGTCTTTACACGGATTACGGCAGAATATATAATGACGTAATAACGAATATTTCAACTAATACAACCCCTAATGTCTGCATAACCTATCCNGANCATATAGCTACGTATCTGACGGGAAATAATCAGGTTGTTCCGCTTGAGGAATTGTTNGNNGATGCNAANTANGGTCTTGGCGGGAGTGAGGTTAAGTTTGATTCGCCAACGTACAGCGAGATTATTCCGCAGTTTCTTGANGAATGTTCNTTCNNNGGACANTACTATGCGCTTCCNTATATGCGTTCAACNGAGTGCTGTTATGTAAACAAAACTTATGTGGAGAAGCTGGGATATACTCTGCCGGATGCACTTACATGGGATTTTGTGTGGGAGGTCTCTGAGGCGGCAATGGCGAAGGATGCAGAAGGAAATTATCTGGTAAACGGACAAAAGGTCATGATTCCTTTTATCTATAAATCGACAGATAACATGATGATTCAGATGCTTAAGCAAAAAGATGCGGGGTACTCCACATCTGACGGTGAAATTCAGCTTTTTAACGATACTGCGAAGGAATTCTTGTATACGATAGCAGAGCACGCCGGGAGCGGAGCGTTCTCTACATTTAAGATTTCCAGTTATCCTGCCAATTTCCTGAATGCAGGACAGTGTATATTTGCAGTAGACTCTACGGCAGGCGCTACATGGATGGGTATGAATGCGCCGCTCCTCGATATCAGCGAAGACCAACTGGTGGAATTTGAGACAGAAGTCATGACTATACCACAGTTTGATACGGACAACCCGAAGATGATATCACAAGGTCCTTCCGTCTGTATTTTTAATAAAGACGACCCGCAGGAAGTACTGGCTTCATGGCTTTTTACCCAATATCTGCTGACCAATGAAGTACAGATAGCATATTCGGAAACTGAAGGCTACGTTCCTGTGACTTCAAAAGCGCGTGAATCGGCTGAATATCAGGATTACCTGTCAAGATGCGGCGAAGATAATTCCAAATACTATGATATTAAGCTTAAGGCTGCGGGGATTCTGCTAAACAATACCGATAATACATTTGTCACGCCGGTATTCAACGGCTCGGCGTCGCTTCGTGATGCTGCGGGTCAGCTTATTGAGGAAACCGTGAAATCAGTCAGAAGAGGGCAGACGGTTGACGATGCATACATGGAAAATTTGTATGACAATATTACGTCATTAAAACGTCTCGATAATATAGAGGGGCAAAACAGAATGGCAGGCCAAAGTGGAGCCGACCTTGGAAAACTGCCGGGGACGGCGGTTGCGCTGTTGGCGGGATTGGCTGCGGCTTGGGTTCTGATTATTTTGTATGTTGTTGTACAGATGGTAAAAAGGTCAAATGAAATAAATGGTTGATATCAAAGGATTTTTTGTAAAAGCGACACAAAGGAGATGTTTTATATGCAGACGGAAAATGATAATTATGGACTAAATCTGTTAAAAAAAGGACAAAAAGGAATATTACACGCGGTTTTCAGTCGTTTTGGACTGTTACTGCTTTTATTGGTAGTGCAGTTTCTTATCTTGTTTGGTGTTTTTTGGCGATTCAAGGAATTTCTGCCGCATTTCTATGGCGGAACTGTTTTGTTTTCGATTGTAATGGTTGTTTATCTTTTAAACAGTAAAATTAATTCAACGGCGAAAATCACATGGCTGATTGTCATTATGCTGCTTCCGGTGTTCGGACTGCTTCTTTTTTTATATACACAGAGCGATATCGGGCATCGTGCTCTGAAAGCGCGTATGAACCAGATTATTACAAATACAAAAGAAAAAATTCCACAGTCGCCTGATGTTATGGACAAGCTTGCAAAAGAGAATCCGGGGGTGGCGGCTTTGGCGCATTACATTCAAAGAAGCGGCTGCCATCCTGTATATGATAATAATGCAGTGACCTTTTTCCCACTGGGAGAGAATAAATTTGAGGAAATGCTAAATCAGCTTAAACAGGCGAAGCATTTTATTTTCATGGAATATTTTATTGTGGATGAAGGTCTGATGTGGGGCAGAATTCTGGAAATACTTTCACAAAAGGCAGCGGAGGGCGTGGACGTCCGGGTTATGTATGACGGTACCTGCGAGTTTGCGCTTTTGCCGCATGATTACCCGAAGCGTTTAAAAAAGCTGGGAATCAAATGTAAAGTATTTTCACCGGTATCGCCTTTTGTTTCCACACATTATAATTTCCGCGACCATAGGAAAATCTTAGTTATTGACGGACATACGGCCTTTAACGGAGGCGTAAATCTTTCGGACGAATATATTAATCAAAAAGTTTGTTACGGACATTGGAAAGATACGGCCGTTATGATAAAAGGCGAAGCCGTAAAAAGCTTTACCCTGATGTTTTTACAGATGTGGGGAATTACTGAAAAGGAGACTGATTATGACCGCTTTCTGTCTTTTCCGTCATACCCGTCTGAAAAGGCAGCAGGTTATGTCATTCCTTATGGCGACTGTCCGTTAGATGATGATAAACTGGGCGAAAGAGTGTATATGGATATTTTAAACCGTTCGCTAAAATTTGTGCATATCATGACGCCTTATCTGATTCTGGACGAAGAACTGGAAGCTGCTTTAAAATTTGCGGCGGAGAGAGGCGTAGAAGTNGCACTGATACTGCCGGGGATTCCCGATAAGAGGATACCTTATGCTTTGGCGAAGACCCATTATGCGTCGCTNTTANCATCAGGTGTCAAAATATACGAATATACGCCGGGATTTGTCCATGCGAAATTATGTATCAGTGATACAAGGGAAGCGGTAGTCGGAACCATCAANATGGATTANCGCAGTCTGTACCACCATTTTGAATGCGCTACATATATGTATAANACGGATTGTATTCCTGAGATGGANGCTGATTATCAGGCTACGNTGGCAAAATGCAGGCAGGTTTCAATGGNATCGCTGCGAAAGGAAAGACTGNCACTGAAACTGACGGGATATTTGATGAAGGTTGTGGCGCCGTTGTTGTAGGAGAAGGGAGAAAACAGATTTTGTTGACATATTGAAAATTTCGTGTATAATTTATCTCGATGTTTATCAATAGTTTTAGCAACTACATATTTAAGCTCTTAAGGAGGAGAAAAATGAAAAAAATTGCATCATTACTTTTAATCGGAGTNCTCNCGTTGGCCTGTGTCGGCTGCGGAAATTCCGGTGATTCAGGTAACTCAGGTGATTCCGGCAATTCCANCAATTCGGATGCAAAATCCGAAGGCGTTATGACCTATGCTGAGTATGCTGCCGCAGACCTTGATTCGGAAGTCGTAGTTGAGACTTATGTACAGGCTAAGCAGTCNTGGTGGGAAGATAAGGCTACAGTGTACACACAGGATAAAGACGGCGCTTATTTTCTGTATGAAATGGCATGCTCTGAGGAAGACTATGCGAAACTAACTCCCGGAACCAAGATTAAAGTTACAGGATATAAATCCGAATGGTCAGGTGAAGTTGAGATTACNGACGCAACATTTGAAATCGAAGANGGAAACTATGTTGCGGAAGCTNTGGATGTTACTGCACTTCTTGGAACGGATGATTTAATCAANCATCAGAATAAATTNGTAGCATTTAAAGGTATGACGGTTGAAGCTTCTAAAGATGCTGATGGAAATGATGTAGCATTCCTGTATAACTGGGANGGCTCAGGTCAGGACGGCAACGATTTGTACTTCAACGTTTCCTTGAACGGAGAGACATATACCTTCACCGTNGAATCTTATCTTTGCGATAATACAACAGATGTTTATCAGGCTGTTAAAGCTTTAAATATAGGCGATAAGATTGACATGGAAGGTTTCCTGTACTGGTATGAAGGCGTAAATCCCCATATCACTTCTGTAACTGCTGCGAAGTAAGTAACGGTTCACAACGCAATTTTTAGGTTTTACAACAACAATATTTTGTGGTA
>JAAUZS010000115.1 GCA_014804495.1 Lachnospiraceae bacterium
GCTCATCGCATCCTGGGGCTGTAGCAGGTCCCAAGGGTTGGGCTGTTCGCCCATTAAAGCGGTACGCGAGCTGGGTTCAGAACGTCGTGAGACAGTTCGGTCCCTATCCGGCGCAGGCGTAGGATATCTGAGAGGAGCTGTCCTTAGTACGAGAGGACCGGGATGGACGGACCGCCGGTGTACCTGTTGGGTACCAGACCCATGGCAGGGTAGCCGAGTCCGGCAGGGATAAGCGCTGAAGGCATCTAAGCGCGAAGCCCCCCTCAAGATGAGATATCCCATTCGAATGAAGTAAGACCCCTTGAAGACTACGAGGTAGATAGGTCCGGGGTGCAGGCGCAGCAATGCGTACAGCTGACGGATACTAATAGGTCGAGGGCTTAACCTAACAGAAAAATCACTTCGTGATTTATCTGCGACGAATCAGAGATTCGTCAGGGTGATGAATGTTTAAGGCTGTAAAGGATGAAGATTTTTGGTATTTGGTTTTGAGGGTATGTCATCCATTATGTATGACATTAAAGCTCTGAGGATTTGAATGTGAGGAGCGACAAAGCATGAATCAGACAAAGATGGACAGACTGAAAATGGCAGCGATATTAGGGGCAGGTTTTTTACTGCGCTTTTTTTATGTGCTGTTTTCCACTATATATGATAGACAGTATGACATTGGTATGATTGATCTTGATGTGGGGCATACGGTTTCAGGAGGACATCTTGCTTATATTCAGTATCTATACGAAAATTTAAGACTGCCGAATATTGACCCGACGAGTGTGTATCAGTTTCATCATCCTCCACTCCATCATTTTTGCTGTGCAATATGGATGAGAATTTGTTCTGTTTTTATTCATAATACAGATGTGTTGGAAGAGTCAATACAGGTTGTTACTTTTATATGCTCATTATTTATTTTGTTAGTTATATTAAAAATTCTGCGCCAATTTGACCTTCGGGAAAAAACGGTGTGTCTGCTGATGCTATTATTTTCTTTTCACCCCGCTTTAGTATTGCTATCGGGAAGTGTAAACAATGATTGTATGAGTCTTCTTTTTACCCTGCTTTGTGTGTATACGACAATCCGTTGGAGTAGACAGCCCAATATGAGTAATATAATTTATATTGCGTTGTCAATTTCGCTAGGTATGNTGACTAAGCAGAATGTAGCAGAAATGGCGTTTCCAATCGCGTTTGTATTTATTTATATGTTTGTTAAACAGTGGCGGGAAAAAGGAATGCCTGGAAAGATGCTTAAGCAGTTCACTTTATTTGGTGTAGTGTCTGTTCCTATAGGCATGAGCTTTTATGTGCGNAACCTTATTCTATTTAAAACGCCGCTTATTTGGGTTTATACGCTTCCGGAAGATTCTTGGCAGTATACAGGAAATGTACCGGTNCTGAATCGCTTTTTATGGCCTGTTTTGTCAGAAATGGCNGACAATCTGCGGCATTTTAAGATTGGATGTGGATATAATGTCTGGATGCAGATTATACGGACATCCGTTTTGGGCGAATGGGATATGATGGACGTCGGACGCAGTGTTAAGGTAGTNGCCGTGTTTTTAATGGCGGCAGGAGCGGCGATAGCATTTTTTGCATTTATTGCTTTTTGTAAAGTGTTTATTATTGACTGGCTGAAATTAAGGCGTGCTAAAAATGCTGAGAAAGAAGCGATAGAAGCCGAATCAGGCACAGGAAATATTGATATACCATGTAGGATTATGTTTGTTGCCTCATATTTGGTTAATCTGCTTTTTTATTTNAAATTTGCGTATGATTATCCTCAGCAATGCAGCATGAGTTTCCGCTATATTGAAATTGAACTNTTNTTTCCNGCAGTGGCGCTTGGTTTTATGTGGCAGAGGTCAGAGAAAAAATGGTTANAATATGGACTGGCAGCTTTGGTATCGGTGTTCTGCATGCTAAGCANGGCAATGATTGGTGTGTGGTGTCTGGGATAAGGATTATCTATTTTGGAGATAAGAAAAATGTGGAATTATAAGAACAGACAAAAGTTATATTTACAGCCTGTTTTTGCAGCATTGTGTACGGCAGTGCTTTTTTCTGTGCAATATTTTTTAAGGGGGCTGTATCCGTTCGGGNNCGGCTCNNTTNTGATTACNGATATGNATTCNCAGTATGTNCCGNTNNTGTACCGTTTCTATGATGTNGTGACAGGAGAAAAAAANCTGTTTNTTGACTTNTCANTNTCAGGNGGTGCAAACTTATATGTGGATACNATNAATGAGGTNATTAATCCNTTTAACTATNTNCTGCTNTTATTTGGNAGAGACATGATNTANAANGCAGTNAATGTNNTNTTGCTTTTATATGTCGNNGCNGCNGCTGCATCAATTAATTTTTTTNTGATAAAGGTTTTTACAAAGAATNGGAAGTGGAATTTGATTCTGAGCATATGNTATGCNCTGTCCGGTTATATGGCNTATAATTATCANATTATCAAATGGATGCTCTTTCCGGTGATTTTTCCATTATTTTGTCTGGCGCTGCGTCGTCTGATTAAAGNNGGTAAAGGCGGTCTTTATGCGCTTCTGTTGTGNTATCAGTTGGATTTAAGCNTTCAGTTGGGATTTATGGCTTTATTTTTCACGTTATTTAGCAGTGGGATATATTTTTATTGTTGTGTAAAAAAAGAAGACAGGCCGGCTCTTATGTGCCGGTTGGGAGTGTATACAATTGTGGGACTTCTGCTTTCCGGCGGGGTGCTTGTCCCGAATATAATGATTCTTTTGTCTTCTTCCCGTGCAGGTGAAAATTTATCATATATAAATATAATGAAAATGCATGGGTTTGATGATTTATTTGAACGANTGTTTCAAATTGNACATCCGGTGCTTTTATCAGTATTAGTGTGTCTTATTGTCCGGTGGAAGCGAAACGGAAAGATAGATGAAAATANAGGCAGGAATGAAAGAAAATTTCTGATTTTACTNAATNCTTTTTTATGGNTGACAGTGTTGTTACAGCCCGCTAATCTTATCTGGCATATGGGTTCTTATGTCTGTTTCCCTGTAAGATATGCATATATGGTATTGATTTCAGAAATATCTCTGATTAAACTGATGCTGTCAGATGCAGAAAATCTGAAAGANNCGGAAAGTGNAGAAGAAACANAAATTACGGAATCTTCGGNAAAGAGAAAGGATATTGCAGTCAAATTNNTNCTGCCGGTTGGCAGTGTAATTCTATGTGCGGCAGCATGTGCGCTTACATTTTTATGGAACGACAGGATTGTNCAGGCTTTTTCTTCGTTGGCAATCAGTCTGGCATGTCCAAAAGAAACAGTGCAGGTATGTGTCATTTTGCTGTTATTTTTTATGGCGGCATTATGCGCTGTGATGTCAGCTCATAATAGGCAATGGCTGCTTTTTGTGTCGGCAGTATGCGGAGTTTGTTTCTGGTTGTTTATTGTNCTGCCNCAGGATTATGCCGTACGTATTTTAAATGAGACAGCATATGAGGTAATGACAGAGCAGGCGGCGGATGACCACGGAAGTGTTTTCCATCACGTGAAGAGTGATCTTGAATTACCGCCGAATGCATCATTGGTGAACCGTCAAAGTTCTCTTACGGGATATTTACCTACTGGAAATCAGAATTTTCAAAATACTATGGAAGAATTAGGGTATTTGGTTCGNTGGGTAGCTACACAGGATGTAGGAGGAACNGCANTCTCAGACAGGATATTGTCNGAAGGAATGCTTTTTTACACGGGTGTATCTGAATTGGAATTGAAAGGTACTTCGGTTTTGGAACGACAGGAAGAAATGGGGAAGTTTGCAACCGGAAAAAGTTGTCTTGAGAGANTTAACTGTAGTGAAAAGGAAACGGATGAGAATGGAGCGATTTGCTTAAAAATATCCNGTGAGCAGATTGTTTATCTTGACCCTTCTATGACAGCAGACAGCTATAGCGTATTGATAAATGGAGAAGAATTAGAAATACCGGAAGCAGAGGCATATTATGGACCNNATAGNATTGTGGAATTGGGAACNTTTNCNGATGAGGAAGTAANAATTCTTANAGTAGATAAAAGCGGTAATCCGNTGNNTNTGNAAAATATGGAAATTGCTATGCTGGATATAAAGGNGTGGGAAGATNNTCTGAATAATAATAAGTCGGATAGCGCGAGGTTGTTGGAGACTCAGGAGATTACTGTTAATACAGTCGATGGCAGCATTAACGTGNCNATTGAGAATGCAGAGGAAGGACAGACTGTTTTTTTNCCGACGACTGCTCTTAATGGCTGGAGATGTATACTAAATGGGAAAGCTGTGAATATTTCCAATGTNTTTGGATTTTTGGGTNTACAGACTGAGAACGGGCGTAATGAAATCATATTGAANTTNATTTCTCCNGGATTATNGNGCGGAATTGTATTGACACTTNTTGGTGCAGCCGGTTTAGCAGCCTGTATACTGTTTGAACGTATCAGACNTAAGAGAAGCAGCGTTTCATGTGACATTGTCAGGGAGAATTCTTCGTTAAGTAAAATTACACTAAAGACAATGGCTTGGATTTACCGCATTNTATTTGCAGGNGGTCTGGCTTTTGTGTATATTATTCCGGCAGTCGGTCTTGCAGTTTATATTGTAATGAAAGTGCTAAGGCTGGGAAGCTGATAAGTATTAGTTAATAAATGTAGTATTCTGAGTACGGCAGAAAGAAGAGANGCTGTAGATGATTAAAAGAAAATTTTTGAAAAAAGATATGTGCAATTGTAAGAAAACATTATCGGTTATTTTACTGATTNTATTGTCAGNATTTGTATTACAGATGGGAAAAGACGGTTTACCGGCAGATTTTGTGGAACAGGATTCCTGGCATCTGATATGTGCCAAGGTGGTTTCTGACGGTATTGAGGTAGAGACCGCCGGAGAAAATCTGGTGCTGCATTCCGGNGTTAAAGTGCGTGCAGACAGTAAAGAGAGCAAAGCGTTTTCCGCAGATATGGTGCGGGATGGNATAAAAGATAATACAAATAGACGCTGGTCTTCTGCCAANGATTGGGATAACAATGATCATTGGCTGGAAATATCTTTTCCCCATGAAGAGACGATNGGGTTGGTGCGCATTTATTGGGANCGCNCGAATGCCTGCTCTTATATGCTTGAATATTCATCTGATCGAAAAAATTGGATAACGGCAGTGGAATTTAATGAACGTCCGNCAGAAGTAATACAGGATATTTATCTTGATAAGCCGGTNTCAGCGAAGTATCTGCGTCTGCATGTGACAGATGTGGTAAAAGAAGAGGCTGATTTGAGTCTTTATTATCAAAATGTTTCCGTGCTGGAGATAGAGGTATTTGAGGGCGTAAAAGACAGATTTTTGATTAAGAGACCTGATATTCCGGCAAATAACAGGCGGCAGCTTGTAGAAAAGGAAGTGCCTGCGGATGAACCATATCGGGAATATACCCATGCAGTTTTATATCCGGAAGTGCCTGAAGGCTATAGTCTTAAGTTTATAGGGGCGGATTATGATATGCTGATAGAGCCGGATGGAAAGATTGCAAATACCATTGCGGATACTAAAGTAGAGCTTGGTTTTGCGCTGGAAAAGGACAGAGTCAGCATTGAACTTCCGGGGATGGAAGTAGTGATACCGTCCGCGCTTGGGGAAGATTTTGATAGTGGAAGTCTGGAATTGTCGGAAGGACATACCGCAATGGAGTGGCGGGCACAGGGAGGGACATACAGTCTGACAGATAAGACGCGGATAGTAATACCAAAGGAGCATGAGGAAGAGTTGTTTTTGGTGGCATCATTGTTTGCTAAAGAACTTTCGGAACAGCTTGGCCGCAATGTGGAAGTTGTCATTGCCACAAATAGCAAAGACGCGCGTTATGATATGGAATCGGATGATATTTATTTATCCTTCTGGCAGGATTTTAAGGCAGACACTGAGGGGCTCTCATGGATAGACGGAATGGGAGAGGAAGGATATAAGATTTGCCTGAAAAGCGCTTTTCGCGGAGGAACACAGATTTTCGGAACGACGGCACAGGGAGTTCGATGGGGCTGTGTTTCCCTCCTTGATTTGCTTAAGCAGACACAGGGAGAACTACCCCAGGGTGACTTGCGCGATTATCCTAAATACAGTGTAAGAGGATTTGGTATCGACGTAGGACGTCGTGTAATTCCCATGGAAATGCTATATGATATAGTGAAGGAAATGTCAAAGCAGAAAATGAATACTCTTGTGGTGCATCTGAATGATAACCAGATTATTGTCCAAAGTGATTATGACGGAACGATAGAAGGAGCAAGATCACTCTATGCCGGATTCAGGCTGGAATCTGATATTAAAAATGAGGAAGGTGTTGGTATTACTTCCGATGATTTTTATTATACAAAGGAAGAATTTACAAAGTTTATTGATGATGCCGCAGTATATGGNGTGGAAATAGTTCCGGAAATTGATACACCTGCACATAGTCTTTTTATTACNAGCGTTTTCCCGAANNTNGGGTTNTCNGGNAATCCTGAAAGCGCTGACCAACTTGATTTATCTAAGCCGGAGACAGTGGAACTGGTGAAGNANCTGTGGTGTGAATTCCTGGATGGTAACACGAAAGCAGCGGTATTTAGTGACTGTAATGNAGTACACATCGGCATGGATGAATATTATGGAAATGAAAATGATTATATTGCTTATNTGACGGAAATTNNAAATTATGTCCANANNCTTGCACCGGACAAAAAAATTCGTGTATGGGGAAGTTTTTCACAAATNAAGGCGGAGCGTANCGATGAACTGAAAGATTTACAAATGCATATATGGAATACGGACTGGGCAGAGCCATATGAGATGTATAATGAAGGTTTTGCTATTATTAATTCCTTAAGCAGCAATCTCTATATCATTCCNGGNGGAGGTTACGACTGGCTTGATCAGGAATTTCTTGAAGAAAAATGGCAGCCTAATATATTTGAAACACAGGAGCGTACATGGGTTCTGCCAGAATATTCGCCACAGATGCTTGGTGCAACATATATGCTGTGGAATGATCTNTACCAAATAAATGGAGAAAGTATCACGGATGATGAACTTTTTGAACGATTTACAAGGCCTTTGCCGGTGATAGCTTATAAGCTGTGGGGAAATAGTGTNCAATAGAGAAATAAAAAAATAAAACACTATTTATAAAAAAATACAAATAGTGTTTTTTTTTCTTAAAGTTTATGTTATAATGTAATTAATTTATAATTGTAAATAGAAAATATGCATAAATGTATGAATAATTTGATGGATTTATATGGTATTTTCTAAATATACAACGTGAGGTGGATTACATGGATACAAAAATTCTGCTTGAAAATGGAACAAATGAGTTAGAAATACTTGAATTTAAACTTGATGGCAATGCATACGGTATCAATGTGGCGAAAATCAGAGAGATAATTAATTATATGGATGTTACGCCGGTTCCTAATGCTCATCCCAGTATAGAGGGAATCTTTATGCCGCGTGATATTATGATTACTGCCATNGATTTAAAGAATTGCCTGCAGCGTGGAGTATCGACGCCTGGCGGTTTGTTTATTATTACTAACTTTAATAAACTGGATATCGCATTTCATGTTGATTCTGTTATCGGNATCCATAGAGTGTCATGGAAAGAAATCATAAAGCCGGATTCTTCNATTTCCACAGCNGAAGAAGGNATTTCTACCGGAATAGTCAAGATTGACGGNAGATTGATTATTATTCTGGATTTTGAGAAAATTATGACAGATATCAATCCTGAAACAGGTTTGAAGATGACTGAAATCGATGAACTTGGTGANAGAGAAAGAAATGATGTTCCTATTCTTATAGCAGAAGACTCACAATTATTGAACAAATTGATTGTAGATTCACTGCATAAAGCAGGTTATACAAATTTGATACATACTGAGAACGGACAGCAGGCATATGATCTGATNCAGAAATTTAAGAGTGAAGGTGAACTTCAAAAACATGTACAGTGTCTTATCACGGATATAGAGATGCCTCTTATGGATGGTCATAGACTAACGAAGTTGATTAAAGAAGATGATGAAACTAGATATATTCCGATTATTATCTTTTCTTCGTTGGTAAATGATGAGATGAAGCGTAAAGGAGCGGCATTGGGTGCTGATGCCCAGCTCTCTAAGCCGGAGATTGGTAACCTGGTAAGAGAAGTTGATAAACTGGTATTGAAATAAATTAGAAATAGAAGCCGGGTTTTACCCGGCTTTTGTTAACCTAAGAATTTTTTATAAAGATGAAAGAGAGTGTCAATAGATATTATGGATTGCACGGTTTCGGAAATAGTGGATAAAGTTGAGAGCGCAGAGTTGATATTGGTCGGAATAGGAGAAGAATTTCAATATGATTGGAATATTCTGCTTCAGGATGAACGATATAAGGAAATAGAAAAAGAAATTGACGAAAGAGAAGAATACCGATGGATTACTCCTTTTTTACAAAAAATGGCATTAGAGGAATATGAAGATGAGAATCTTGCAAAAGCATACAGAAATCTGAAAGAAATACTGGATGGCAGAAATTATTTTATTATTTCAACGGTAATGGAAGATTATGTGTATAAATATGGATTTAAAGAAGAAAGAATTGTAACGCCTTGTGGCGGTTTCAGGAAAATGCAGTGTGATTATAATTGCAGCGGTCAGCTGATGGAAATAGATTATGAAACATATGAAAAGGTAAAATTGTATTATAATAAAAAGAACGATTTGGAAGAACTGCACGAACCGATATGCAGTAAGTGTGGTCAAAAGATAAGATTCAATCAAATCGGAACTACGAAGTATGCACAAGAAGGGTATCTGCCGAGGTGGGAAACATATATGAAGTGGCTTCAGGGCACGGTTAATAAAAAAGTGTGTGTTATTGAATTGGGAGTCGGTATGCAGATGCCGACAATTATAAGATGGCCATTTGAAAGGATCATATATTACAACAAAAAGGCATTTTTATATCGAATCCATTCAACATTATACCAGCTTGAGGAAAAGATTGGTGATAGGGGAATGGGAATAAGAGAAAAACCTATTAATTTTTTGTCGAATGGATTTGTTAAATGAGAGGTTATATGATAAAATAACTATGTTAGTTTAAATTTATGATATAAAATATTATTTGGAGAGAGATTATGAGTTCAAACGAAGAATATTTGGAAAAAATGTTACAGGCAGTGTTGAATGGTGAAGCCTTGACGGGCGAAGACTCCATGCAGGAAACGATTGAGGAAGAAACAGTTGATGGCGACATGGGAGTGGAAGGTCTTGAGCAGGATTTGCTGGCAGGTTTGGCTGACATGATAGTAGAAGAACCTGAGTCGGATCAGATGTCCGAAATAGAAGATATGTCACAAGATGAACTGGGCTTGGAGGGAATGGTATTGGAAGAGCCGGGACTCAGTGACATGGCAATAGAGGAATCAAACTTGGCTGATATAGGGTTAGAAGGACTTGAACAGGATTTATTGTCGGGCTTAGAGGATATGGCAGTAGAAGAATCAGAGCCGGAGCAGATGCCTGAAATAGAAGATGCAGTACAAGATGAGCTTAATTTGGATGAAATGGCTCTGGAAGAATTTGGTCTTGATGATATAGGAGAAGAAGAATCAGAGGTGTCCGGTTTAGAAGACGTGACACAAGACGAACTTGACTTGGATAGTATGATGTTGGAAGAATCGGCGCTTGATGATATGTTAATGGAGGAAGTTGATTCAGAACAGATGTCCGAAATAGAAGATATACAACAAGATGAGCTTGATTTAGACAGTATGTTGATGGAGGAATCGGGCTTGGATGATATGCCTATTGAAGATACCGGAATGGATGATATTACAGACGATATTGCATTAGAAGAAAATGGTATGGAAGATATGGAAGCGGAAGAGTTCGACGGAATGGCATTAGAAGAATCCGGTCTGGATGAGCTTGACGGAATGGCATTAGAAGAATCCGGTCTGGATGAGCTTGACGGAATGGCATTAGAAGAGTCCGGTCTGGATGAGCTTGACGGAATGACGTTAGAAGAGTCGGGACAGGAAGAGTTTGATGGGATGGCATTAGAGGAATCAGGTTTGGATGAAATGCCTGAAAACTTTGGAGCGGAAGATAGTGGAATGGATGAGGAACTTTCGGAAATTCATGACATGCTTGGACAGTCGGGGCAGGATGAAGATATTGATGATGAAATGCTTGCATTATTGGAAAGTGTTTCAGACTCTTCAGGAGATGATATAGAGGACTCAGAGAATAATGAATTTGATTTTCTTAGTGGTGATGAGGAAGATAGTGACAATGATAATCTTCCAGATCTGATGGCCGAATTAGAGGAAGAGAAGGAGGCTCCACAGGAAGAAGAGGATAGTAAAAAGAAGAAAAAAGAAAAGAAGCGCAGAAAAAAGAACGCAAAGGTGGATGGAGAATCACAGGAAGGAACAGACGGCGGTGATTCCTCCGAAGCTGATGTTGAAAAGAAACCGGGATTTTTTGCTAAGCTCATTACATTTTTAACAGAAACCGACGAGGACGAGGAATCAGATGGTACGTCAAACGGTGAATTATCTGATGAGAACAAAGAATTATTGAATGAATTGGATAAAGAAGATAAGAAAGCCAAGAAGGATAAAAAAGCTAAAAAGGATAAAAAGGCTAAAAAAGGTAAAAAAGCATCCGCTGATGGTGAAGACGGCGAAGATGCGGAGAACGGTGGCAAAGCAGCTAAGAAAAAGAAACCTAAAAAAGAAAAAAAGGTAAAAGAGGTAAGTGAAGAAGCTTTAAATGAGCCTCCGGAAAAGAAATTATCAAAGAAAAAGATAATGCCGGTTATATTATTCTGTGTCACAATAACTGCTGCTATTTTAATTATGTCTTCAGTGGTGCCGACTTATTTACAGAAACAGAATGCGCATGTTGCTTATGATATGGGTAATTATGAAGAAACTTTTGACTTATTATACGGCAAGAAACTGAATGAAGAAGATGAAGAAATATTACATAAGAGCACACTCATCCTGATGATGGAACGTAAGGTGAATTCATATCAAAATTATCTGAGGATGGATGATAATGAAATTATGGCACTGGATGCTTTAATGCAGGGAGCAGCCTTATATTATGAAATCATGCCGGAAGCAGAACAGTATAATGTCACAAGTGAAATCAGGGATATCTATCTGGAGATACTGGATATATTATCTGCAAGGTATGGTCTTTCGGAAACGGATGTTATTGTAATAATTTCATCTGAGGATGATGTTATATATACCGAATATCTGACATCAATTATATATGGTATCAGCTTCTACGACGGTATTGGCGGAACCGAATCTACTGAGGCTGAATCTCCTGATACTGAATTACCTGAAACCATAGAGGATATTTTACCTGAGGAGCAGGAAATTATTGATGGTATATAA
>JAAUZS010000116.1 GCA_014804495.1 Lachnospiraceae bacterium
TCTGTAATAAAGAGAGTATCCGGTAACTTGGTATTCTCTGCTTGTAATGGCACATTATCTTTTTCATTTTCAGTACTCACAGTCTCATTAACATTATCTTGTAAAATATCATAAACATTCTTAATATATGCCTCTACGTTATTTTCAGCCAGGTCAGCCAGTAATGTGTCTAGCTCATCTCGAACATTTTCTTTTTCCAGAATAAAAACAACCTTTTTCAACATACTCTTTACCTTCTTGATTATTTCGTATAAAATGATTATATATAAAAATCCGTAAAAGGAAAACAAATTTAGATTAAAAAGACGATTCAGAAAGGAATTAAAGAAATGGCACAAAATCCAATTGTTACATTTACCATGAAAAACGGAGATATTATCAAGGCTGAATTATATCCCGAAATCGCACCAATATCAGTAAATAATTTTATCAGTCTTATTCAGAAAAACTTTTATGACGGTCTGATTTTCCACAGGGTAATTAAAGGCTTCATGATTCAGGGCGGTGATCCTGAAGGAACCGGCATGGGTGGTCCCGGCTACTCTATTCGCGGCGAATTTGCGCAGAACGGTTTTGAGAATAACTTAAAGCATACTGAGGGCGTGCTCTCAATGGCAAGAAGCATGCAGCCCGATTCAGCAGGCAGCCAGTTCTTTATTATGCACAAGACAAGCCCGCATCTTGACGGCGCTTATGCGGCGTTTGGAAAGGTGACAGAAGGTATGGAAAATGTTAATAAAATTGCCGAGACAGCGACTGATTACAATGACCGTCCCTTAGAAGACCAGCAAATTAAAACTGTTACAGTTGATACTTTCGGAGTGGAATATCCGGAACCGGAGAAGCTCTAAGCAGTTATGTTTTTATGTAAAAATGTGAAAATAGAGTTGAGCAAATAGCAATAAAAGAGTAAAATTAAGGTGTAAGTATGAATGGATACTTCTTAGGCTATGAGAGGTGCAAATGGATAACTTTTATACCATCCAATCCGGAAATAATAACTTTATCAATAAAGCCATTTCATTAGTTGAGGCCGGTGAAGAGATGCTGGCTTTTATCGCTCTGGATATCAGTAATTTCAAATATATTAATGATTTTTACGGTATGCAGGAGGGCGACCGCGTAATGGAGGACATAGCTTCCTTTTTCTTTATTAACGAACCGCTCTGCCGTGCGGCGTATGGTATGGGGTTTGACCAATTTCGAGGTATCTATGATGTGACAGCCATGTCCAAGGAGGATTTTATATCCTATCTGACACAGAAGAGCCATGAATTTGAATCTATGCTTTCCACCCGTTACCCGCTGGTTTATAATCATGTGTATATCGGAATCTATTTTTATGAGGATAGTAATGTTGATGTCCGAATGGCAACAGATAGGTCTAATCTTGCCAAAAAGGCGATTAAGGGTATGTTTAATACTAATTGCCGGGTATTTACCGAAAACAACTGTAAAGCACATTATGAAAATATGCATATGTCAAATATGTTTATGCATTCGTCCGTAAATGGCGGCATAGAACTATATATTCAACCTAAGGTATCTGTTTCAAAAAATTGTGTTGTAGGCGGGGAAGCTCTTGTGCGAATGCGTGATGGGAAGGGCGGCATTATCATGCCCGGGAGTTTTGTTCCGGTTCTTGAGAGCATTGGTCTGATCGACCGGCTGGATAAGATCATGATTGAGAAGGTATTTGCATTCCAGCGGCAGTGTCTGGATGCAGGGAAAAAGGTATATGCCATATCTGTTAATGTTTCAAAGCAGGAATTTACCAGCCTTAAGTTTGTGGAAAAGATTTTTCAGCTTCAAAAGAAGTATCAGATCGAGCCTGACCTGATTGAGTTTGAATTGGTGGAATCTACCTTTGTCAATGACCTCTCAAGCATTGTTGAGACCATAAGCAGTCTCAGGTCAGAAGGATTTCGGATTAGTGTTGATGATTTTGGGGCAGGCTATTCCTCGTTGAACCAGATTGCCAATATCCCTGCAGATGTCATCAAGTTTGATGGCGTATTTGCGCGGGACTCATTAAATACCGAAAAGGGTCGCGCCGTTGTCAAATCACTGATTACCATGTTAAATGATGTTAATTACAAGATTGTATTTGAGGGAATAGAGAATCAGAAGCAGCTTGAGCTTGTTGCTTCTTATGGCTGTGATACGATACAGGGATTCTATTACAGCCGTCCGATTCCGGCAGAAGATTTTGTAAATAAGTATGGCGTTTCTGATTCATTGACGTAAAATATTAATTTCGGATAAGTTATTTCTTAAAGGGAAGCCCGCAAAATAAATTTGTCTTCTTTGACCGAAAAACTGTATATACCATCGTACTTATTCACAATGGCGCAGATGCTTTGTACGCCGATTCCGTGTCCCTGCGCACTTGTGACAGGGATATCATTATGAAATGTAATATCCGCATCGCATGAATTGGCAATCTGTAGGAAGATTTTTCCATTCTTTTCATAAGCTGAAACTTCAATTGTTCCGGTTATACCTCTCTCTTTTCGCTTTTTACAAGAATTAAGGGCGTTATTTGAATCAAGTCTGATAAACTGTGGAAACAGAGGTGATTACTTATGGAAAAATTAATTTTGGTTTCCCCCACATCCGACTATGCACAAGATCTTACCCGTTTCCGCACAGAAATTGAAAAAGCACAAGATGCGGACAGTTTTGCCGGTTGTTCACAGTTGGAAAACTACGACCGTGTGGAGGACTGGATTAAATACGTGTATCTGAACCAGTTCCCGGAAAATGTTTGTGAAGGGCGCGTTCCGTCAAACGTCTATCTGGCTTTGCGGGAAACCGATAAAAAATCGTCGGCATCATTGATCTGCGGCATCATATTCAACATCCTATACTTGGTCTCTGGGGTGGACACATAGGTTATACCATAAGGCCTTGCGAGCGCGGAAAGGGTTATGCAAAGGAGATGCTGCGGCTGAACTTAGAAAACGCAAAAAAGCTGGGACTTAAAAAAGTGATGATTACCTGTCATCCTGACAATTCTGCCAGCGAGAAAACCATTTTGGCAAACGGCGGCGTATATGAAAAAACTGTTGAAGTTGACGGAGACNGGATTAAACGATANTGGATCACATTGGTGTAATTATTGCAAATCCCGTTTTTATTACGTATAATTGTTTTAATTATATAAATTATATATAGGTATATAGGATATAGTCATCGGATTTAGGCAGTTGNGGAACTCCCTATTTCAAAAATGTAGTTGTGCAGCGGACTGTTTGAGAAAGTGAATTTTGNAATTACCTATGTAATAATTATANAGAAAGGAACTTTAATTATGCGCAAAACAAAGATAGTATGTACATTAGGACCNGCNACNGATAACGAGGANGTNATGNGNCAGCTNATGCTNNCCGGAATGAATGTTGCAAGATGNAACTTCTCTCATGGTGTGCATGAGGATCACAAAAAAAGAATGGACATGGTTAAGAAAATCCGTGAAGAAGTGAAAAAACCGGTTGCTCTTCTTTTGGATACCAAAGGNCCTGANGTAAGGGTAAAACAGTTCAAAGATGGGAAAGGTGACTNTAANNCCGGGACAGTTGTTTACATTAACTTCAGAAGAAGTGGAAGGTACTCAGGAGAAGGTTTCCGTTACTTATAACCGTCTTTATGAAGACCTCGAAAAGGGTATGAAGGTTTTGATTGANGACGGCCTGATAGAGATGCAGGTAGAAAAAGTGGAACATGCCAATATCGTGTGCCGTGTAATAAACGGAGGCGTAGTATCTAATAATAAAGGAATCAATATACCGGACGTAAATCTCTCAATGCCATATTTAAGCGACATAGACAGAGCGGATATTCTTTTTGGAATCGAGCAGGATGTAGATTTTGTGGCAGCATCATTTGTGCAGAACAAGGATGATATTTTGCAGCTTAGGAGACTGCTTGATAAAAACGGCGGCGAAGATATCAAGATAATTGCCAAGATTGAAAACATGCTGGGNGTACAGAATGTAGATGAAATAATAGATGTGTCTGACGGTATCATGATAGCAAGGGGCGACATGGGGGTTGAAATCCCTTATGAAGAGGTGCCTGTAATTCAGAAAATGATTATTAAGAAGGTATATGAAAAAGGTAAACAGGCAATTATAGCTACACAAATGCTGGAATCCATGATTAAGAACCCCAGACCGACAAGAGCTGAAGCAACGGATATCGCCAATGCGGTTTATGACGGAACAAGCGCTATTATGCTTTCAGGCGAGACGGCAGCAGGCGCATATCCTGTCGAGGCTGTTAAGGCTATGGTGAGAATTGCTGAGCGGACAGAACAGGATGTTGACTATCAACAAAGATTTTTTGCACACGACAGAAAAGCCAATACGAATATAACCGATGCAATCTGTCATGCAACCTGTACTACGGCACATGACTTAAATGCCAAAGCAATCGTCACTGTCACGAAATCGGGATATTCGGCCAGAATGATATCCAGATATAGACCGGAAAGTGATATTATTGGCTGTACTACATCGGAAAAAGTATGCAGGCAGCTTGCCCTGGCATGGGGAGTAACGCCGATTCTTCTGAAGGAAGAAAAAGATGTGTTTGACTTGTTTGACAGTGCAATTATGGCAGCAGAAAAAATGGAGCTGCTGAAAAAGGGCGATATAACCGTGATTACATCAGGCGTACCGATTGGCATGTCCGGCACTACTAATATGATAAAGGTGCAGACTGTGTAAGCTTCATCTGTTATTGAATAAATAGCGCCACCACCGGAATCGTCGCCAGACTTAAAATCGTAGTGAGAATAATACCTCTCGATATCGTAGACTCGTCTACATTGAGCTGCTTAGAAAGCATAAGCGGCATATTGCCTGCCGGAACCGCGAGCATAAGCGCACAGGTGTTTAGTATAAGCTGCTCCTTTATAAAAAGACCGAGTGTTAAGGTAAATCCTACGGGCAGCAATATCTGCCTGATGATTGTATAAACATAAAGTTTCGGCTGGGAAAAAATATCCTTGAGCGCCATCTGCGCTACCGAGACGCCGAGTACCAGCATGGATAAAAAGGTAGTGGTGCGGCCGGCATAAGTCAGCGAAGATGAAATGATTGAAGGAACCTGAAAGTTACCCAGGTAAAATATGATTGTCAATGCCGCAGAAACAGTACCGGCATTGACAAGTTTATGAAAAAGACTTCCGGAATCTGAATTGTCGGAGTCGTGTCCTTCCGGATGCTGTTCAAGCGAGGCTTTTTTCAACGTAGAAATTCCGAAAGTATAAACAAGAATATTATAAATCAGATTGCTCATAGATACAAAAATCAAAGAGCCTGAGCCAAGAACGGCGGAAGCAAGAGGAATACCGATAAATCCAACATTTCCAAATACCGTCATCATGCGGTAGGAATACCGTGCAGCTTTTGGGACCCTTAATATCAACGGAATCAGATAAGCGGAAAGAATCAATACGGTATAGGAAAGCAAAAACACACACATTCCGACGCCTAATTCGTGAAGAGAAAGCTTCGGAGTATCATCAAAAGCCGAACATATTAAGAGAGCGGGATTGGTAACATTGACAATCAACCCGGATATCTGTCTGGAAGTATCTTCGGAAAGCATCTTTTTTCTAAACAGAAATATGCCTGTCAGAATCAAAATCATAATAATTATCATTTGCTCTAATACGACTGTAATACTCATCTTAATATCAATTCCTCTCTTTTTGCGAAACTGTTATCGCAGGTCACGAACTTAGGCATAATAAACAAAAACGGTGCTCATCACAAGCGCAATCGCGCCTTATTTTGTTTATTATGTCTAAGTTCTGGCTATTGGATATAGTTTGAAAATGTGTATACATATCTATCATACCCCGCGTAGTGTATCACAT
>JAAUZS010000117.1 GCA_014804495.1 Lachnospiraceae bacterium
CAATAAAGATAATATTCTGCTTGACCCATATGCGAGGGCTGTGACAGGACAGAGAGAGTGGGGAGAACGTCCGGAAGGCAAAAAAGATTATGTTTATCATGCCAGAGTGGTTGAAAATAACTTTGACTGGGGAAATATAAGACAGTTGGAACACCCGATTGAAGATTTGATAATCTATGAGATGCACGTAAGAGGCTTTACGAAGGACGAATCTTCCGGTGTATCGGCTAAAGGAACCTATGAAGGACTGCGCCAGAAAATACCATATCTTAAGGACTTGGGAGTCAATGCGGTTGAATTGATGCCTATTTTTGAGTTTGATGAGATGGAGGATGCAAGAGTATTTGAGGGGGAGCAGTTATATAACTACTGGGGATACAACACAGTGTGTTTTTTCGCGCCCAATACAGGTTATTCTTCTGTCGTGGAGCATAACCATGAGGGAGATGAGCTTAAACAGCTGATATATGAATTAAAAGAGAATGGGATTGAAGTAATTCTGGATGTAGTGTTTAATCATACTGCTGAGGGGAATGAGTATGGTCCGTGTTTTTCTTTTAAAGGCATCGACAATAATATTTATTATATGTTGACCCCGGATGGACATTATTATAATTTCAGCGGTTGTGGAAACGCGCTTAACAGTAACCATCCAATGACGCGCAAGTTTATTCTGGACTGCCTGCGTTTCTGGGTTACAGAGTACAGGGTAGACGGATTCCGCTTTGACCTTGCTTCTATCCTTACCAGGGATAAGAATGGTATGCCGATGGCGGCGCCTCCGATCATAGAAGCGATTGCTGGAGATTCCCTTTTGGGAAAAGTGAAACTCATTGCAGAGGCTTGGGATGCTTCAGGACTGTATCAGGTAGGTAACTTCCCGGCATTTGAAAGATGGTCTGAGTGGAATGGAAGATATCGTGATGATATGCGGCGTTTCTTAAAGGGAGATGTCGGCATGGCGGGAGCAGCAATAACCAGAATCACAGGTTCAGGTGATTTATATGACCCAGCGAATCGTGGAGAGGGGGCGTCGGTTAACTTTCTGACCTGCCATGACGGATTTACGCTTTATGATTTGTATTCATATAATGTTAAGCACAATGAAAAGAACGGCTGGGATAATACTGACGGGGATAATAACGGAAACAGCTGGAATTGCGGCGAGGAAGGCAAAACAGACAATCCGGAGATAGAGAGTCTGCGCCGCCGCATGGTAAAAAACGCATTTGCAACACTGATGTGCAGCAGGGGGCCGGCAATGTTTTATGCCGGAGACGAGTTCTGCAACACGCAGTTCGGAAACAATAATGCTTATTGTCAGGATAATATAATTTCGTGGCTTGACTGGAACAGACTTAGCGAATATCGTGAGATACATGATTTTTTCCGATATATGATAGCATTTCGCAAGAAACATGCGGTCATAAGAAAAACGACAAAACCATCTTCCATAGGTTTTTCCGATATAAGCATACACAACGGTCATCCATGGAACGGCAGAACGGATTCTCACACCAGACTCATCGGAGTAATGTATTCCGGAAGGGATGAGGATGACTTAAAAGACGATATTATTTTTTATGGAATGAATGCATACTGGGAGCCGCTTAATATGCAGCTTCCCGAACTTCCGGGCAATATGCGCTGGAAAGTCTGCGTCAATACGTTCGCTGAATATGAGGACGGTAAAGACATGGGACAGATGACGGAATTCAGGGATAAAGTAAACCTTATGATTCCGCCGCGTACCGTAGTGGTGCTGGAGGCGGAATCGATAGAGCCGGAGAGTTAATTAAATTGAAAACAAAAGAACAGTATAAAATGAGCTGCCGCACTAATTATTCAGAGCGGCAGCTCATTTTCATAGGAAATCGGTTTTATTCCCAGGGAAGAAAGTCGCTTCCATTATGCATTGCGTTATTGCCGAACTACCTAGCAATACTCCCGCATATTTATAAAATTGTAATAGGGAAGAGCATTTTTCGTATATCCACTGGTATAAATCTGAATATCTTTCTGCTGATCCTTCTCACATGCCTCATCCAGCACCTCTGCAAAAAGCCTTTTCGTGAAACCGGATGGGTTCTGCTTGGACTGGTGATTTTTTTCATCGGAACAATATTTCCTTAATCGCGGTATCACCTCAACCGCTTGAACTTTAAAAAGTGTCTCATATCCATATGCTTTAACAATCCCTCCTTGGATTTACTTTAGTAGTTCTAATTTATATATCGGCAAAAAATGGATTTAGAATAGATTGTTTTGTGAAAAAATCAGACAATTTTTAATTTTGTGAAAAAATTCTGTATTATTTATATTTGCAAAGATAAACATCAATGCTAATGATAGACTTTGCCTATAAATTATGATATACTCATACTAGTATAGTAACTGTTTCCTTATAATTCGGAGGTGATTAAATGCCGATAACAAATTTAGAGATTACGCAAAAAGCTATGGAGGACTTTAAAAAAATTCAAGAGTATATGTTGTTAGCTAAGGAAGAAAATTCCACTAAGACATATGCAAAATTGAAAAAAGAGTATTTATATTTAAAAAGTTTTCTGAATATAGCAGGTGTAAACCTGACAGATATTGATGAAATAAAAGAGTAACTAAATAGTAATCATCTCAGGACGCAAGTTTAAATAGCTTACGTCCTATTTTTATTATTTAATGGTTGACAAATGCCTACCAGCATTATATACTTAATGCAAAAGAGGTAGTCAAATGTCACCCTGCATATACATAATAGAAAAATATGGGTGTGCCAATCAGATAAGTTAAATAGCAAATGAAGGAGATATAGCTATGATTAAATTGTCAGAGTCAGAATGGAAGGTAATCAGTTTGTTATGGGAAAAAGCGCCCCGAACAATGATGCAGATTACAAATCATTTTAAGGAAACAACCGGATGGACTAAGCATACTGTTATGACTTTTTTACGCCGTATGGAGGAAAAGGGAGCTATCCATTATGAAGAGGGAGAGAGAGCCAAACTCTATTATCCCGATATCGAAAAAGATGAAGCGGTGCTTCAGGAAACGGAAGAATTTCTTGAAAAAGTTTTTGACGGACGCATGGGACTGATGCTGAATACTATGGTAGAGAAAAAGGCATTATCCAAAGAGGAAATTGCAGAACTTTATGAAATACTTAAGAAAGCGGAGGAGAATGGTTTATGAGAGAGATGGTAATTACTTCGTCAATTTTGATTCTGGCAATTCTGCTTATCAGACATCTGGCAAAGGGCAGAATCCACCCGCTGCTGCAATATTCACTGTGGCTGCTTGTGGTATTTAAACTGCTTATTCCCATACCTTTATGGAGTAGCCAGCTAAGCGTATTGAATCTGTTTCCCGGCAGTTTTGAAAACAATACATTAATCGAAACGGAACCATTTACACAGGATAAAATGGATATTACGGATAATCAGAATATGCCGGAAGATATATCACAAGCTGCAGGAACCATGTCGGATCAAGAGATGTTTTCCGGAAAGCCGGATCCTGACTCATTATCCGGAATGTCAGATACTGATTCATTGTCCGGCATGGAAGTTATTACTTCATATGGCGGCATGGCATCTGTTTGGGATAATATGATATCTAATCCTTATCTGCATGTATTTCTGACATTTACATGGATTATAGGGATAATTGTGATGGGCGGTTACATGATTTATTATCAGATTAAATGGCAGCGCTTTCTTCACAACAATAGAAAGCCGTTAAGCGCTTCACAAAGTGAGATAGTCAGTGCGCTTGGGATTCCTTTATCTGTCTATATTGTAAACGGACTGCCATCACCATGTTTATGCGGTCGCAGCATTTATATGACTGAGGATATGGCAGAAGATGAAAAGCAGCTTGAGCATATCCTTGTCCACGAGTATTGCCATTACAGGCAGTTTGATTCTTTGTGGGTTATCGTAAGATGCGTTCTTACAGTGGTATACTGGTTCAATCCGCTTGTATGGGCAGCGGCATATTTATCCAAGAAGGACAGTGAGTTTGCCTGTGACGTGGCGGTAATCCGTATGCTTGGAGAAGATGAAAGAATTCCTTACGGGAAGACTCTTATAAATTTAATCTCAGGAAATTCTTTTGACAGAAGTATTGGTGCAGTATCTATGATGAGCGATGATGAGAAAGGTATTAGGGAAAGAATATTTAAGATTGCCAGAAAACCGAAATATGCTGCCGCAGCGGCAGCTGCTATCATTCTTATTGCCGCAGCATTGATTGCAGTTACATTTTCAGGAGAATACAGGGAAAATGCGTCAGGTCAGGAGACGGAAGATGCGACTGATGTCATAAATGCAGAAAATGAAGAAAATATAGTAGATTTAATAAATACGGAAGCTGACGATATGCAAGTCAAGTCTGAGCGGCTGGATGAGGCTGTGCAGCGGGCTGAAGAAGAAAAGGAGAAAGTGGTAGCCGAAGAATTAGCCAAAATAGAAGAGATGGAGGCAGCTGCTCAAGCCGAATTGTCGGCAATCAAGCAGGCAGAAGCGGAAATTGAACAGGCGGAGTTGGAAGCTGCACAGGCGGAGCTGGAGGCACAAAATTCAGATGAATTAGCAGAAATAGAAGCGGCGAATATGGAAGCGGTGAAAATGGCTATCATGGTAGAAATTGAAGCCGCAGAGAATGAATCGGTTTTATCCAAACCGTTTAAATCAGAAGACATTCAGCTTCTGTTATCGCAGGCGGAATATACTGATCTGTTGCCGCATCAGTCTGCCATGCAGATTAGCTATATCAATCCCTGTCCTTCCTACACAAGGATTTCTGATACATTTGGCACAAGAATAAATCCTGTTACTAATTTAGAATTATTTCATAATGGAGTAGACCTGGCTGCGGCACAGGATGAGGATATTGTAGCAGCGGCAGGAGGGATAGTGTGCAAAACAGGTTATGACTCTTATTATGGAAAACATGTGGTAATATACCATGGAATGGAAAACTTTACTTATTACGCACATTGCGCAGAAATCCTCGTATCAGAAGGCGATAGTGTCGAAAGCGGACAAAAAATTGCCACAGTAGGCAGTACCGGACGGTCCACCGGTCCACACCTTCATTTTATGGTAAGCGATAATAGCGAATACATTGAGCCGGTTTTTCAGTAATTATAATCATATTACAAATAACTGGGTATATTACAATGAGGACTATGGCAATATGTGAAGAATTGTGCTATACTCATGGCGTTAATTGATTTGGTTAATTGGGATTGATGGAGAAGATATAGTGAATGGCATAAATTTGAATCTATAATTCGTGGGATGAGCCAAATATATAATTGAAATCCAATTGCAGCTTTATGTAAAATAAATTATGTTGTTTACTGTAACTATATGAAAGAGGTTGGAGTAAGGGATATTTTTATTGTAAATCGGAGAGAAACTCATGGAACAGCTGTACAGAAAAACACCAATAATGGGCTGGGCGTCTTGGAATTGTTTCAGAACAAATATCACAGAGGAAAGTCTGAAAAAACAAATAGATGCTTTAAAAGCAACAGGACTTGATAAATATGGCTATACATATTTTAACATTGACGACGGATTTTTCGGCGGACGCGATAAAAATGGAGTACTGCAGTTTCATAAGGAGCGTTTCCCAAACGGAATAAAGGTAATTGCTGATTATGCTCACCAAAACGGACTTCAAGCGGGAATTTATTCCGATGGCGGCGACAAAACCTGCGGACACTATTATGATAACGAGGGCGAAAACGGAAATAATGTTGGTCTGTATAATCATGAGGAACAAGATTTAAAAATGTATCTGGAGGATTTTGGCTTTGATTTCATAAAGGTGGATTGGTGCGGGGGCCTGCGCTTGGGGCTTGATGAAAAGGAACAATACACAAAAATCTCAAAAATCATAGACAGCATAAGAAAACGCACAGGAAGATGTATTGTTTTTAATATCTGCCGTTGGCACTTTCCGGGAGAATGGGCGGCGGATATTGCCGATTCGTGGCGCACAGGCGCGGATATAAGACCGAATTTCCATTCGGTAATAAATCAGATAGATAATATCAAGCCGCTTAGAAAATTCTGCTCCCCTTCGCATACAAACGATCTTGACATGATGCAGCTCGGTAATGGTATGACCATTGAAGAAGAAAAAACACATTTTGCCATGTGGTGTATGATGTCAACTCCGCTGATGATAGGCTGCGACCTTACAAAAATATCAAAAAGTACTCTGGAAATATTAAAAAATGAGGAGCTTATTGCAATAAATCAGGATAAGGCCTGCAGGCAGGCTTATGTTATAAAGGAACTCAGAGAAGATGAATTGCTCGGTGAAATATGGGTGAAAGAACTTTACGGGGGTAACGAAAAAGCAATCGCATTTCTAAACCGAAGTGAAAAAGTTCTTAACATGGAATTATTGTTAGAGGATGCGGGAATGTGCGGTAAAATTCTTTCTGTGCGCAATTTGTGTGAGCATCGTGATATGGAAGCTTCGGATTATATAAATATAATGGTAAATCCTCACGGAACAGCAGTTTTCCGCATCAAAAGCGAAAGTGTTGTTGCCGTACCTGATGTAAACGAAGCATTGGAATATAAAAAAGCGGATAATATGAAAAAAATATCTCTCAGCAGGGCAGACGAACTTATTTCAGGCGGTGCGGTTCTTCTTGATGTAAGAAGTGCAGCCGAATATAAAAGAGGACATCTTGACAAAGCTATAAATGCGCCGTATACGGAAATACACGCTGCAATATCAAACATTGTTCCTGATAAAGAGCAAAACGTAATAGTCTACTGTGCGACAGGAAAACGTAGCAGTCAGGCAAAATACACGCTCGATTATATGGGATATAAAAATGTATTTTATTTGGGAGGGATTGAATTATGATAAAAAGCGCAGAATGGATCTGTTCACCTATTGACATAGGCGAGGTATGCCCCATATTTTCAAAGGATATAAGGGTCAGTCAATCCATTAAAAAGGCGGAATTGACTATTAGCGCGACAGGTGTTTATGAAGCGAGAATAAACAACAGGCGTGTCGGTGATTTTATTTTTGCTCCCGGCTTAACAAGCTATAAGTCAAGACTGCAATATCAGACCTATGATGTTACAGATATGCTCGAAAAAGAAAGTATTTTAAGCATATATCTTGGCAAAGGCTGGTACAGAGGAAGAATAAGCGCAAATGACAAGGTAATAAATGAAACAGACGGCGCAGTGATTGCGGAGCTTGTTATAACCTGTAATGACGGAAGTAAGGAGTGTGTTATAACTGACAATTCGTGGAATGTCAGCACAAGCCGTATCTTATTTTCCGATATTTATGACGGAGAGACCTATGACGCGTCGGCAGAGATAAAAGAACTTGGAAACGCAGTAATAAACAACAATATAGCAAAATCAACGCTTATCCCGCAGGAGGGCGAATTTGTCAAGGAACAGGAAAAAATAAAGCCTGTAAAAATGTTTACGACTCCCAAAGGAGAATGTGTAATTGATTTCGGACAGAATATCGCAGGATATGTTGCTCTTAATATAATGGCAAATAAGGGAGAAAAAATTGTTATATCCCACGCAGAGGTGCTTGACAGTGATGGTAATTTCTATAATGAGAATTACAGGTCAGCTAAATCACAACTGGAATATATCTGTTGTAACGGTCATCAGACCTATAAGCCGGTATTCACATATTTTGGATTTCGGTATATAAGGCTTGATGAATGTCCGGGCAATATAAACCTTGATAACTTCACAGCGATTGCAGTATATTCTGATATGAAACGCACAGGGTATATTGAAACAGGCAGCAAAAAAGTAAACAAATTATATGAAAATACCATATGGTCTCAGAGGGATAATTTTATTGATATACCTACTGACTGCCCTCAAAGAGATGAGCGTATGGGCTGGCTTGGCGATGCCCAGGTATTTGCTAAGGCTGCAAGTTATAATTATAATACAAAAAAATTTTTTGGAAAATGGCTTGGTGATTTGCGCGCGGAACAGCGGGAAAACGGCTCTGTACCTGACACAGTACCGAATTTTTGGCTTTTAAGCCGTTCAAGCACGGCATGGGGCGATGCTGTGACAATTATTCCGTGGCGGATGTATCTGATGTATGGCGACAAAAAAGACATTGAAGTCAATTTTGACGCTATGAAGCGATGGGTCGATTTTATGACAAATGACAGTCTTGACAAGTACTTGTGGACTTGTGTTGATGATTCGGAGAAAATGTGGCGTAAGCATTACGGCGACTGGCTCGCGCTTGATGCGCCAATGGGAAGCTATCGCGGCATCACTTCAGATGGCTTTATTGCAAGCGCGTTTTATGCATACTCTACGGAAATACTGATAAAAGCGGGAAAAGTGATCGGAAGGGATATGTCGGAATATGAGGAACTGCATAGGAATATTGTATCCACCTTTAAAAAGACATTCACTGAGTATTTCACACAGACAGAATGCGTGCTAGCGCTTTATTTTAATCTTACAGATCATAGGGCGGAAACCGCAAAACAACTTAATGATATGATAGTATCAAACGGAAATAAGCTCAAGACAGGTTTTGTCGGAACGCCGTATCTGTTGTATGCGCTAAGTGAAAACGGATATGCGGAAACCGCGTACAGCCTGCTTTTGCAGGAAGAATATCCGTCGTGGCTGTATGAGGTTAATCACGGCGCAACTACTATATGGGAGCATTGGGACGGAATAAGAGATGACGGATCATTTTGGAGTGCTGATATGAATTCGTATAATCATTATGCATATGGATCGGTTGTTGATTGGCTATATTCCGTTGCAGCCGGAATACAGTGTGTGGAGGAAAAGGCAGGTTTTAAAGAGGTTGTTATTGCGCCTGTTCCCGATAAACGGCTTGGAAGTATAAATGCGTCGTTTGATACCGCATACGGAACAATAAAATCCGCGTGGCATTATGAGGGCGATAAGGTATTCTATGAAATTACAACACCCGTAAAGGCTGCGATCATAATAGACGGTGAAAAACAGTCTGTGGAAAGCGGCTCGTATATTTTTAGATAAATATCATTATTTTAGTTCATAAAGAATACATCGGAAACAAATCTGCTACGCACTCCATAGAAAATGTAGTTGTAGGGAAAATCACCAAGTTTGTTTCTGGATATGAAAGAGATTTTATTAAAATTGGTTATGTCAAGCGACACTAAAAAGCGCAATATTGCACCATACTACTGAAAATAACAGCTAAGAAGGCAGAGATTCGAGAGAGTCCCTGTTTTTTTTATGCGGAAAATTAAATTCATCACTTGACAATGTTGCATAGAATTTATGAGCTCCGATGAGATGATCCGAAACGACCCTTCCGATGTTTATTCCGTTATCAAATCTTCGGAAATCAGGGATTTTTAAAAAAACATATCAGGCTGAATGTGTTGAAACCTGTTTTGAAGGATGCCGCATAAAAGAGAACCGGTATCTTGACGGAGCATTTGATACGATGGAAGAATTGCTTTGTAAAGCAGAGTCATATATGTCTGTGGGGAAAGCTGCTAAAGAACGGGTGATAGGAGAATTACCGTGCAAAACAAAGTCAGGTCTTAAAAATATGGAAATGCAGTTATATGGATATATTACATTGCTGCAAATTCTACGGTCAGGAAAAAGTAAAAATCTGTTTGATTTTAACATATTTTGGATAGATGGCTGCTGGCAGGTTAAAGATATCTGGATGGATGATAAAGATATGCTAAGCTGCGGTATTTCAAAAAGAGCCATAAATCAATTATCAGATCGGTGTCTGGAGCATTTTCCACTGCCTTTTGAAGACAAGAGCAGGTTGAAATTGCAGATGCCGTTTATGGAAGAAGCATTTTACGGGATTTTAAATAGTGGATGCGGTTATCCCGGTGAATGGCATCATTACCTATGGGATGAAAATGTAATGGCATCATCCGTAAATGTAAGAGGATTATATACAAGAGAAAATATGAACAGCTGTGTCAGCCTGTCTTGTATGGAACTTAGCAATAGTATTTACAGTACATTAGACTGGCTGGAACAGGCATAGCGCGAAGGGGAGGTTTTGATGATAGATTTAAGCAGATGGATTTATTCAAAGAATAGTGCGGAATGGCTTGCCAAAAATGCTACACTTAATCCGGAAGAACAAATTGACTGTATCTGTGCAGCACCACATAGAACGCTGGAAGAAAAGCTTGAAGGATTGCAAGAGCTGAAATCCCAATATGATGGAGAGGTCATTTATGTTCAAAACACTTATAATGCTGATAGATGCGATATGTTTCCGGAAATTGACATGGGATATTTTGACGCTGTTAAAGTTCCCTATCCTTCCGGAACCATTGTTTCAATCCCGGAAAATCCATTTTTACCGTCATTGAAGGGAGTTCTTGTAAATACGACAGAACCGGACGAAAAAACTTCTTGGATGACCCCTATAATCAATGGCTGATTTATCCAACATCGGAGCATAGAAGTCAAACACATGGAATCGGATTTGTCAATTTAGGATATGATTATATGCCTTTTGAGAATAGTCCGGATTTTATTTTTCCCTATAAACAGTTGATTGATGTTTATAAGGGTAACTTAAAAGAAAATGAAGTATGGATGTCAGAATTTAGTGCATTGATTAAAGCAGATAAGAATTGTATCAGAAATATATTGCACGACCGTGAGCCGAAAAACGGTGGATACATATCCATTGATGAGGAGCGTCTTAAATATGTACAAGAAAGAAGGAAAATATGGAAACAATAGGCATGCTTATAAAAATAATAATCTTGCTGCTCTTTATAGCAGCAGGTCTGGGTTTTATGATATTTCCAATTTTGTTTGAGACCGATATAAAAAATAAAACCGGAAAAGGATTTTTGAACCGATGGATGACGGGAATTGAATTTATTTGTCTCATAGGATGTTTTGAGCCGTCATCTGACAGCTTTTATGGGAATTTGGGGTGCATGTTTTTATCAATGGCAGTATCTGCCATGATTGCGTGGAAAAAAGCAAAAAAACTTCATTTAGAAAACATAATGGCTCTTGGAGCTGTTTTTGCACAGATTCTTTCACCAGTCAGTCTGTTGTTTATTGTCATCATAATCGGTAGATTTTTCAGTAAGTTGAAAAAAGGTGGAAAGAGTTGAACCTCACGCGATGGGAATTCTTAACAAAGCAATAATAGACTCTTTCTTTCTTACTTTTTTTGTGTTATGATATTATTGTTTAGGGGAAACACGGATAGAAAGTAGCTGAGATAAATGAAATATAAGAAAATTAATGAAGCGACAGTTCAATGTATCATTTCTGAAGAAGACATGGAAGAATATGGTTTGACTCTTGCAGACATCTTTGAGCGTAATGAAAAAGGCGAAGGCTTTTTACGTGATGTGGTTGAAAGAGCGCATGAAGAGGTTGGTTACAGGCTTAGAGGCGATAATATTGCAATGCAGATTACGCCGATTCGCGATGAGGGGCTTGTAATCACTTTTTCTGATGCAAGTATGGCAGGCTTCCATAATATGTTAGAGCACCTTAAGGAAGTGCTGGCGGGATTCAGTCAGGAGAATATGCAGGAAGCAGCCAAGGCGTTGGCGAATAGAGAGACTAAGCCGCAAAGTATTGTGGAGGAGAATTGTCGTGTATTTGTATTCTCTTCCATGAATAACATATTACGATATTGCTCATCAATTCCGACGGAATGGACGGTCAGAAGTAATTTGTACAAACTGGAAAATTCTTATTATCTCGTGGTAGAGAAAATGCGGCTCTCCAGAAATAATTTTAATAGAATCAGTGTGCATGCTGTTGAATTTTCCAATATAATTATTCCCACGCAGGAAACGCTGATGTATTTGGAGGAGCATGGTGAGTGCCTGATTAGAAATAAGGCGGTCAGCCGCTTACGAAAACTGTGTTTATCACATTAGGGCGGTACTGACAGATAAGCGGAGAGGTAAACAGTACATATATGGCAGATTTTAAAAAGAAAAAAGACGTTGAATGGAAACAGAGAAATGAGGAGCGGAACGCAGAAAATCAACATAGCGATAACGCAGTAACGATGAAGTATCGTGATTCGGGAATTGATGAAAGAATTATCCGCGCAGTTGAGGAAATGGGATTTGAAAATATGACGCCGATTCAGGAACAGGCGATTCCGTTATTTTCATCCGGAAAAGACGTAATAGGACAGGCGCAGACAGGAACCGGTAAGACTGCGGCATTCGGTATTCCCATTCTTCAAAAGATAAGCCCTGACAACAGAAATCTTCAGGCGATTATTTTATGTCCTACCAGAGAGCTTGCGATGCAGGCTGCGGATGAGCTCCGCAAGTTTTCCAAATATATGAATGGTATCAAGGTGCTTCCGGTTTACGGAGGACAGGATATCGGCAGACAGATTAGAAATCTGAAAGGCGTGCAGATTGTTGTAGGTACGCCGGGACGTGTTATGGACCATATGCGCCGGCACACCCTTAAATTGGACAAGGTGCATACGGTTGTGCTGGATGAAGCCGATGAAATGCTTAACATGGGATTCCGTGAGGATATCGAGACAATTTTGAAAGAAGTGCCAGATGAGCGTCAGACAGGATTGTTTTCTGCGACGATGCCGAAGCCTATTCTGGATATCACGAAGATGTATCAGAAAGATGCGGTTTTCCTCAAAATGACGCCTAAGGAAATTACGATACCGCTCATCAAGCAGGCATATTATCAGGTGCCTTATAAACAAAAAACCGAAGTAATCTGCCGACTGCTGGATTATTATGATCCCGGTCGAAGCCTGATTTTCTGTAATACAAAACGGATGGTTGATGAATTGACGGAGGTTTTAAAAGGCAGAGGATATGCAGCGGAAGGTTTGCATGGCGACCTTTCACAGAATCAGCGGGATACCGTGATGAATCTTTTTAAGAACGGACATGCAGCAATCCTGATTGCAACGGATGTCGCTGCGAGAGGAATAGATATCGATAATGTGGAAGCTGTTTTTAACTATGATGTGCCGGAGGATATCGAGTACTATGTGCATCGTATCGGAAGAACGGGACGAGCGGGCAAAACAGGACGCTCTTTTACATTGGTAACAGGCAGAGAAATTTATAAAATTCGTGATATCGAGCGTATATGCAATACAAGGATTAAAGAAAGAAGGATACCTTCTGCTGCGGACATAATGGAGAGAAAAGGCGATAAGATTCTGCGGGAAGCGGAAGAGGTTATCGTTAGTCAGGACTTAAGCAGGGCGATACGTCTGTTGGAAGAAAAGAGTACTTTGGGCGAATATAGTGTAATGCAATATGCGGCAGCCTTTATGAAGATGAAGATGGGCGACGATATTGAGGATATTAAGCAGGATGGTCTCTTTTCTGAATTTATGCCCGGAAAAAAGAAAAGACGTGGTGATGATAAAAACCATAAAAGTGATAAAAACCGGAACGACAGCAGACCATACAAGAGCAGAACCGGCAGGTCGCATGACAGAAGAGAAGCAAATAATAATAACAGATATGCGGCTCTTCGCATCAGAACCAAGAAAAAGTCAAAATAAAATATAAGATCATAATGAAATGAGCCGGTATCAAAGTACCAGCTCATTTCCATGTTCTTTCAGCCATTTTCTTGCATTACGATAATCGGGATAGACTGACTCTACTGCTTTCCAGAAGTCGGCGGAGTGATTCATATGTTTTAGATGGCAGAGCTCATGTACTACTACATAATCCAGAATGGCAGGAGGCGCGAGCATCAGACGCCAGTTAAAGGAAAGAGTTCCTTTGCTGCTGCAGCTTCCCCACCTTGTTTTCTGGCCTCGTATAGTGATGCGGTTATAGGTGCCTCCGGTCATGTCGCTGTAATAGGCGACGCGCTTTGGAATATATGAGCGTGCCGCTTCTATATAACGCTTTTCAAGAGCGGTTCTTTGTGTATCCGTTAAATCGGAATGCGGTCTGTTATTTTTCTTTTCCAGAATCTGCAGATAATGTGTAATGATCCAATGGCTTTTTTCATCGGCCATTTTCATAATATCCTTACTACTTGTACGCAGAGGTACACGAAAGATAATATTACCCTCTCCGTCTATAGAGATGGAATAGGTTTTCCGTTTGCTTTTAATAATAGTATACGGCAGCGTATAACTTACGCCTTCGTATAAAATAGAAATTGTTTGAGCCATATAAAGCAATCCTTTCTCTGTTCCAATATCCAGAACTTAATCAGAATAAACAAAATAAGGTGCGATTTCGCTTGCGGTGAGCAGCGTTTTTGTTTATTCTGATTAAGTTCGTGACCTGCGATAACAGTTTCGAAATTGGTTATATATAACTTAGATATATTGGTATATTTTAACACAATTCATTTGTAAATCAATACCAGATGTGATAGTATGATTGATAGATGTATTTTTTTATATGTGAAGAAAAGGAGAAAAGAAATGGGAAAGAAACCAGCAGTATTAATGATTTTAGACGGATATGGTCTTAATGAAAAGACTCAGGGCAATGCAGTAGCGCAGGCTAAGACGCCGGTGATGGATAAACTGATGAAAGAATATCCTTGTGTAAAAGGAAATGCAAGCGGTATGGCGGTAGGCCTTCCTGACGGCCAGATGGGAAACTCGGAAGTCGGTCATCTGAACATGGGTGCAGGGCGTATCGTATATCAGGAACTTACAAGAATCACAAAGGAGATTCAGGACGGTACATTCTTTGAGAATCCGGCATTACTTAATGCAGTTAATAACTGTAAAAAGAATGATTCCTCACTGCATATGTACGGACTGGTATCTGATGGCGGCGTACACAGCCATAATACCCATTTATACGGTCTGCTCGAGCTTGCTAAAAGAAACGGACTTTCCAAGGTCTATGTTCATGCTTTCTTAGACGGACGAGATACGCCGCCGGCAAGCGGTAAAGGCTTCGTAGAAGATTTGGAAGCAGAAATGAAAAAGATCGGCGTTGGTGAAGTCGCTACGGTAACAGGCCGTTACTATGCTATGGACAGGGATAATAACTATGACAGAGTGGAAAAAGCATATCTGGCTTTGACAAAAGGTGAAGGCTTACAGGCGGACAGCGCGACGGAAGGCATTCAGGCTTCCTATGACAGAGATGAGACGGACGAGTTTGTAAAACCTACGGTAGTAATGAAAAACGGCGCTCCCGTTGCAACTATTAAAGACGGAGATTCAATTGTATTCTTTAATTTCAGACCCGACAGGGCGAGAGAGATTACAAGATGCTTCTGTGATGATGACTTTACAAGGTTTAACAGAGGAAAAAGACTTGATTTGACTTATGTGTGCTTTTCCGACTATGATCCTACGATTCCTAATAAAGAAGTAGCGTTCCACAAGATTTCGGTAACCAATACTTTTGGTGAGTGGCTTGCGGCAAACCATATGAAACAGGCAAGAATCGCAGAGACAGAGAAATACGCACATGTAACATTTTTCTTTAACGGCGGAGTGGAAGAACCGAATGAGGGAGAGGACAGAATCTTAGTTAATTCTCCGAAAGATGTAGCGACTTATGACTTAAAGCCTCAGATGAGCGCTTATGAAGTATGTGACAAACTCGTAGGGGCAATAAAATCAGGCGAATATGACGTAATTATTATCAACTTTGCTAATCCGGACATGGTTGGACATACCGGTGTAGAAGAAGCTGCAATTAAGGCAGTTGAGGCAGTTGATGAGTGCGTGGGCAAAGCAGTAGATGCGATTAAAGAAGTTGACGGAGTGATGTTCATCTGTGCTGACCACGGAAATGCGGAGCAGCTCATTGATTATGAAACCGGAGCGCCTTTCACCGCTCATACTACCAATCCGGTTCCGTTCATTCTGGTAAATGCTGACCCGTCATATAAGCTTAGAGAAGGCGGATGCCTTGCAGACATCGTGCCTACCCTGATAGAGCTTATGGGAATGGAACAGCCTTCCGAGATGACAGGTAAATCGCTGCTTGTTAATTCTTAACAGAGTGATATAGTTTATTAGTAATAATATCAGGACAATATTAGGAAAAGGCATGGTTGATAGAATGGATAAAAAAATACCATATAAAATTTATTTAGAAGAGCAGGAAATGCCGCGCCAGTGGTATAATGTACGCGCTGACATGAAGAAAAAACCGGCTCCGATTTTAAACCCCGGTACAATGCAGCCTGTTACGGAAGATGAACTTTCAGGTATATTCTGCAGAGAACTGGCAAAACAGGAGCTTGACGACACGACAGCTTATTTTGACATTCACGAGGAGATTCGGAATTTTTACAAGATGTACCGTCCGTCTCCGCTTGTCAGGGCATATTGTCTGGAAGAAAAGCTGGGAACTCCGGCGCATATCTACTATAAGTTTGAAGGCAATAACACGTCAGGAAGCCATAAGCTGAACTCTGCGATTGCACAGGCTTATTATGCAAAGAAACAGGGATTAAAAGGAGTTACGACAGAGACCGGAGCAGGACAATGGGGAACGGCGCTTTCCATGGCATGTTCTTATTTCGGACTGGATTGTCAGGTGTACATGGTTAAGTGCTCATATGAACAAAAACCATTCAGACGGGAAGTTATGCGCACATATGGAGCTAAGGTAACGCCTTCTCCATCCATGAATACAAATGTCGGTCGCAAAATTAACGAAGAATTTCCGGGAACAACGGGAAGTCTTGGCTGTGCTATTTCAGAAGCTGTAGAAGCTGCAACATCTCAGGAAGGTTATCGCTATGTACTGGGTTCCGTACTTGCACAGGTATTGCTGCATCAGTCCATTATCGGCCTTGAAACCAAGGCGGCTTTGGATAAGTACGGCATTAAGGCGGATACGATTATCGGCTGTGCAGGCGGAGGCTCCAATTTGGGAGGTTTAATCTCACCTTTTGTGGGAGAAATGCTAAGAGGTGAAGAAAAATATCAGATAATTGCCGTAGAGCCCGCATCCTGTCCGAGTCTGACACGCGGAGTTTATGCGTATGATTTCTGTGATACGGGAAAAGTTTGTCCGTTAGCGAAAATGTATACATTGGGCAGCGGCTTTATACCTTCCGCTAACCATGCGGGCGGACTTCGTTACCATGGCATGAGTTCTACCGTTTCCGAATTATATGACCAGAAACTGTTAGAGGCAAGAAGTGTAGAGCAGACAGAAGTATTCAGGGCAGCACAGGAGTTTGCAAGGGTAGAAGGAATCCTTCCCGCACCGGAGAGCAGCCATGCCATCAGAGTTGCGATTGATGAGGCGCTTAAGTGTAAGGAAACAGGAGAAGCTAAGAACATCGTCTTCGGTCTTACCGGAACAGGGTATTTTGATATGGTTGCATATCAGAAATACAATGACGGGGAAATGGAAGATTATATTCCGTCAGATGAAGACCTTAAGCGGTCGATTGAGCAGTTGCCGAAGATGGTGGGTTAGAAAATAATTCTATGTATTGAGGGATTTAGGCACAATTATTAATATATGAGGTACGCTTTCGCTCCGGTTCAGGCGCAGCGGTACTAGGGCTGCAAAAGACGCAGCCCAAGGACCGGCGCCACCACAGGACCTCGTATATTAATAATTGTGCCTAAATCCATTATTCACATGTAAAATTTTCATAATGAAAATGGTTGATTATCTCAAAAAACTTAATTCCGATAATCGAAAATCAGCCAAAATTCAAGTGTTTAGGTGATTAGCAACTTGCAAATAAAGAATAAAAGTTTGGGGTTATGGTCTAAGGAAAAATCCTGTCAACCAATCCCCAAACTTTAAATATGCTTGAACGGATTGATAAAGGTTACTTCTTTTCGGGAGGATAGAAAACGAGTAAATCTTCTATTCTGCATTCTAATACGGTACAGAGCTTGCATAAAACAAAAACATCTAATCGGGTGATGTTGTTGGTGCAGTAATTGTCAATCTGCTTCCAGTTCATTTCAGCCTTATGCGACAGTTTGTTTTTGCTCAATCCTTTTTCCTTTAACAATTCATTCAGCCGGATTTCCATATGACCATAATTATCTTCCACTTTTTCACCTCTGACATTAGTATTCTTGTATATTTGAACGATTTAATTCTATATTTGTTATAGATGTTTGGTAATCCTAAACAAGTATTAGAATACTAAATGCAGAAACGTATGTTTTGAATGGAAATTCAAATTTTTTATATGTCATGTTCTTTATCAGCAGGAATAAAAACAAGTAAATCATGGATATTGCATTCCAAGACTGTACACAGCTTACACAAGACAAAAGCATCAAGGCGTGAAATGTCATTATCACAGTATTTATCGACTTGTTTCCAGTTCATAGCAGCTTTGGTTGCTACCCTGTTCCTGTTTAGCCCTTTTTTCTTTATCAGTTCAGCTAAGCGGATTTCCAAATGCCCATAATCCTTATCAAGTTTGTCCATTATGTCAACTCCTGTCGAAAAATGTAATTCTCTTTTTCTTGCAATTCCATTTTATACTTGTTATAGTAATTTTGTAATCTATAAGAAGTATTATAATACTAAATATAGAAACATATGTTTCTGTAAGAGGAGAAGAATGGTTATAAAGCAATTTATGGACATGATTTTTGAATTGAAGCGCCGTCAAGTGGTATTGAAAGAGGCGTTAGAAGCCTTATTGTGAAAAAGATTTATACAAAAGGAGCATTGGCATGAAAAGCAAAAGGATAACAGACAGATTTGTGTTACATGGAAAAGATAAGTTGCTGGATATATTTATAAAAGCAAGAACAGGTAAGGCATTAGATAAGGCGGTTGATAAAAGCAGAGATTATCAAGATGCGCTAAAAAGACAGGACATAGCATTTTACGATATGGATAAGGCAGGATTGAGCAGAGAACAAAAGCGTATTGTTGATAGGGCAATTTCAGCAGCCAATGACTGCGGTGCAGTATATGGTGCAGTTGCTTACAGATTAGGGTTTCATGACGGATTAAAGGTTATGTCAGAAATAAAAGAGAATGACTTTCAAAATAACTCATGGTAAAATATTTATATTTGATAAGATGATAAAGTAGATTTTAAATATTGAAATATATGAGGTGCACTTTATGGTAAAATATAAATATATGAATTTAGAGCAGCGGATAAAGATAAAAGAAATGTTGGATGCCGAGCATGGCATATCTGAGATAGCTAATGAATTAGGATATAGTCATGTAACGATATATAAGGAACTTGAAAGATGTGGTTTGCCAGAGGAGTATAATCCATATTATGCACAGTCCTTATGTGAAAAAAATTTAAAGAAAAGGGGACGTATAGATAAACTTTCCGATGTGGAATTGGCAAAGTATATTTCAGATTTGATATTGAAAGAACATTTGAGTCCCGAAAAAATAGTAGCTTTATTGAAGAAAGATAGCAGAGGATTTCCTAATGTACCTCATTCAGCAAAGACTATATATTCAGCAATTGATAAAGGGTTAATACCCAATGTTACTAGAGAAATATTTTTGAAAGATGCTTCAACGGTATTCAGCGGTGGTCAAGTGTGCATTCCCAAATGGGTATTGGATAAGCTAAATATAAAAGACGGAGATGAACTTTCACTGGAAGTCACGAAAGATAATGAAATAATTTATAAGAAAGTTGATAAATAAAATTACATAACAGCGATAAGGAAGAGGTAGACAAAGCATATAATGTTTAAGGTCAACCTCTGTTTTTTATGCGGATTTTTTCATCAAAATTTTCCCAATTTCCTTATTGACAAAGTATAGTTCAGAGTATACACTAAGTGTATTAATATTAATAGTACACTTAATATGCATGCGAATCCAGAATCATATTGAGTTAAATACACTAGATTTTAAAGTCAAAAATACAGTAAGAAGGCGGGAGATATTGTGCAGAGTAGTGTGCGGAAGAAAAAAGGCGAAATTATGTTGTGGGAGATTGCTGTTTCCGGAGGAAGGTCGGAAAGTGCCAGACGGGCAAGATACAGACCGGTGATGAGCAGACCTACAAGACAGTCTGAGCAGTATATAAGGCGTAGGAAAGCGAGAAGGAGACGTGCATATTTTTATCGGGCGTTGGCTTTTGCAATGCTCATATCCGTGGTTATGTTCATTATGCTGCTGGCTGGATTTGTCCTCAGATTTGTACATGGAGTTAGAACGAAAGAAAACATAATTCAAACAGTACAGAATTTTATTTTTAATGATATCGGAAAAGAAAGGGTTGAAAAGCCGGAGATGGTTGTTGATTTGCTGAATGTTAATGATTATTCAAGACCCGGAACGGATATTGAGGATATAAAAAACATTTTCGTTCATTACACAGCTAATCCGAAAACAAGTGCAGCGCAGAACAGGAGCTATTTCGCTAATCTGGAACAGACCCATGAACGTTCTGCAAGTGCACACCTCATTATTGGTTATGAGGGAGAAATCATACAGTGTATTCCGCTTGAAGAACAGGCGTATGCAGTAAAGACAAGAAATAATGACTCAATTTCAATAGAGTGCTGCTATTTGGAAGAAAACGGAAAATTTACACAAGAGACTTATGATTCTTTAGTCCATCTTCTGGCATGGCTGGTGCAGGAATATAATCTGGAATGCACAGACATCCTTCGGCATTATGACTGCGGTGGAAAGAAGTGCCCGCTATATTACGTGGAACACGAAGATTCATGGGAAAAGCTGCTTGCCGATGTTGAAGCCTATTCTTCGATGAAATAAACAGTTGATAAACATAATTATAACAAAAACAGCAAATTACAAAGCTCCCTATTTTCAAAATGTAGTTGTGCAATATATACAAAGCAAAAGCAGGTGCTCTGCCGCCGTCGGTACTTAGGTGCCGTATTTTGGCACCTTATGTACCGCTACTGGCGGCAATGCAGCGCAAGCGTGCCTGCGTTGATTTGTATATATTGCACAACGGACGGTTTGAAAAAGTGAGTTTTGCAATTACCTAATCATAACCAGAATAAAGAAAGGAGGTCATCCATGATTATCATAGACTACAAAGACACCCGCCCAATCTACGAGCAGATCACCGAGAAATTCAAGACCCTGATTCTCAAAGGCGTTTTACAGCCTGATGAGCAGATGCCGTCGGTCAGAAGCCTTGCGATGGAACTGTCCATCAATCCGAATACAATCCAGAAAGCATATGCCCAACTGGAATGGGAAGGTTATATCTATCCGGTCAAGGGACGGGGAAATTTCGTAGCAGGAACGGAAAAACTATTGGAAGAAAGGAAGAAATCCTGCATCGAGAAAATTCTTATGCTGTCAGAGGAAGCGGCGGAATATGGAATCAGCCGCGAGGAAATCATATCTGAAATTATGAGGCATAATCCGAAAACAGCAGGAAATGAAGAGGAGGGGAAAATACATGATTGAAGTACATGACGTGACTAAAACTTTTGATTCCATCAGGGCAGTAGATTCAGTCAGCGTTACAATCAAAGAAAAGACCGTATTCGGTCTGATTGGAACCAACGGCGCGGGCAAGAGCACATTGCTTCGTATGATTACAGGAGTATTGAGACCTGATGAAGGTACGGTAACTATTGAAGGAATGCCGGTATACGATAATGTGGAAGCAAAGAAAAAACTGTTCTTCATTGCTGATGAACCGTATTTTTTTGCAAACTGCACATCGGNTTCAATGGAGCATTATTACAGCAGCCTTTATGAGAATTTTNACAAAGAAGAATTNTATAAATATCTGGAAAACTTTGATTTGGATAAAAACAGAAAAGTAAATACTTTTTCAAAAGGTATGAAAAAGCTGCTTGCCATGCTTCTTGGCATATGCGCGCGTACTAAGTATATTTTGTGCGATGAGACGTTCGATGGACTTGACCCGGTNATGAGGCAGGGAGTTAANAGTATTATCGCCAAGGAAATGGAAGAAAATGGGCTTACGCCGGTAATTGCTTCGCATAACTTAAGAGAGCTTGAGGATCTNTGCGACCANGTGGGACTGCTGCATAAAGGCGGNATACTTTTATCCAAGGATTTAGAAGATATGAAGTGCAATATNCATAAAGTACAGTGNGTNTTNANANCGGCAGANGATGAGCTTAANACATTAAACGGATTAAATATTGTGAAAAATGAACNGNGAGGNTCTCTTCATACCATTACAATCAGGGGNTCAAAAGANGAGATTATTGCTTTTTTTGCAACGGTAAGTACGGTNTTCTTNGAGGTGCTTCCTTTATCCTTAGAGGAAATCTTTATCAGTGAAACGGAGGTGGCTGGNTATGACATCAAAAAGCTTATTCTTGGTTAGAAGTAAAGAAAATCATAAACGCAGAATCTGGGTATGGATTGTCNGNATGCTGATTCAACTGGCATTTTATCCGGGAATTATGACAGTATATCTTGCCAGAATCAGAAATTATAATGCGATTNGACATTTTGGAACAGCGGCGGGTTTTAANGCGGCAATGTTTGATGCGGCGGCGGATGCATTGGGATTTAAATTGCAGGNTCCATGGGTGGTTTTGATTCTGGCTGCTATGATTGCTGCACAGGGATTCGCATATATGTATAGCAGAAAAAAGGTGGATATGTATCACAGTGTTCCGGTTTCTTCAAAGAGCCGTTTTACAGTGGTTTACATAAATGGTATTATAATTTATCTGGTATCGTACCTNATAAGCGTAATCTTAGCGCTTGGTCTTGCCGGTATAAATGGNGCNGTAAACGGAAGAGTNNTCATTGAATGCGNCCTTGCCTTTGTGCTGAATGTTCTATATTTTCTGATGATTTATAATGCGGTAATACTTGCCATGATGCTTGCCGGAAATATTATTATTGCAGGCGGAATAGCGGTAGNNCTGTTGGGGATAGATTTTGCGGNGGAAGTAATACTTGNTGATATGAGAGGGTATTTCTTTAATACTGCGGAGAGTAGATTTAACGATCTAAAAGTAAAATTCTGTGCATTGTATGATTATTTTGATAGAGTGTATTTCTGGAAAACAGAGATTAGACTGCATTCTATTATAAATGAGGTTCTGCCTCTTTGCTTGAAATGTCTGATATTTGCCCTTTTATTTGGAATATTGGCATATCTGTTCTATAAGGGTCGTCCGGCTGAAGCGGCAGGAAAAGCGATTGCATTTCCGCTGGTAAAGCCGGTGCTTAAGATTGCAGTTGCCTTTACGGGGGGAATTACGGTATGCAGCTTTCTTTATGTCTCGGTTTTCGGACATGTAGATGCGGGAGAACCGGGTATTAGCGGCGNTCTCTTATTGTGTGGAAGCGCGGGGCTTGCGGCGTTACTATGCAGTGTATGTCTGGAAGCTGTTTATGAATTTGATGTACGCGCTGCAGTTAAGCATATTGTTTCAACCTGCGTTTCAGCCGTGATTGCTATGGCAGTTTTTTGTATATACTATTTTGATGTGTTCGGATATGACAGCTATGTACCGGAACCGGATAAGGTTGAGAGTGCNGCGGTTCATTTTTTCTATGACGAGTCTTATTTTGAGATTGATGAGTCAGGTGCGTCTAGTTATATAGATGAGATTGATTACCTTAAAGACAATATGTTTCTGACAGATATTGATGCGATATGTTCACTGATTGAAAATGGACAGGATACTGAATGGNATCNGNANAGCATGGAAGATGGCAGGTATATTTATGTANTATTTCGCCTTAATTCAGGTAAAGAGGTAAGCAGACGNTATNCNGTTGATTTTGCTGATGCTTCAAATGANGAACTTCTTGACAGAATATTAGGAACTAAGGAATTCAGGGAAGGCTATTATCAGATTTTCAAAGCGGAGGATATGATTCAGGACAATGTTTGGCAGGTTTCATANTCAAATGGCACAATGGATACAGAACTGTCAGCGGAAGCGTCAAAACTGCGTGAAGCTTGGATGAAGGATATGGAGCAGTTCGATTTTTCCCTGGCAAGAAAAAGCAGGCAATGCGGATATATGGATTTTTCCATTGAAAATACATTAAGGGAATGGCGTCTTCCGGTTTATGAGAATTTTAATAATACCATAGCGTATCTGGAAGAAGAGGGCGTTTATGTTCCTTCCAAGGTGCGTGCTGAAGATATTGCAAGCATTACGGTAATCAATTGGAACCGTGACATACAGAATGACGATGCATGGGATACTTATTATACTACATCCATGGCTCAAGCTGCATATGTTTCACAGATGGATTACCAGATAAGAGAAACTTATGATGACCCTGATGAGATTGCCGAAATTATAAATGCGATATGTCCAAGGGAATTGTGCTATGACTGGAAATGGGAAAGTTCAGAAGCATATGATAATAATTATGATGTGTATATTACATATAAAACTGACGCAGAATATCGTTATATTCCGTCAACAAATTATGAATATGAATTTATAAGCGGTCAGGTACCGGACTTTGTGGAAGAAATGACCACATATACGCCGGAGCAATATATTAATATGGAATTCTAGCCGGACTGACAGACGCCGGATGTCAGGAACGTCTGCGTGAGAATACATGTTAAGAAAATATTAAGATATATTGTCAAAAAAACAGTAGCGCTTCCGGTTAATATGGTTTATAATTATCATGAATTTTAATGACTAAACATAATAGTTATTTAGGAACTTAGTACGAGACTGCAAGAGGAATATATATGAAACCGTCAGAACCTGTTATTTGCGTAAAAGATTTATATAAGATTTATCGTGTGGGCGAAACTAAGGTTCGCGCATTAAACGGAGTGGATTTTACGATAGACAGAGGCTGTTTTTGTTCTATCGTAGGAACCTCCGGTTCCGGTAAATCAACTCTTCTTAATATGATGGCAGGTCTGGAGAAGCCGACTAAAGGCGAGATAATCATTGCAGGCGAACATATGGAGAAAAAATCAGAGAATCAGCTTGTTGCTTTCAGGCGCAAACACATCGGATTTATTTTTCAGTCATTCAATCTTATGGGTACAATGAATGCTATTGAAAATGTTGCGCTGCCTCTGACATTTCAGGGTATGGATAAGAAATCACGTAACAAGAAGGCTGAGGGGATGCTGGATTTGGTAGGTCTTACGAAGCATAAGAAGCACAGACCGAATCAGATGTCTGGCGGACAGCAGCAGAGAGTCGGTGTGGCAAGGGCTCTTGTGGTGGAACCGGAGATTATCTTTGCAGACGAGCCTACAGGTAATCTGGATTCCAATACTTCCGAGGAAGTTATGAACCTGATGAAGAAAATCGTCAGGGAGAAAAACCAGACGCTCGTTATGGTAACGCATGATAATCATCTGGCTGCTTTTGCAGACATAATTCTTCATATAAAAGATGGAAAAATCGTACAGATAGATGATAACAGAGAAAAAGAACCGGAGGGAAATTAAGCTATGAACAAGAAAAATATATTAAAAAAAGGCTTACTTGGTCTTGGACTGGTTGTTGCCTTTGTTGCAGCAATGCCGGGCAATGTTCATGTGGATGCAAGAACCACATCAGGTAATTATGTTCTGGAGGGCGATGATAACCGTATAATTGATGACGACGACAGATTCTATGCTGATGAGGATATGTTTAATTTTAAGCGAAGTCTGGAAATAAAGTATTCTCCGAGTGATGTAGTAAAGGAGAAATTGGAAGATATATTCGGCAGTGCAGTATACTATATAGCAAATACGGATATGACGTTAGGCGAGTTAAATTCTTATGTAAGCAGCGTAAAAGCAGATTTGGAAGCAGCGGCTGTTGAAAAAGTGAGCGCTACGACAAGCGAATTTCTGCGTGTAGGAGATAACTGGATAACACCTACCGTAAGTTATGGAAATTATGTGTCTATTGTATTGCCCGTAATTAATTTCGGTACAGATGAACTGAATGATTTGATTATAGAGCCGAAGGTTTCTCCTGTGATATCAGAGTGGCCGTTTGTTATAGACAAATCCAGTTACCTTCAGACAGAATATGCTCTTCCGGGAAATGCGACATATGAGGAGGCATTGTTTAACCGAAGAGAGTTTACCTTTCAGTTCATGGCAAGGGATGATGTGATGAGCGGATATTATCCGTTGACATTTAATGTATGGTATACCAAGGCAGGTGTACGTTGTGAAGAACCTGCAGAACTGACGGTTTATGTGCATACCATTGGAAAACCGGGAAGTGGAACGTTAGGCGGAGGTTCGGAAGAAACAAGCAATGCCAAACCGAGAATTGTCGTTACGGGTTTTGAGACGGTTCCGGAACAGGTGTATGCGGGCGATACATTTATACTGACTATTCATGTTAAAAATACATCAAAAGAAACTGCTGTTACCAACCTGTTATTTGATATGCAGGCAGCAACCGAAGGCGAGGATAAGACCAATACATATGCGGCATTCCTCCCAACCTCGGGGGCCAGCTCCGTATATATGGACAGAATCGGAACGAATACTGATGCGGATATAGTAATAGAAATGTCAGCGAAAGCGGATTTAGCCCAGAAACCATATGTACTGGAAGTAAATATGAAATATGATGCAGGCGCAATGTTTGATTTAACAGACACTGCAAGCGTATCTATTCCGATTTATCAGGAGAGCCGTTTTGATATCAGCACGCCTGAAGTCGTACCCGGTGATATTACGGTAGGTTCACAGTCAAATATTATGTTCAGCATATATAATACAGGTAAGACGACACTGTACAATACGCAGGTGAGGTTTGAAGCAGACTCAATTGATACAGCAACAGCTTTTGTCGGAAATCTTACTTCGGGTGCGACAGGCAATGTTGATGTTATGGTAACAGGAAGCAGCGCTACCATGGACGATGGTACAATCAATGTAATTATTTCCTACGAAGATGACGCAGGAAATGTGACGGAAGAAATTAAAACAGTCACGCTCTATGTCAATGAAGAATTCTATGATGATTTCATGATGGGCGAGGACTTCCCTATGGACGGCGATATGATGATGGGAGAAGAGACCAAGTCAAATAAGGGACTTATCATTGCTATTGTTGTAGTAGCGGTAATTGTTGTCATAGGAGTTGCGGTTTTCCTGTTTATAAAAATCCGGAAGAAGAAAAAAGAAGCGGCTCTTTTAGCTGATGATTTGTTATCAATAGATAAAGATTTATAAAATTATTGAAGCTATAGCTAACGTCATTAGAAATTTTCTTTGCTATTATGCACTTATGGAAATGACTATAGATTGAAAAAGGAGCATAGGTATTATAATGAGATTCCTTGATTTACTGCGAATGAGCAGCAGTAACCTTTGGAAAAGAAAAGTCAGGACGATTCTGACCGTATTGGGTGTTGTCATAGGTGTTGCGTCTATCGTGGTCATGATTTCATTGGGACTCGGTCTTAGTAAGTCTCTTATGGAACAATATGAGTCATATGGAAGCCTGACGCAGATTACGGTATATCAGTCATGGAATAGTGATGATGAGGACAAACGTCTTGATGATGATTTGATTAAGACTATAAATAATATTGAGCATGTAACGTCAGTTTATCCGACAATGCAGGTATCCGCCATAGCAAAGTATGGCAGCTATCAGAATTATCTTAATATCAGGGCGATGCCTTTGGAAGCGATTAACGATCTGGGTATGGAAGTAGGAGAAGGAAGCCTGCCGTCGGCAGAGGACGAGGAATTGAAATTCTTCTACGGATCGGAAGTTCTTATGGATTTCTACAATTCCAAGACCGGTGATGGATACTGGTCAACGGGAGAGTTGCCGGATATTGATTTAATGAATGACCCCGTATTTATTATTTTTGATACGGATGCATACTGGTCGTCGCAGTACAATGATCCGGAGAATCCTGTTAAGCCGCCTAAAAAGTATCTGATTCCTGCAAGCGGTGTAGAAGCCGAGTCCGAGGAAGGCTGGACCCAATATGGATGGTACACCGTATGCGACATTGATAAACTGCTCCCGGAGCTTAGGAGAATATTCAAGAATAGGGTGATTCCCGGACAGCCGTCTACGAAAACTGGTAAGCCATATAAAGAAATTTTTTATAGTCAGATTATAGTTAATGTGGACGAGATGGACAATGTTACTGCGATACAGTCACAGATTACCGATATGGGATATCAGGCAAACAGCAATGCTGAGTGGATTCAATCCGAACAACAGACTATGGGATATGTTCAGGCGGTACTCGGTGGTATAGGTGCGGTATCATTGTTTGTAGCGGCAATTGGTATCACTAATACTATGATGATGTCCATCTATGAGCGTACAAAAGAAATAGGAGTCATGAAAGTGCTTGGCTGTGATCTTCGCAATATCAGATCCCTGTTTTTGCTGGAAGCGGGTTTTATCGGTTTCATCGGTGGCGTTATAGGGCTGGGGCTTAGCTATTCGATTTCAATGGTAATTAATAAAGTTGCTTCAAGTGCCAGCAGCTATATGGATATATCATCCATTTCGCATATTCCGCTATGGTTGGCAATGTTATCGCTTGTTTTTGCCGTACTTGTCGGAATGGTTGCAGGATTTTTCCCGGCGCTGCGCGCCATGAAGCTAAGTCCGCTTGCGGCGATTCATACCGAATAGAATTTCTAATAATATTAAGACCTCTTTTGGATATACTAAGAAAAAATATGTGTATTCAAAGGAGGTTTTTTTATGGAAAAAATGCTGCGTATTACAGATGTGCATGCAAGGGAGATTCTTGATTCTCGCGGAAATCCCACGGTGGAAGCGGAAGTGACGATAGAGATTGAACCGGAAGGAAGAAAGGTAACAGGGAGGGCAGCTGTGCCAAGCGGCGCCAGTACAGGACGATTTGAAGCGGTAGAACTTCGGGACGGTGAAACCAGATATTTCGGTCTGGGAACGACGAAAGCGGTAGGAAACGTCAATTCCAAAATAAGAGAGGCATTGATTGGCATGAATGCTCTGGATCAGGGTTATATTGACAGAATTTTGATTGAGCAGGACGGAACGGATAATAAAGAAAATCTGGGAGCTAATGCCACGCTGGGAGTATCTATGGCATGTGCTAAGGCTTCTTCTATAGCGCTTGAGATGCCGTTGTACAGATATCTTGGTGGAGCCCATACAAGGCTGCTTCCGGTTCCCATGATGAACATTCTAAATGGTGGTAAACATGCGGATAATACAGTGGATTTTCAGGAGTTCATGATAATGCCGGTAGCTGCGGAAAGCTTTGCAGATGGATTAAGAATATGTGCGGAAATCTACCATAATCTGAAACAAATCTGTAATCAGAGGGGACTTTCTACAGGAGTAGGTGATGAAGGCGGATTCGCACCGTCTCTTTCGGATGCAGTGGAGGTTTTAGAACTAATTGTAGAATCGGTTAAGGCGGCAGGCTATACGCCGGGACAGGATATAAAGATTGCCATGGATGCAGCGGCAAGCGAGCTTTATGATGAGGCGTCAGGAACTTATTACTTCCCGGGAGAGTCTCAGATGAGCGGTCAGGAAGTCAGAAGAAGCGCATCCGAGATGGTTGCTTATTATGAAAATCTGGTTGAGCGCTTTCCTATTATATCTATTGAAGATGGTCTTTTTGAAGATGATTGGGACGGCTGGCAGCTCCTTACCAAGACACTGGGTGAGAAGATACAGCTTGTCGGAGACGACCTTTTTGTGACCAATACGAAACGCTTGGATGCCGGAATCAAGCTGCAGGTTGCCAATGCGATTCTTATAAAGGTTAATCAAATCGGTACGGTATCGGAAGCAATGGAGGCAATTGAGATGGCGCATAAGAACGGATATAAGACAGTTATTTCACATCGTTCGGGAGAAACTGAGGATACTTTCATAGCAGACCTTGCAGTAGCGGTGAATGCGGGCCAGATTAAGACGGGAGCGCCGTGTAGGACCGACAGGGTGGCTAAATATAATCAGCTGCTTAGGATTGAGGAGGAGCTGGGGAGTGTGGCTTGTTATAAGGAGCCGTTTAATAAGATTTAGGGTGGAATAAATGGGGGGATTGAGCCTCTTTAGTCAATATGTGGGGGACGCTTGCGCTCCGGTTTGGACGCAGCGGTACTAATGCGCTAAAGTACAGCGCATAAGTGCCGGCGTCCTCACAGGCCCCCGCATATTAACTAAAGAGGCTCAATCCATCGATTATATAGTTTTTTATTGTAGTCAATAGTGGCGCAGCTTGTTAATATGTGGTAAAATTTAAGTTGATTTATATAGGAACAGAGGCAAACTAATGTTAATTCTAAGGGCTAATAAAGCACAGTTTGAATATGATATCCACTCGCTGATAAAGGCTTTTTATCCGAATGAGGAAGTAAGGGTGTTGACGCCGGAGTCGGTTATTAAGGATAGAAAAATTTTGGAGCATCCTGCCGATATGGAGCTTGTTTTTGGTGAGGATAAGGTGGTTTTTAAGGTTGCAGGGATTGACTCGGGAAAAGAAACAGGATGTACGGAAGCAATAGAATATTCAGAGATATATGAGCATGTGTATACATGGCACGTAGAAGATGAGAAAGGGATTGATTATAAGAATGCGTTTAAGCGGTTTTTATATAATTCCCTGTGCGAGGAAACCGGTATTTCACTTCCGTGGGGTAATCTGACAGGCATACGCCCTACGAAAATAGCTATGAGTATGTTAGAGCAGGGAAAAAGTGAGGGAGAAATTGCAGAGTTTCTAAAGCGCGAGCATCTGGTAAGCGCGGAGAAGACTTCACTTGGGATTGACATTGCTAAGCGGGAAATGGAGATTTTGAAACCGCTTCATTATGAAAATGGTTATAGCTTATATATAGGGATTCCTTTCTGTCCGACAACCTGTTTGTATTGTTCTTTTACCTCATTTCCCATCAGTCTGTGGAAAGAAAAGATAGCGGATTACTTAGTTGCACTGGAAAAAGAAATTGACTATATTTCAGACATTTATCGCCACAAGACATTGGATACTGTTTACATAGGCGGCGGAACCCCCACTTCTTTATCGGCGGATGAGTTGGACAGGCTGCTTACTAAATTAAAGGTATCTTTTGATTTTTCCACGGTGCAGGAATTTACGGTAGAAGCGGGGCGCGCTGATAGTATAACGAAAGAAAAACTGTCTGTACTATATCGGCATGGGGTGACAAGAATTTCTGTCAATCCGCAGACTATGAATCAGGAAACATTGAAGCTGATTGGAAGGCAGCATACGGTTGAGCAGGTAATTGACTCATTTTATATGGCACGAGAAGTCGGCTTTGACAATATCAATATGGATATCATACTTGGACTTCCCGGAGAAAAAGAGGAAGATGTGAAAGAAACAATTAACGCCATAGAAGCATTATCGCCGGATAGCCTGACTGTTCATTCGTTGGCAGTGAAGCGGGCGTCGGCTCTTGCTCAGCTGATTCGTGAAGGCAGTGGAAGTGTAATGGATAGTTTACATAACACAGATGAAACGATGCGGATTGCCAAAGAAGGGGCGCAGCGAATGGGAATGTTCCCATACTATCTTTACAGACAGAAAAATATGGCAGGAAATTTTGAAAATGTCGGATATGCGAAAGAAGGAAAATATGGAATTTATAATATTTTAATCATGGAGGAAGTGCAGACCATAGTGGCGCTAGGGGCAGGTACGGTTACCAAGAGGGTTTATGGTGGCGGCAGGATTGAACGGTGCGATACAGTGAAGGATGTTTCCCTTTATATCGAGAGAATCGAGGAAATGATTGAAAGAAAACATGAATTATTATGTGATTGACAACTTTTTCGGGAGAAAGTAAAAACAAAAAGATATTGATATGTAGAAATATATGGTATAATAAGCTCAGGCTACTGAGCCTGAGCTTATTATAGGATTAGTTTATGGAAGGAAGTGAGTAAATGCAGGCAGTCATGACAGGTTTTCTGATTCTTTTGTTGGCAATTAACAGTATAATGATTTTTAAACTCCGTGATATGAAGTGGACAGACACCATAAGGCGTCTCAGAAATATGGCATTTGGAGTGGCAGGGATTATTGTTCCTGAGATGGTTATATTGCTTACAAAGGACAGGCAGATTGCGTATTATGCATTTACATTTTTTTACATTGCCTTTGCATGGTATACAATGATGATTTTCAGGTTTTCTGTCAGCTACTCAGGGTATAGATTATTTAAAGTATATAAATCCCCTTTGTTTTGGATTACGGTGATGGAGTCGGCCGCTTTTATCTGGGGCATATTCTCGGAAAGATTTTTTACAATCACCCATGCCAGATGGTATGAGCACATATACTGGATTTGCAGACCATTTTCTATGTTCTATGCATATGCCATAGCGGGCTATATTACCCTGACCGCGGCAGTGGTCGTTCTGATTATTGCGGCGACTCAAAGTGCCAGAATATACCGGCTTAAGTATTCCGGGGTTGCAATCATTATTGTAGTGATGGTGGCTTCCCGTGCGAATTCACAGCTTAAGCAGCAGCCTATTCTGATGCAGGTGGTCTGTTTCGCACTTTGCGAAATTGTGATTGTGTATATGGCGGTGCATTATGCGCCCAGAAAGCTGAATCAGAGGGCGATGCGGTTCGTAGCCGATAAATTGAATGATGGTATAGTGTTATATGATGACGAGCATCGGCTTCAATTTGTAACAGCGGGATATAGCCATGCGGTCGGGCTTAAGGGGATACAGGGAATTGATAATGAGAAAATATATTGGGACAAAGTTATATCAGAGGCCAATGTGGAGAATGCATGGGACGGTAAGGTGATGTCGGTTGGCCGCGATGATGGTATATATTATTACGAGATTCAACATATGGCGCTTTCTGAGGACGGTAAGTTAATCGGAACCGTTTATTGGATTAGAAATGTCACCGAATCTATAAAAAATTATGGGGAAATGGTTCACCGCGCCAATTTTGACGAGCTCACAGGGATTTATAATGAAGCGCATTTTCATGAAGTGACAAGGAAATTGCTTGACGAAAACCCGGACACTGAATTTGTCATGACCTGTTCGAGTGTTGAAAAATTCAGGGTTTTCAAAGAACTGTTTGGTAAGGAAAAATATGATGACTATTTGATACGGACGGCAGAGTCATTGAGGACGGGATTGGATCATATTCCGAAATGCAAATATGGTAGAATCGGGGAATCGGATTTTTACATAATGATGCCGAAGGAGGCTTTTGACCCACAACAGTTTCTGGATGCGATAGACGAGGTGGCGAAAGCGTATTGTACCAATAACTTTAATTTGGTTGTTAAGGCCAGTGTGTATGAGATAACAGAGCCGTTGCAGGATATGCTGACGATTTGTAACAAGGCTTCTATGGCCTGTGAAACTATTAAGGGTGATTATGGAAGGCGGATTTTGTGGTTTGATGAGAGCATCCTAAAGGAGTCCAAGCTGAAGGAACGTTATAACGCCGAACTGAGTAAGGCAATTGAACATGGGGAAATACAGATTTACCTGCAGCCCCAAGTGGATAAATCGGGTAAGTTAATCGGTGCGGAGGCTTTAGCACGATGGGTGCACAGGGAGGACGGTTTGATTCCTCCGGCACAATTTATTCCTTACTTTGAGAAGAACGGCAGAATCACGGAGTTGGATATCTGTATTTGGAGGCAGGCTTGTGAGAAACTGAAAGAGTGGAAGGAAAAGGGAAGAGACGACCTGCATATATCTGTCAATATCTCTGCAAGAGATCTTTATGCCATTGATATATATGAGCATTGTGTATCGCTTGTGAAAGAGTATGGTATAGATGCCAGGAACTTAAAGCTGGAAATCACGGAATCAGCGATCATCAATGATTTAAATCAGCATGTGCATCTTGTGGAGAAATTGCAGGCGGCAGGATTCGAGGTTGAAATGGATGATTTTGGGAGCGCTTATTCATCTTTTAACATGCTGAAAGATATATATGTGGATGTTCTTAAGATTGATATGAAGTTCTTAGGTGATACGAAAAATGAGGTACGAAGCCATGCCATCCTTAAAAGTATTGTGGATTTGTCAGGAGAGCTTCACATGAAAACAGTTGCAGAAGGTGTTGAGACAGAGGAGCAGCTGGAATTCCTTAAAGGAGTTGGCTGTGATATTTATCAGGGATACTATTTTTCAAAGCCTATGCCTGTAGCGGATTTTGAGGCGAAGTACTTGTAATAGGGTGAAAAATTTTTCACCCTATTTGATGGTTCGGAATTTATTTCCATGCAGGGTCATTCGCCGCTCTCGCAAGTGAAGCGCGCCTTGCGTCAATCTGTTTTAGAACATCCTCGGGAGACATTGTTCCTTCGCACATTTTGAGAATATCACCGGAGATTTCACCCCACTGCTCATTGAAATAAGTAATCTCATCCTGAAGAACCAGACCGGACTCTTCATCGCCAAACCGGCCAAGGAATTCCATTGTCACTTCATCATGGCTGCTGACTTGTCCTAAATCAAAAGGAAGATTGTTCACGCTGTGGGAATTGTCAATCACATATTGTATGTTTTCCTTGGTTGCGATATATTGTAAATATAATTTGGCAGCATCAATATTCTGGGATGTGACGCTTATGAATTTTGACGGTCCGGTAGGATGGACATTGAGTATCTGATTGTCACAGATGGGCAGCAGCATTATACCAAAATCCTCTTTATCGAAACCATTGTTCATTTCGCTCGATATGATGGAATCAATCATTCCGGGTCTCAACATACACATCGCATATTCGCCGTTTGCCATATATCCTACCGCATTGTCATAGGTGTCCGTGGAAAAATTTTTACCCATATATCCTTTAAACGCCAGATTTTGTATCTGCTCCAGAGCAAGCTTCATTGATTCTAGTTCCGTAAATGTGATTGTATTGCTGTTTAATTTATCAATGGTTCCGGGTTCGCTTTTTTCAAGAAACTGGCCTGTCTCGGCAAATAGCATTGTCTGGTGCCATCCGTCGGCCATTGGCTCGTAAATAGGTATCACATCAGTGTCTGCAACCTTTTGACACACGGTGACAAAGGCGTCATATGTATTCGGGACTTCTGTAACCCCCGCGTCAATCAGCAGCTCCTTGTTGAAGATTATATAGTAATCAGTCGTATTGTCAAAATAGGACATTCCGTAATTGTGACCGTCAATTGATGTTTCCACAGCGGAGAAAGTATCATATACCGTCATCCAGGGTTCGCTTGAGAGGTCAACAGAGTATTTGTCAAGCTGATAAGTGTTTTTGATGGCCAGTCCTGACTGAGTCATAAAAATATCCGGCGGGTTATCGCTGTCCAGTCTGGCAAAAAGCGTGTCCAGATAGACATCATCCGAATACAAATCGTAAACCACCTGAATACCTGTCGCGGCTTCAAAATTTGTCCCTAACTGCATCTCCGCATCTGTCACCCAATCTTCCGACGCCATCAGGGTAATACTGGAACCGCTTAGTTTGGATTCGCGGGCAAGGTTTCTAAATTCAAGATCATTTTCCGAAAATTCGGAACCGCATCCGGTGAGTATGGTGATACATAAAGGGATATATAGTAATTTAAAAAGTTTGTTTTTTTTCAGATTAATCAACTTTATTCTCTCCATTCTTGTTTCAGGTTAAGCAAGCAATAAACCAGCCGGATATACTCGCGACAGGGTTGTTGATTATGATGATTCTATCATATAAGTGGAGGCGGTGTCAAAAAAAAGAGAATAAAACGTGTATTATTACTTGAATCTTGTAGGCTTGTTAACTTATAATATAACATAGAATGATTAGAAAGGGCGAAGTATTATGGAGAAGATACAAAATAGAGCACCTGGTAAGGCAGCAAGGTTTCTTGTGTTAATGTTTGTGGTGGCGCTTTTCACATTAATTATAAGCACCGGAGTTGTACAAGGTGCGGAAAAGCGCACGGTCCGTGTCGGATTTTTCCCTATGGAAGGTTATAATGAGACCAAAGCGGACGGCAGCCGCACAGGTATGGATGTTGAGTATCTGAATGCACTGAGCGATTATGTCAATTGGAATATCGAGTATGTTGAGTGCGAAAGCTGGGATGAGGCTCTGAATATGCTTTTGAACGAGCAGATAGATTTGGTGGGTTCTGCTCAGTATTCCGCGGAACGGGCGAAGTTGTATCAGTATGCGGACTTAGCCAGCGGATATACTTTTGGTGTGATTGCCGTAAATGGCGACAGTACATTGGCATATGAAGACTTTGACGCGATGCGCATCGCCACTTTTGGTGTTGTGGGCAGCTACATACGAAAAGATGAGTTTTATGAGTATTTGGCAGACCACGGTATTTTCTATCCTAATGTGAAAGAATACGATAATACGGAAGCCCTGCATGCAGCATTAAATGCTGGGGAAATTGATACTATCGTACACTCCTTGACAGAGGTTCGTGAAGGGCAGCGTGTGGTCGGCAGGTTTGCCCCCATGCCTTTTTATTACATTACCTATCAGGGCAACAATGATCTGGTGCGGGAACTCAATCAGGGAATTGCGGATTTGAAGATGAACCGGCCGGGTCTGGAAAATGAACTGATGGTAAAGTATTATGACAACAGATTGGATCAGACGATTCTGTTGACAAGCAGTGAGAAGCAGTATATTGCGGAAAAAGGGACATTGACTGTAGGATATTTAGATGGTTACTATCCTTTCTCTTACGAGAATGATGGAGCCTATATGGGACTTTCCAGGCAAATGTTGGAGGAAGTGTCTGTGAGTACAGGTATCCTCTTTAACTATGTGAAAATGGAAAACATGGAGGAAGCAAAGAAAGCCTTAAAAAATGGCGGTATTGATATATTGAGTTACTGCGGTGAGGCTGCCTCACGTATGCAGTCAGACGGATTTGCAGCCACAAAAGAGTATGCGCAGGTACCTCAAGTCATTATTATGAGAAGGAACGATAAATCAGATTCGATAAGTGTCCTGGCTGTGGAAGAAAGCAATGCGTCGGGAGCGGCGGTGCAGAAATATATTGATGAGAATACGCGTCTGTTGCTCTATTCTACACAGCTTGAGAGTTTGAATGCGGTGTTGGACGGCGATGCAGACGCGGCCATATGTGACGGGTATCTGGCGGAATATCTGCTTGGCGCCCAGTTTAGTTTCAACAGGATGGAAATCCGCAGTGTGCTGAGCGATGTCCACAGCATCAGTATGCTTGTGAAAGACAACGAGGACTCACCGCTTCTTGGCATTTTAAATAAGGAACTGCTCGAGATCAGTGACAAGATGGTCAATGATTATATGCTTCAGGACAATTTCTATTCAAAGATGAGTATGGCCAACTTTATCAGCGATCACAGTATTCCGATTATCATTGTAGTGTCATTATGTGCAGCAGCAATCATTCTGGTGCTGTTCTATCTACTGCGGAACAGTATACGGGTTCAGAAGCTGATGTACAAGGATACGGAATTTAATATTTGGAATCTTCATTATTTGAGGTATAGGGCAGCACAGAAACTGGCTGCGGACAAAAACAGTAATTACGCCGTTGCTTATACGGATATCGGTCAATTTAAGAGTTACAACGCGTTGTATGGCTGGGATGCAGGGCAGCGCATACTGGGGATAGTCATAGAAATGCTGTCTGAGGAAATAAATAATAAAAACGAACTCTGTGCCAGAAGCTATGGAAGCCATTTTGTACTTTTTATAAAGTATGAAGATGTGGAAGCTTTGCGAAGCCGTCTGATGAATATTGCGGATAAAATATCTGCACGAATCTACGAGAAGGTAGATACCCACATGTCATTGGCTATAGGCGTAGGCTGTCTGGAGAATGGTGACGACGATTTGCAGCGTGCTTTGTCTGAGGGAATACAGCTGGTAGATTCTTTAAAGGGAAGCTACGGAAACGAGGTGCAGATTTATGATGACAAGCTGCGCGCACAGCTGAGAGAGACACATGAGCGGGAAAAACTTTTGGAATCTGTTGATATAAATAAGGACTTTGTAGCTTACTATCAGGCAAAGGTGGATATTCGCAACGAGAATATCGTAGGCGCTGAAGCGTTAATACGTTTCAAAGATCCTACTGCAGACGGGGCCATTCGTACGCCATGGTTTTTTGTGCCCTATTATGAGCGTACCGGCAGGATTAGGGATGTTGATTTCTTTGTCATGGAAAGTGTGTGTAAAATGCTTCGCCGGCGTATTGATGCGGGTGGGAATGTTGTGCCTGTGTCCTGCAATTTTTCAAGAATGCATTTTACAGAGGATGGTTTTCCTGAAAAGTTTGTCTCCATTATTGACAAATACCGTATTCCCAAAGAATTGATCGAGGTAGAGATTACAGAGACACTTGTGGTAGAGGACGTGCAGCAGCAGAAGGTCAAGGAGACCGTAGACATCCTGAGGGAAAAGGGCGTGCATCTATCCATAGACGATTTCGGCTCAGGGTATTCTTCTCTGGGTGTGTTTGAACAGATACCGGCCTCAGTTATTAAGCTGGATCGTTCTTTCCTGCTCAATAATGAAAATCGCACCAGACAGGTGCAGATCATGAAGAATATCGTAAATCTTGCCAAAGATCTGAACGCTCAGGTAGTCTGCGAGGGCGTGGAGACAGAAAACGATACGGAACTTATGATGGAGATTGGCGCCTATGTGGCACAAGGTTACCGCTACTGTAAGCCGGTACCGGAGGATGTGTTTGAGAATATGTTAGAGGAAAATACAACCTTCATCTAGTTCTCCGCCACCGAAATCACAATTTCTATTTCCAGAAAGATCAGTGAAGAAATGCAAAAAATATATATGGATTTATGCCGGAAGGAGACATTGAAATGAGCGGATTATACCAGTTCCCGGGATTGCTCATTACGGCGCTGTGTCATGTAATTGTAATCTATCATATGGCAGAACACAGATATTCGAAGAAGAAATTTGTGCTCTATAGCTGTATCTATGCAGTTATTTTTGTCAGCCTGATGGGTTATGGATATGCAGCAGGGGGATGGGGTGTTTTTTTCTCATATATGGGAATCGCAGTGGAATTGTTTCTCTATTCATGCATTGTCTCAAAAGACGGTTTTCCCAAAAAGTGTTTTCTGTTTATCACTTACTTCTGCTTGTTTACTATTTTAGATAATATGTTGAAACTGATGGTCAGATTATTCCTGCCGCAGATTTCCGAAGCGGCAGGGTATTATGTAGCGATCATGCTGCGCAGTATGGTCTTACTGCTGGCGGCGGTTCTGTATAAGAAATATGCAGCAGTAATCTTACGTTCTCTGACAGACAGCGGTAAAAGATGGTGGAATCTGGCGCTTATCGCCCTATTGTTCTATCTGTTACAGGCTACGGTGACTGTATTGAATGCAGGAAATTTCATACCTAATTGGCATCTGCTTTTGGCGTTTTCCGCAATCAGCTTTCTTATGTGCGCGGTATATTGCATTGTCTTCAGCAATGTCAGTTACATGAAAAAGGATGCGGAGGCGGCGTTAGTCCGCCAGAATGCAGAATATCTTTCTAACCAGCTCTTGGTTTTGCAAAATGCAGAGGAGGCAAACCGCAGGCTCCGGCATGATATGCGGCACCACATAGATGCAATAGCGGAATACGCAAAAACAGGCGACACTTCTGCCATACTTGCATATATCGGAGAATACGGCACAGAAATTTCGGAAGCNGCNGTNAANAGNTACTCTNNNAANCGGACNATAAACANNATNCTTTCCGCNTATGCGGNCAANGCAGNGGAAAGNGGCNTNTCNTTTTCGGTNCNNTGTAANGNTCCGAAAGAANTAAANATANGNGAGATNGACCTGATTGCNCTTTTGGGNAATCTNNTNGAAAATGCNCTGCACGGATGTCNGGAGTCNGNNAAAGAAAANCAATGTATTGAAATTCATATNCGGCTGAAAAACAACATGCTGCTCATCGTTTGTAATAACACCTGCTCTGATAAACTGAAACTTTCCGATAGTCTCCCCGCAGGAAAAAGTATCGGTATTTCAAGTATTCTTTCCGTCTGTCAGAAGTATGACGGCAATCTGGATTACAAGATAGAAAATAANGTCTGTTCCGCCTGTGTGGTCTTGAATCTNTAAGAATGTCAATAATATGTNAATAAAATTCGTGAAATTTAATCAGCCAAATCTGCCTAAAAATCGACCAATTATGNCAAAACCACTTTTTTAAGTGGTTTTTTTGTTACAGNAAATTAGGATTATATGTAAATAAAAGTAAATGTTTGCCGGCTTGGTACAATTCGCACTTTTATGGGTATGATTGAGGCTTTGCATTNTGGAGGATAAGATGTATTCTGAGTATTGTAGAAANAAATTTTANTATTACAGAAAGGATAAACTCTATGCTTAAAACTATGATGAATAATTTTGAAAACAAACTACTTAATAAAAAGATGCAGGATAAAATGTCAATAGCATTCGGCATGGTTATCAGGCTTATGATAGCGTGTNTGATAGTTGCGATCGTCGGCTTAACTTATGTGTCTTCGAAACTTAAGACTTTTTATCAGTCNTCCTATAATAATGTGGCGTTNGCGCATTCAAGTTATGGAAACCTTCAGGAAGGTGCAAAGAACCTTCTTCACGCATGTCTCATATCGGATCCTGATATTGTTGAGAGCAGGCTTGCGCTNGCGGATACCTGCTTTGATAAGATGAAACAGGAGTTTAGTGATTTGAAAAGTNCNAGTTTTGCGGATATATCNGTGTTTGATGCAATGGATGNNGATACAGNGGCAATTGATGCATTAATCGTGCAATTTCGGGAGTTCAGCCGGCAAAATGATATAGAGAATGCGTTTATTGTATACAGCCAGCAGATGCTTTCGTATTTTGCCGATATAAGCGCTAATGTCGTGACAATTGAGGAAGTAGAAGCCGATAATGCAGCCGCTATGTACAGAGCTTCCCAAATCACCAAGTATATNTGCATAATCTTATTGGTATTGGCAGGTATTCTCAGTATCCTGCTTGGAAGGAATGTTTCTGCAATACTGTCTAAGGCGCTCAACAGCTCAACTTCTGAGCTGCAGGCGGCGTCTGTACAGATGGCATCTGGTAATTTTGATGTCAGCATTAACTATACATCAGAAGATGAGCTTGGCGGTCTGGCAGACGCCATGCGGAATATGGTGGATACAACGCATGCGGTTGTTTCTGATACAGGCAGGATGCTCAGCGGTCTGGCAGAAGGAGATTTTACCGTACATACTGAAATTGAAGAAAGATATGTCGGTATTTATGAAACATTAAAAAACGCTATACAGAATTTGNAAATTCGGTTAAGTGAGACAATACTTGGTATCGGAGATGTAGCCGATCAGGTAAATACCGGAGCCGCNCAGCTTGCCCAAAGCGCCCAGCAGCTTGCGGAAGGAGCCACGGAGCAGGCCGGAGCCATTGAGGAACTTACTGCACAGGTCGAGAATGTGACTAATATGACAAAGGATAGTGCGGCGGAAACGCAGAAGGCNGCAGAGAGTATAGAAACAATTGCAGACGAAGCCATGCAGGGGCAGGAAGAGGTTTACCGGCTGATTGATGCGATGGATAGAATCAACAACACATCGAAGGAAATAGAAAATATCATCACTGATATTGANGATATTGCTTCNCAGACTAATCTGCTTTCGCTGAATGCTTCCATAGAGGCNGCAAGAGCCGGGGAAGCAGGAAAAGGATTTGCTGTTGTGGCGGACCAGATTGGAAATCTTGCCTCCAGCAGCGCGCAATCGGCTGTGCGCACAAGAGAACTGATAGCTAAGGCGCTTGATGAGGTTACAGCCGGAAGCAGGATTACAATGAATACCGCAGAGGTGCTGAAGAAGGTACTGAGCTCCATGGACGGAATAAAGGAGAATGCAAAAAATTCAAGTGAAGGTTCTCGTCAGCAGGCAGAAATGATGAAGGAGATATTGGGCGGAATTGAGCAGATTTCTTCTGTAATACAGACTAATTCAGCTATGGCGCAGCAGACTTCCGCTACCAGCGAAGAACTGACAAGCCAGTCAGAGACNTTAAANAGTATGGTTTCCGCTTTTAAAACCAACGCTTCATAATCAGCACGTTTATAACAGAATAAATGACAGCATTGATGCTGTCAGTACAAAGACAGATGGAGAATGCGCCACCTGTCTTTTCTGTTATAGTGGAAGATGTTGCTTTTCCGGTTGGCAGTCATTGCGGATTTGAAGCGCACATCTTGAAAAAAATGCCAAAAGAGAGTAGAATAAATGCATTATGACTCATATGAAAGGGGGATTAAGATGGCATTAAGTAAGAAACCGGTCACAGGTATGAAGGATATTCTGCCGGAAGAGATGGAGATTCGTGATTATGTAATGAATGTAATTAAGGAAACATATGGGAATTTCGGTTTTACTTCTATTGAAACACCATGTGTTGAAAATATTGCCAATCTGAATTGCAAGGCAGGCGGAGAGAACGAGAAACTGATATTTAAAATCTTAAAAAGAGGTGAAAAGCTTCGCCTTGAGGACGCCAAAGAGGAAAATGATCTGGTGGACGGCGGTCTGCGTTATGATTTGACGGTTCCTCTTGTGCGTTATTATGCGGCTCATGCCAACGAGCTGCCCTCACCATTCAAAGCTTTGCAGATGGGAAATGTCTGGAGAGCGGACAGGCCTCAGCGCGGACGCTACCGTCAGTTCATGCAGTGCGATATAGATATTTTGGGAGAAGCTTCCAATCTGGCTGAGATAGAATTGATTCTTGCTACTACTACGACGCTTGGAAAATTGGGATTTAAGAATTTTCAGATTCGTATAAATGACAGGCAGATTCTTAAGGCTATGGCATCTTACAGCGGATTTAGCGAAGAGGATTATGACAGGGTTTTCATTATTTTAGATAAAATGGATAAAATAGGTATGGACGGTGTGGAAGAAGAACTGCTTGAGTCAGGCTTTAGTAAGGAGCAGACCGATAAATACCTCGGATTATTTAAAGGCATGGATGGAGCAGAGAATGCCATTGACTATATTACGGATATTCTGGCGGACGCTATGCCGGACGGAGTAGAAGAGAGCTTCCGTGAGATTATTGACAGCGTTGAGGCGACGAAAGGTGATTTCTTTGAACTTAAATTTGACCCCACTCTTGTAAGGGGAATGTCTTATTATACAGGTACAATTTTTGAAATTGCTATGCCTGAATTCGGCGGGAGCTGTGGCGGAGGCGGAAGATATGATAAAATGGTTGGCAAGTTCACGGGAAACGACGTGCCGGCATGCGGATTTTCCATAGGATTTGAACGAATCATTCTTTTACTGTTAGAGAGCGGCTTCAAGGTTCCCAATGCGGGAAGAAAGGTTGCTTATCTGTTAGAAAAAGGTATTCCGTCAACGGAACTTTGTAAAGTGATGGCAGAGGCTCAAAAAGAACGTGAGAGCGGGAACAAAATTCTTGTAGCGCGTATGAATAAAAACAAAAAGTTCCAGAAGGAACAATTGACTGCGCAGGGTTATACTGAGTTTAAGGAATTTTATAAAGAGCCTTTAAAAAACTAAAGGAGTGGGAGGATGAAGAAATGGCTGAGTCGATGAAAGGCTGGAAAAGGACACATCGCTGTGCAGAACTTTCTATCGCCAATGCAGGTGAAGATGTGACTGTAATGGGCTGGGTACAGAAACAGAGAAATAAAGGCGGCATTATATTTGTAGATTTACGTGACCGTTCAGGTATTTTACAGATTATTTTTGAGGAGAGCGACTGTGGTGCAGAAAGCTTTGCTAAAGCGGAAAGAATGCGCAGCGAGTTTGTCATTGCAGTAGTAGGTAAAGTAGAGAAGCGCTCAGGAGCCGTAAATGAAAATATTGCAACCGGAGAAATTGAGATTCGTGCTAAAGAGGTTCGCATTTTATCGGAATCGGAGACACCGCCGTTCCCTGTAGAGAGTGATTCGAGGACAAAAGAGGAAATACGCCTTAAATACCGTTATCTTGACCTAAGAAGACCTGACCTGCAGCAGAAAATGATGCTGCGCAGCAGAATCGTTTCTGAGATGAGGGCATTTATGGCAAATGAAGGATTTCTGGAAATTGAAACGCCTATTTTGTGTAAGTCAACTCCGGAAGGAGCAAGGGATTATCTTGTACCAAGCCGTGTACACCCCGGACATTTTTATGCGCTTCCTCAGTCGCCGCAGCTGTATAAGCAGCTTCTGATGTGCTCAGGCTATGACAGATATTTTCAAATAGCAAAATGCTTCCGCGACGAAGATTTGCGTGCGGACAGGCAGCCTGAATTTACGCAGGCGGATATGGAACTGTCTTTCGTGGATGTAGATGATGTAATTGAAGTAAATGAAAGACTTATACAGCATGTATGCAAAGAAGCCATAGGGCTTAACGTACAGCTTCCCATTCCACGAATGACATGGCATGAAGCGATGGAGCGGTATGGAACCGATAAACCGGATACACGTTTCGAAATGGAACTGGTCAACGTATCGGAGACAGTAGCGGGCTGCGGATTCGGAGTATTTACGTCTGCACTTGAAAACGGAGGCTCTGTCAGGGGATTAAATGTAAAGGGACAGGCATCTATGCCGCGTAAGAAGATAGATGCGCTGACTGACTTTGCCAAAGGCTATGGAGCTAAAGGTTTAGCTTATTTATGTATACAGGAGGATGGCACATATAAATCTTCTTTTGCCAAATTTATGACTGAAGAACAGCTTAATTCTCTGGTAAATGCAATGAAGGGAGAAAAAGGCGACTTACTCCTCTTCGCCGCAGATAAGAGTGCGATTGTATACAGTGTGCTTGGCGCACTTCGCGTTGAGCTTGGGAAAGAACTGGGACTAATTGATGAATCAAAATACAATTTCCTATGGGTAGTTGAGTTCCCGTTGCTTGAGTGGAGCGAGGAGGAAAACAGATTCATGGCTATGCACCATCCGTTTACCATGCCTATGGAAGAAGACTGGCAGTATATTGATTCCGACCCGGGACGCGTACGTGCCAAAGCTTATGATATAGTATTAAACGGTGTTGAATTGGGAGGCGGTTCCGTGAGAATCCATCAGGACGACATTCAGGAGAAGATGTTTGAGGTACTTGGATTTACGAAGGAACAGGCATGGTCGCAGTTCGGATTCTTACTTAATGCATTTAAGTATGGAGTTCCGCCGCATGCAGGTCTTGCATATGGTCTTGACCGTTTGGTAATGCTGCTTGTCCGTACTGATAATATACGAGAAGTTATAGCATTCCCGAAGATAAAGGATGCTTCATGTTTGATGACTGAGGCTCCGGGAACGGTAGATGAAAAACAGCTTGAAGAATTACAAATAGCAGTAGTTCCTCAGGCAGAAGGGAAGGAATAAATATGGCATTTCAGAATCCGGCAGCGATTTTACAGATGATGAATCTTTGGAATAAATTTAAACAGAACCATCCCAAATTTCCGAAATTCATGACAGCAGTGTATCAAAACGGAATTAAAGAAGGAAGTATCATAGAAATCAATGTTACGACAGCCGACGGTCAGAGTCTTAATTCCAATCTGAAAATCAGCGCTGAAGATATGGAATTAATAGACCAGCTAAAGAATCTGACTATGAATCCATAGTTCAATTGTTTTGTTTGACTTCACTTTCGAGAATTGTCAACCTACACCATAAACAGGTTGACAATTCTCGCATATATTTATATACTATGATTTATAACAATCATAACGAAAGTGAGGACAAAAATATTATGAGCAATGCAACAAAACAATTAGCAAACGAATTAAAAGAAGAAAAAGCAGTTGCAGGAAAATCATCCACAAGAGAAATCGTTTACATAGGAATGTTCGCCGCCATTCTTGCAATCCTATCCCAGATATCCATTCCAATGCCGTCAGGCATGCCCATTACACTACAGACATTCGCAGTAGCATTGACCGGTTTTGTACTGTCATGGAAGCGTGGAGCGGCAAGTACACTTATATTTATTCTCTTAGGTGCAGTCGGAGTTCCCGTGTTTTCAGGATTACGCGGCGGTATTCAGGTACTTGCAGGTCATACCGGAGGATTTATATGGGGATTCGTATTTATGGCGATACTGTGTGGTATCGGCATTATGCAGGAAAACAAAGCGGTTGGCATTATAATCGGATTTGTCGGTCTTGCCATTTGCCATTTATTTGGCGTTATACAGTTCGCAGTCGTAATGAAAATGGACTTTTTGAAATCTTTTCTATTAGCGTCGGCGCCATATTTGATTAAAGATGCGGTTTCTGTTATACTTGCTTATATACTTGGTTACAGAATAAGAAAAAGCCTTTATAAGGCGAATTTATTATAGCGGCTGTGTTATACAGCCCGACGAGGAGATATGAACAAATTTGTTGTAAGACAATCCTGTCTTTTATTTTTGACGGCGCTGATATGGGGAGTTGCCTTTGTTGCACAGAGTGTTGGAATGGATTATGTGGAACCTTTTACATTCAATGCAGTTCGGTGTACCATAGGCGGTATTGTGCTGATTCCCTGTATCGGCGTTTTAGCAATATGGAAAAGGAACAAGAACCATATATTAAGTGATAAAAATAACATAAAGTCAGATGAATGGACAACCGATAAAACTGAGAATCTAAAAAGGATTAAAAAACGAAAAGATTTGATAATCGGCGGTAGTGCGTGTGGAGTACTGCTATTTATTTCCAGCAATTTTCAGCAGGTTGGAATTCAATATACAACAGCGGGAAAAGCAGGATTTATTACGGCGCTTTATATCGTTATAGTGCCTGTTATCGGAATTTTTCTGCATCGCAGGAGCGGCGTAAAAATATGGATAGGCGTTGTTATTGCTCTGTTCGGATTATATCTGCTGTGCATACAGGAGAATTTCACTCTGGGAAAGGGTGATGGTCTGGTGCTTGTATGTGCCGTTACATTTTCTTTTCACATTATGGTTGTCGATTACTTTTCGCCTAAGGTAGATGGTATAAAAATGTCATGCATTCAATTTTTTGTCTGCGGTATTTTATCGTCAGTATGTATGTTTCTATTTGAAAACCCACAGATATCACAGATTCTTTCAGCATATATTCCCATTTTATATGCGGGAGTTATGTCCTGCGGAATAGCATATACCCTACAGATTATAGCACAGGAAGGAATGAACCCGACTGTTGCTTCGTTGATATTAAGTATGGAGGCGGTTGTCTCCGTGCTGGCAGGCTGGATACTGCTTAATGAAGCACTAAGTGCAAGGGAACTTACAGGATGTGCATTTATGTTTGCTGCGATTATTTTAGCACAGCTTCCGCAACGGCAAAAAGTGTGATATAATAATTGCAAAAGAAGAACAAGTGATGCGGGTTTGCGAGTTCGAATGATGTTAAAGAAAGGATATTATCTCAAAAATGATGGATAACGGAAAAATGGAAATAGATAACAGTAAGTTAGAGACTGCTTCGGAAGAATTTGCAAAAGACAGGACAAAAGAAAATTTTGTAAATCTGATGGAGCTGATAGAGAAAGCGGTTGTATACATGCCGTCGCTTCCGCCGGAAAACATGGATGAAGAATCTTTGAAATCGCTAAAAGAGGGTAAAGGCGTAAAATTACCGAAGGATGCAAAGATAATGCCTTGCCTATTAAAAAAGAGTACCGGAGAGCAGGTGCTTCCGATTTTTTCTTCGGGAAAGCATATCCCAAAAGACGGAAGGAATCCTGTGATTCTTGCTGTACCGTTTTTTACCTGTGTTGCAATGGTAATGGCAAATTCGGATAAGGTTGAATCAGTGGTGCTTAATCCTTTTACGCATAACATAAATATACCTAAGCAGATTCTGGAAGTGGCACACAAAAGAAAAACGGCGCCTACAAAGACTGTAAAAGTGACTGAGGCTCAGTTTCATCAACTTGCGCACAGCCGTATTACATTTGAACTTCTGCCGGTTTTTTTGCATGAAAAGCAGGAGGAAGGACTTAAACAGCTGCAAAAAGAAGCAGGAGAATTTCTGCTGTCCCTGTATACATCTATCTATCCTAAGGAAATCAAAGCGCCATACAGCGAAGAAGACTTTTCGGTTATGACATTGAATGTTACGGATGATATACAGATTACCAGAATTGATATGCCGGAGAAAAACATCGCGGATGGCTTATGCATACGCATTTATGCCGTTTGGAAAAGAGAGGCGGAAGCTATAGAGTATTACACCATTGAGAGGACCGGAAACGGAAATAATATCGGCAGGGTATACGCAGACAGAAATCACACAGTTATAGAGCCGGCGCCTGACAATGGTGTTGAAATTGAGAGGATTATGAGTCTTGCATCGGAATCTCCTCGCTAGTTTCTTTTTCGGGAAGCGTAATAAGCACTTTCAGGATGCGGTTTTTATTAATGCCCTGAGCTTTAAGCGCTATCCCGTTATCAAGCAGAATGGATTCATTGTTTTCGGGAAGTCTTTCTAACTGTTCAATCATCAGACCCCCGATTGAATCAAAATCTTCCGAGCTTAATTCAGTTTCCAATGCATTATTGATATCGTCAAGCTTCATGCCGGCTTCTACGAGGAAGTGTCCGGGCTCGATTTCTTTGATAAGTTCTTCTTCATCTTCGTCATACTCATCACGTATATCTCCGACGATTTCTTCAATAATATCTTCCATTGTAATCATACCGACCGTCGCGCCGTATTCACTCAGAACGAAGGTAATATTATGGGATTTTTCCCTCATTTCCATCATCAAATCGGAAATTTTCTTATATTCATATGTATAATATGCTTTTCTGAGTAATTTCTTAATCTGGAATTTCTCCTTATCCTTTACCAGAATAAAATCCTTGATATTTATAATACCTATAATATCATCAGGGTCTTCGTCATATACCGGAATACGCGTAAACATAAAGGCGCGGAATGTGGACAATACTTCTTCATAGGAAGCGGATACCTGAATGCTGGTCATATGGATTCGGGGAATCATGATGTCTTTGGCAACAGTATCACCGAAATCAAACACGTTATATATAAGTTCCCGTTCTTCCGACTCAATGGCGCCGCCCTCATGACTTACATCCACATAAGTTTTTAATTCGTTCTCTGAAATGCTGGTATCCTTGCCGTCAGAGTTTATATGCAGCAGACGCGATATAACGGCAGCAACCTTATCAACAATGAAAATGATAGGCGTAAATATCGTCATTAAAAAATCTATAATACCGGCATAGAGCAGGGCTATAGTTTCCGAATTGCTCATAGCCCATGTTTTGGGTATAATTTCACCGAATATCAGTATGGTAATCGTCAATATACCTGTAATAATACCCACGGCATAGCTTCCCCAGATTCTGATTGCAAACGTTGTTGCAACGGATGATGCACTGATATTGACAATATTGTTTCCTATAAGAATGGTGCTGAGCATTTTACTGTATTTGCTGAGAATGGAAAGCGCTCTGGATGCACGTTTGGAGCCCTCCTGAGCCAGTGTGCGGAGACGTACCTCATTTACTGTCGTTAAAGCTGTCTCTGCGGAAGAAAAGAATGATGACAATAGAACAAGAATAAGTAATGCTGTGATTTGTATGACACCTGTGGTATCCAATTTAAAAGTTCACTCTCCTTTAAATAAAATAATTGTAATCCAATATTACATGATAGAGAATATTGTGTCAAGTTTTTCATGTGTGCAGAATATATATTAGTGTAACAGCTTAATCAAGGTATGATTTATGGAAGGAGGAGCATTGTCATGGAGAGAAAAGCAATCGATAGCGGAAAAATAGTATTCGTTATGAAATGCATGCTTGCCGCATATTTATTGACGGCAGGACTTTTGCTGCTTTTGGCGCTCATGCTGTATCGTTTCGGATTATCGGAGAAGGTTGTATCTATCTGCATAATCCTTATTTACATAGCAGTTACTTTTTTGGCGGGATTTATTGCGGGGAAAAGAGCGGGTGAGAAAAAATTCTTATGGGGACTGGTTATGGGCTGCGTCTATTTTCTGATTCTTATGGCAGTATCACTTATTGTCAATAGGGGGATAGAGGAGCCGATAAGCAGAATGGCCACTGTATTTATGCTGTGCAGCGGCAGTGGTATGCTGGGAGGTATGCTGAGCTGAAAAAAATACTTTTCATGTTGAAAAATATATGATATACTACTTTAAGTTATGAAATGGTCTGTATTTATTTACAGAGAAAGGCACGGTAAATAATTATGAAACACATTAAGACATTAAACACAAGAGATTTAAAGGAATCAATGAAAAAGGGCGGTTGCGGTGAATGCCAGACATCCTGCCAGTCAGCTTGTAAGACATCCTGCACTGTTGGCAACCAGAGTTGTGAAAATGCAAAATAAGCAGGAAATGAAGTCTTTATAAGCAGCGGTGAGAATCGCTGCTTATTATGCGTTCAAAAAGGAGAGTTTTTTCGTGATACATCAATATAAGAATAATGGCTGTAATATTGTATTGGATGTCAACAGCGGAAGTGTGCATGTAGTAGACGATTTGGTTTATGAAGCCATACCGGTTATTGAGCGGCTTTTAGCAGAGCAGGTGACAGACAGAGACGAAATATTGGACAAGGTCATTAAAGCGCTAGACCCCGTTTTTGAGGGGGCATTATCGGATAATAAGGATTCGGACTTAAAAGAACAGCTTGCGGAAGCTGTGGATGAGATTCTGGAACTAAAAGATGCCGGAATGCTTTTTACAGAAGATATATATGAGAAATATATCGCAGATATGGGGAAGAGGGAAACTGTAGTCAAGGCGCTGTGTCTGCATATTGCACATGACTGNAATCTGGCNTGTAAGTATTGCTTTGCAAAAGAAGGAGAATATCATGGCAGACGTGCTCTGATGAGNTTTGAAGTAGGTAAGAAAGCATTGGACTTTCTTGTTGCCAATTCAGGGAACAGGGTGAATCTCGAAGTNGATTTCTTTGGAGGNGAGCCACTGCTTAACTGGGATGTCGTAAAGGCGCTTGTAGAATACGGACGGAGCATTGAAAAAGAGCATAACAAGAAGTTCCGTTTTACCTTGACTACCAATGGTATTCTGTTAAATGATGAAATTCTTGATTTTGTCAATCAGGAAATGGCTAACATAGTTTTGAGTATTGACGGGCGTAAANCTGTCAATGATATGATGAGACCNCATCGNGGCGGGCAGGGCAGTTATGATGAAATCGTTCCGAAATTCAAGAAGGTGGCTAAGAGCAGAAACCAGATGAATTATTATGTACGAGGAACGTTTACCAGAAATAATCTTGATTTTTCTGAGGANGTAAAACATCTTGCCGATTTAGGGTTTGAACAGATTTCAGTAGAGCCGGTAGTCGGGGGAAANGATGAGGACTATGCTCTNAGGGAAGAGGATATTCCGGTTCTTTTAGAGGAATATGATAAGCTGGCGCTGGAATATTTGAAAAGGAGAAAAGAAGGAAAGGCTTTCAATTTCTTTCATTTTATGATAGATTTAGAAGGTGGTCCGTGTGTTGCCAAAAGACTTTCGGGCTGTGGNTCNGGAGATGAGTATCTGGCGGTNACNCCNTGGGGNGATTTGTATCCCTGTCATCAGTTTGTAGGAAATGAAGATTTTCTTATGGGAAACGTAGACGAGGGAGTTACACGCAGCGATATCAGGGACAGATTTAAGAATTGTAATGTNTATTCAAAAGAGAAATGCAGAGATTGTTTTGCAAAGTTTTATTGCAGCGGCGGCTGNGCTGCNAACTCATATCAGTTTAACGGAAACATAGACGATGTATATGATATAGGATGTATGTTACAGAGAAAACGCATTGAATGTGCGATTATGATAAAAGCGGTTAACGCCCAAGANGAAAGGAAAGAGGTATAGAAATGAAAAAGAACAAAGCAATTATAGGTCTGCTGATATTTGTNTTGGCCCTGGCAGGCTCAGCATATATGGCAGTTTTCGGCGTCGGTGCAGATAAATCAGGTTCTGCATCCAGCATTAAACTGGGGCTTGACCTTGCAGGCGGCGTCAGTATCACATATCAGGTTGTGGGAGATGAGAAACCTGATAAAGAGGATATGAGTGATACNATTTATAANTTACAGCAGCGTGTCGAGAACTACAGCACAGAGGCGCAGGTATATCAGGAAGGTGATGACAGAATCAATATTGAGATTCCCGGTGTTTCCGACGCCAANGCNATTCTGCAGGAACTTGGTCAGCCGGGNTCGTTGTATTTCATTGCCCAGACAGACAGTGCAGGAAATCAGAATTATTATCAGGTTGGTTATGGAATAGATGATAATGGCAGTATCATCGCGCAGTATGAACTGACGAAAAGCATAGAAGAGTTACAGGCGGACGGCTCTATTGTTTTGACAGGTACNGATGTCGCTGAAGCNGCNGCAGCTTCCAGACGTGATGATATGCAGAACTCCGAATATGTTGTTCAGTTGACTCTGACNGATGCGGGAACCAAGTCATTTGCTGATGCAACGACAAAAGCGGTTNCATCCGGAGAGTCCATAGCCATTTATTATGACGGTGAGTTTGTCAGTGTGCCAAATGTAATTTCTGCAATTACAGATGGAAGTGCAGTAATTACCGGACAGCACAGCTTCGAAGAGGCGGAAAGATTAGCTTCTACCATTCGTATCGGCGGTCTGAAGCTGGAATTACAGGAATTACGTTCTAACGTGGTCGGAGCGCAGCTTGGTTCCGATGCGATAGAGAGCAGTCTGATAGCNGCGGCTGTCGGATTTGCATTGGTTGTAGTCTTCATGATNGCAGTATATTATGTGCCCGGTATTGCAGCAAGCCTTGCGCTTTGTCTGTATACTGCACTGATGGTCATTTTACTTGATGCNTTTGAGATTACNCTTACTCTGCCCGGTATAGCAGGTATAATTCTTTCGATTGGTATGGCTGTTGATGCAAATGTAATTATTTTNGCCCGTATNAGAGAAGANCTTGCNACAGGAAAGACGGTTCAGTCAGCAGTNAAGATTGGTTTTTCAAAAGCGTTATCCGCAATTCTTGACGGTAATATTACAACATTGATTGCGGCGCTTGTTTTAGGTATTAAAGGAACCGGAAGTATCAGAGGATTTGCGCAGACCCTTGCATTAGGTATTATCCTTTCCATGTTTACCGCATTGGTAATAACCAAATTTATACTTAATGCCCTTTATGCGCTTGGAGTTCAAAGCCCGAAAGCATACGGCACAGCAAAGGAAAAAAATGCATTGAATATATTATCAAAGAAAAATTTGTTCTTTGCACTTTCAGCGGTAGTGATTGTTGCAGGTTTCGTTGTTATGGGAATTAACCATTCAGCAAAAGGTTCTGCGCTTAATTATAGTCTTGAGTTTGTAGGCGGTACATCTACCACACTCACGCTGAATAGGGACATGACTATTGAAGAAATCGATTCCGAGATAGTTCCGTTTATTGAGAATATCACGGGAGACGGCAATGTACAGACAACTAAGGTGGCAGGCTCCAATCAGATTATAATTAAGACAAGAACTTTAGATGTAGCCGAGAGAGAAGCATTTGCAAATGTAATGGTAAATAATTTCGGTGTGGATGCAAGTTCCATTACGGCTGAGACAATTAGTGCAACCGTAAGCTCTGAGATGAAAACCGACGCAATTGTAGCGATTGCAGTTGCAACTTTATGTATGCTGGTATATATCTGGTTCCGTTTCAAAGATATCCGTTTTGGTGCAAGCGCTGTTATAGCACTTCTGCACGATGTTTTGGTAGTGCTTGCATTCTATGCGGCAGCAAGAGTATCGGTCGGAAATACATTCATTGCCTGTATGTTGACGATAGTTGGTTATTCAATTAATGCGACGATTGTTATATTTGACCGTATTCGTGAAAATATGAGTGATATGGGCAGAAAAGACAAGTTGGAGGATGTTGTAAACAGAAGCATCAGCCAGACATTATCCAGAAGTGTGTTCACTTCCATGACAACATTCTTCATGGTAGCCGCTCTTGAGGTATTCGGTGTTTCATCAATCAGGGAGTTCGCACTTCCTCTGATGGCAGGTATTATATGCGGTACTTATTCTTCTATCTGCCTTGCCGGTGCATTCTGGTATTTATTGCGCACTAAGATAGAAAACAAAGCAAATGCCGCAAAATAGTAAATTAAGGATTAAAGATTTTTCTGTTAATATNAAACATGTATTTTGTAAAGGTGTTCTGTATAACATATGCAGGACGCCTTTTTATATATTGTTGCAATACTTGAAGAAAATTGATAAAATTAGTGAAAAGGTTGAGAATTAAAATTTTCAACCGCAAGTTTGTGTCTGACGACCAAACTCGCAAGCTGAGAAGGGAGCATGGTTATATAAATGGAAACAAATGATGATTTAGTAGTCGGCGGATATAAGTTTGCTACGGTAGCAGATGCTGAAACAGCGAGAATGGATGCCAAAAGAGTAAAAAATCTGGAAGATAATCTTGATTACAGAAAACCTCAAAATGTATTACTGCTTTATCATAAAGCCATAGATACCGGCATATTTCAAACTCCGATAGGTTTTGCTTATTTGGTGAAAATGCAGGAACAGCTGGAGCGCTGCGGTATACCGGAAGAGAATATCNGACCTATACCGCTTAATATGACATTTACCAATAAGACAGAAGCGAACCGCTCGATAAGACGGAGTATAGCTGCCAGAAAGCCTATAGAAGAATATAAGGGGCGGTTTATTACGTCGGTACTCATTAATCTGCTGATGGTGGCAGTGATCGTGGGAATGTTTGTCATTTGTTTAGAAAGCGACTCACCAAATATCGTTAATTACAGAAGAACAGTTATAAATGAATATTCTGAGTGGGAACAGGAACTAACAGAAAGAGAGAATGCGCTGCGCGAGGCGGAAAGAGAACATAATGTTAATCCATAGAGTATAAGAAGGGAGCTTGGTTATAAAATGAAAATATTGGTAGTCGATGACGAAAACCGTATGCGCAAACTGGTTAAGGATTTTCTTATAAAAAGTAATTATGAGGTTTTGGAGGCGGCGGATGGAAGTCAGGCGTTAGATATTTTCTTTGAACATAATGATATCGACTTGATTATTTTGGATGTCATGATGCCCAAAATGGATGGTTATCAGGTGTGCAGGGAAATACGCGCCTATTCTAAAGTTCCGATTATTATGTTGACAGCGAAATCGGATGAACGGGATGAACTGATGGGATTTGAACTTGGCGTAGACGAATATATTTCAAAACCNTTCAGCCCNAAGATACTGGTAGCAAGAGTAGAGGCAATACTGCGGCGAACGAATCAGGCAAACGCAGGNGAGAGTCTTGAAGCAGGCGGTATAGTCATTAATAAAGCAGCCCATAGCGTAACAATAGACGGACAGCAGGTGGAACTCAGTTTCAAAGAATATGAATTATTGACATTTTTTCTGGAGAATAAGGGTCTTGCATTATCGAGAGAAAAAATATTGAANAGTGTATGGAATTATGACTATTTTGGAGATGCAAGNACNATTGACACTCATGTTAAAAAATTACGCAGTAAGATGGGTGNAAAAGGNGANATGATTAAGACTATATGGGGNATGGGATATAAGTTTGAAGCGGAGTGAAATATATGGATGATATGAATTTAGAACAGGTTATAGCCATGCTTGATAACTTTGCCGCCTCTGATGCAGGAAGATTGAAAATTAATGTATCTGATGAGGTCACAAAAGGAGAAGTGAAGCGTGAATACCACCACGGACGCTGCGACATAGGAAGCCCGTGGGCAAGAGGCTGTTCTTTTGATGTGTTAGAGGATGAAGAATAATGAAGTATTCCATTAAGAAGCAAATCGCATGGATTTTTTGTCTTTTAATAATAGGGACAATAGTATTGTGCTGGTTTATAAATAATACTTTTTTGGAAAAGTATTATATAAAAAATAAGCAGAACTTCCTGATGAATGCTTATAACTATATGAATGCTGCATCTAATGCCGGAACGATAAGCACTGAAGAATTCGATATTGAATTTCAGAAAATATGTGGAAGATATAATATAAGCTTTATTTTGCTGGATGCAGAGACACAGACATTGAAGACTTCCAGTAACGACTATGAAATAATGAGCAGGCGTCTGCTTAACAATCTATTTGGACAGAGCAATTCCCTGAGTATTCAGGTGTTAGAAGAAGGGGAAAACTATTCAATAAGAATCATGCTTGATGACAGAACCAAGACTGAATATGTGGAAATGTGGGGGCTTCTGGATAACGGTAACCTTTTTTTATTTCAAAATCCGATGGAAAGCATTGAGGAAAGCGTAAAGCTTGCGAATAAATTCCTGGCATATGTAGGTGTTTTTGCGGCTTTGGTGAGCGCAGTAATAGGATTATGGGTGTCAGGCAGGATAACAAAACCGATAATGGAGCTTACCAAAATATCCGAGCGCATGATACATCTGGATTTTGACGCCAAGTACAGCGGCAGGGACAGAACTGAGATTGCAATGCTTGGAAATAATATCAATGAACTATCCTACACTCTGGAGAAGACGATTTCAGAATTAAAAAGCGCTAATAATGAATTGCAAAGGGATATAGAGAAGAAAAATGAAATAGATGAGATGAGAAAAGAATTCCTGTCTAATGTATCACATGAATTAAAGACGCCGATTGCTCTTATTCAGGGATATGCAGAAGGCTTGAAAGAAGGGATAAGTGATGATGCCGAGAGCAGGGAATTTTATTGTGATGTAATTATGGATGAAGCTGTCAAGATGAATACGATGGTAAAGAAACTTCTGTCGCTGAATCAATTGGAATCGGGCAATGATACAGTTACAATGGAGCGTTTTGATATAGTTTCTCTGATAAGGAATTATATACAGTCGTCGGAAATATTGTTAAAGCAAAAAGAGATTTCCATACGAATGGAGGAATATGAACCGATTTATGTATGGGCCGATGAATACAAGACAGAAGAAGTATTTATGAACTATTTCAGCAATGCAATTAACTATGCGCTTAATGAGAAAATCATAGATATTAAGTTGCATAAAACGGAAAATAAGGTCAGAATATCCGTTTTTAATACCGGAAATCCTATACCGGAAGAGAGCCTGTCACATTTATGGGAGAAATTCTATAAAGTAGATAAGGCGAGAACGAGGGAATATGGCGGAAGCGGTATCGGCCTATCTATAGTCAAAGCAATTATGATATCCATGAATCAGCTATATGGAGTCAGGAATTATGACAATGGGGTGGAGTTCTGGTTTGAACTTGAATTGGCATAAGGAGATTGGCAGTCAAGTCGGGATTGACGCCTGCTACATGGAAGAGGTTTTTGTGATCTGCTACAATACAGATAACGCGGCGGAGAAATCGGGTTATATATACCGGTAACGTGAAAAGTGCAGTTGGCTTATGGCTGCCGCGGAATAAAAGTATGGAGGGCAGAAATGGAAGTTAAGATCGGAAAGGTAATCAGGGAACTAAGGGTAAGGAACAAAGTAACGCAGGAGATGCTGGCAGAGCACATAGGCGTGACTGCGCAGGCTGTCAGCAAATGGGAAGCCGGAGTGAATCTTCCGGATATTATGATGCTGTCAGGTCTTGCGTCTTATTTCGGTGTTACGGTGGACTATCTTTTATATGGGGAACCGGACGTCACGGAGGATGAGGCGCGTATTTTAAACGAGGTGATGGAACGTAAAGGC
>JAAUZS010000118.1 GCA_014804495.1 Lachnospiraceae bacterium
GGCTTGCATGCTTGTCATATATATGTTAAACTAAAATCTGCTTGATGTAATGAAAGGAGTATGTTTTTAAATGGGAGCGTTAAGAATCGTATTGACTGTTATATATATTTTAATTTGTATCGCACTTGTAATTCTTGTATTGATGCAGGAAGGAAAATCAGCGGGATTAGGATCTATAAGCGGTGCGGCAGAGACATATTGGGGAAAGAATAAAGGCAGGTCTATGGAAGGAAAGCTTGTGAAGATAACGACAGGTCTGGCAGTGGGGTTTTTGGTTATTGCCGTTATCTTAAACTTGAATATCTTTTAAATTGTGTTGAAGCACTCCTGCGAAGGGGTGCTTTTGTTAACATAAGGATGACTCGCGAAGCGCGGCATCCTTATGTTTGAAAAGAAGGTATTATGATGAATCATGAATTATTTGAAAAAAGAAAAAAGTTAATATGTGAGCTTGTGGAAGACGATCTGTATGTGCCGATGAAGGAAAAAGAACTTGCTGTGTTCATGCAGGTTTCAAGTGATGACAGGGAAGAATTTCGCAAGGTTCTGAGCGCCCTTTTGCAGGAGGGGAAGATACAGCTTACTGCTAAAGGCAGATATATGAAAGCGGATAATCGTTTCCTTACAGGCACTTTTATCAGCAATGCCAGAGGCTTTGGTTTTGTTGAAATAGAAGGCAGGGAGGAAGATTTATATATCCCGGAGGATATGGTAAACAATGCCTTTCATCAGGACAGGGTGCAGGTAGAACTTCTGCCCGGAAAACGCGGCAGAAGACAGGAGGCGGTTGTTCGTAAGGTATTGGAGCATGGAATGCGTCAGCTTGTAGGGACATATGAACAGTCTGCTAATTTTGGCTTCGTGATTCCCGACAACGGAAAGATTGCTTCCGATATTTTTATCCCAAAGGAATGTTCTAAGGGGGCGCTTGATGGGCATAAAGTTGTAGTAGAGCTGACAAGCTACGGTGATGAGCGCCACAAACCGGAAGGAAAGATCGTAGAGATTCTTGGTAATATAAATGACCCCGGCGTTGATATCATGTCAATAATCAGGAATTTTGACCTGCCCACTGAATTTAGTGAAAAAGTCATGAATCAGGCGGGGCGTGTTCCTGATGAAGTGCATGAGGCGGATATGGCGGGGCGCATGGACCTTCGCGACGTGCAGATGGTTACGATTGACGGCGAGGATGCCAAGGATTTGGATGATGCTGTCAGCTTGTCCAAAGATGACGGATTTTACCACTTGGGAGTCCATATCGCTGATGTGTCCAATTATGTGCAGGAGAATTCCGCATTGGACTGGGAAGCATTGGAACGCGGTACGAGCGTGTATCTGGTAGACAGGGTGATTCCCATGCTGCCCCCCAAGCTTTCAAACGGTATCTGTTCTCTGAATCAGGGGGTGGACAGGCTCAGCTTAAGCTGCCTGATGACAATTGATGATAAAGGTAATGTAGTGGATTATCAGATTGCAGAGACTGTTATATGCGTTGACAGAAGAATGACGTATACGAGTGTAAAGAAGATTCTTGAAGACCATGATGAGTCAGAATGCAGAGAGTATGAAGAATTGGTTCCGATGTTTGAGCAGATGGCTGAACTGGCGGCAATTCTGCGGCGCAAAAGGCATGCGCGCGGCTCCATAGATTTTGATTTTCCGGAGAGCAAGATTATACTGGATGAGGAAGGCAGACCATTGGAAATCAAGCCGTATGAGCGGAATGTGGCAACGAAGATAATAGAGGATTTTATGCTGATTGCAAATGAGACAGTCGCACAGCATTTTTTCTGGCTGGAGCTTCCGTTTGTATATCGTACGCATGATAACCNTGACGCAGAGAAAATTATGCAATTGTCTACGTTTCTTAATAATTACGGTTATCATATTAAGATGTCTCAGGACGAGGTACATCCCAAAGAGATACAGAAGCTGTTAGACAAAATCGAAGGAACGCCTGAAGAAATGCTGATAAACAGGCTTACACTCAGAAGCCTNAAGNGNGCAAAGTACACGACTGAATGCAGCGGACANTTTGGACTTGCATGNAAGTATTACTGCCACTTTACTTCTCCTATNAGNNGNTATCCNGATTTACAGATACATCGTATCATTAAGGANCANCTGCGTGGACGTCTGCAGGGGAAGCGGATAGAGCANTACCAGAGCAGACTGCCAGAAGTGGCGAAGCATTCTTCCGAGACGGAACGGCGTGCCGATGAAGCAGANCGGGAGACAGATAAGCTTAAGAAGTCGGAGTATATGGAAAATCATATAGGAGAAGTCTATGAGGGNGTTATTTCCGGCATTACAAGCTGGGGAATCTATGTTGAACTGCCCAATACGGTAGAGGGTATGATACATGTATCGAAGCTGCCCGGTGATTACTTCTATTATGACGAGAACTCCTATGAAATGATAGGACAGGATACNGGGAAAAAATATGTGCTCGGAGAGCAGATAAAAATACGTGTGGACGGTGTGGAGCGGTTTACCGGGACAATAGATTTTTCTGTTTTTTAGATTTTAAAAGTAGGAAGGTGTTGGAATGGCTGAGGAAGCAATGAAATTGGTNGCCAATAATAAGAAAGCCTATCATGANTTTTTCATAGAAGAAAAATTCGAGGCGGGTATATCATTACATGGTACGGAAGTNAAATCNGTAAGGCTTGGAAAATGCAGTATAAAAGAAGGATATATCCGTATCGAGAACGGCGAGGCTTATTGTTATGGCATGAATATCAGTCCTTATGAAAAGGGAAATATTTTCAATAAAGATCCTTTGAGGGTAAAAAAGCTGCTGCTTCATAAGAGCGAAATACGCAGGCTGGAAGGCAAGATATCCGAGCAGGGNTATACAATTGTTCCATTGCAGGTTTATTTTAAAAATGGCAGAGCCAAGATAGAAATAGGTCTGGCGAAGGGTAAGAAACTCTATGATAAGAGGCAGGATATAGCGAAAAAAGACCAGCGCAGAGAGCATGAGAGGGATTTTAAGATTAAAAATCTGTAAAAGACCGGCNNGAGAGATAAAATAAGTTAAAAAAGATAACAAATGGGTTTTAAAAAAAGTCTATATGTGATATGATATAGTATATAAAGTATGGGCCAGTCAAGGTTTCGACAGGGGTCTTGCAGCTGGAGAAGCTATCCGACAGCGAATCGTNAAATCGCAAAACTAAATATAAACGCTGAAGATAATTTAGCATACGCTGCCTAATGGCAGCTGTCCGCCTTAGTGCACCTGCACATTAAGAATCGGGCATCGACTATGCAGGAAACGGCACCGGCAAAGCTTTGAGCCTGTGGACGTATTATGAAGCTACTAAACGTATTGGGGCGTCCGCCTCCTGATACGGGAGGGAATGAGGAGTATTCCATAATGGCAGACTATGATAGTAGAAGGACAGGGAATGGGCTTTTGGACACGGGTTCGACTCCCGTCTGGTCCACTGAAAAATTTTCNTACAGATTAAAAATGTAAACTATACTGAGGCATAGTATGGATATCCGGCTATGCCTTTTGTATTGCAGACTAAACAGGAGCAAGTTTATATATGGCAAAATGGATGATTTCGGCCAAGAAGGCAGACTTTGTAAAAATTGCAGAAACTTACGGCATTGACCCTGTTATTGCCCGTATTATAAGAAATCGGGATATTGTAGGNGATGCNCAGATTAATTCTTTTCTTAACGGAACATTAGATGATTTATATTCGCCCAGGTTACTTTATGACATGGAGAANGCTGTTAGATTTGTACTGTCCAAGATAAAGGAAAAAGCTTCGATTAGAATCATAGGAGATTATGATATTGACGGTATTTGTTCTGCATATATATTGCTTCGCGGGCTTCATGNATGCGGGGCAGAGGCGGATGTGGTGATACCGCACCGTATAAAGGATGGCTATGGGTTGAATGACGCTTTGATTGAAGAAGCGCATAATGATGGAATNGATACNATTATTACCTGCGATAATGGNATNGCGGCAGCNTCACAGATAGAATTTGCGAAGGAACTTGGTATGAGCGTAATCGTAACCGACCATCATGAGGTGCCTTACGATATCATGGAAGATGGAAGCAGGAGAGAGATANTGCCGCCAGCCGAGGCTGTGATNGATCCAAAGCAGGAAAAATGCNGTTATCCGTTCAAGGGTATCTGCGGTGCAGTCGTCGCTTATAAGTTTGTTCAGGTTTTGATGGATGAATATGAGAAAGATTGTNATTTATACCTATCGGGAGCAGATAAGCAAAANGATNNNCAGATTAATCACAGCAGGAATAGGGAAATGCTTGAAGAACTGTTGGAATTTGCCGCTTTTGCTACGGTAGGCGATGTAATGGAGNTGGTTGACGAGAACCGCATTATAGTGCGGTATGGATTAAAGCGGATGATACATACAAAAAATCCGGGGCTGCAGGCGTTGATTGAAGTGAACGGACTTAAAGGGAAAGAATTGTCAGCCTATCATATCGGTTTTGTACTNGGNCCNTGNNTAAACGCTACCGGCAGGCTGGATACCGCCGCAAGGGCATTGCAGATGCTTAGGAGTAATGATTTTGCACAGGCAGTTACAATTGCATCGGAACTGAAGGAATTAAATGACAGCAGGAAGGAAATGACNAGAAAAGGAGTNGAGCGTGCAGTAGAGATGATAGAGAACGGCCCGCTTCGTGAAGACAAAGTACTGGTAGTATATCTGGAAGACTGTCATGAAAGTCTGGCGGGGATTATCGCGGGAAGNCTTAAGGAGAAATATCACAGACCGGTATTTGTACTTACAAAGGGAGATGAAGGAATCAAAGGTTCGGGTCGTTCCATAGAAAGTTATGATATGTATGAGCAGATGAGCTGCTGCAAGAATCTCTTTACCAAATATGGAGGNCATAAGATGGCGGCCGGGCTGTCAATGCNNGAAGAAAATATGGAAGAATTTAGAAAAAGCCTTAACAGGAACTGCAATTTGTCCGATGAAGATTTTGTAGAAAAAGTTTTAATTGACGTACCGATGCCATTTTCATATGTAAGACCGGANCTGGTAAGGCAGTTTAAATTGCTTGAGCCTTTTGGCAACGGNAATCCTAAACCTGTATTTGCACAGAAGGATGTGCACGTAATTCAGGGAAGGATTCTCGGGAAGAATAGGAATGTAGGGAAGTACCGTATTAAGGATGCTCAGGGCAATGAATATGATATGATATATTTTGGTGATTTAGAGAACTGGCATAATTTTCTACAGGAAGCCTTCGGTAAGGAAGAATTANANAAACTCTACCANNGNGGCAGTGTTAATNTTGTCATTCAAATGATTTACTATCCCGATATAAATGTNTATCAGGGCAGGGAGANTCTGCAGTTTGTCATGCAGGATTACAAGAGATAAACGGAAAGGAGCACATTACAAATATGATACTTACAGTAACCTTAAATCCGGCTGTGGATAAAACATATACGTCGGGAGAATTGATTACGGGGCATATCAATAGAATGCGTACNGTGATGTCTATTGCCGGCGGCAAGGGAATAAATGTGACCAGNGTGCTGAGGCAGTATGATTATCCGGTATGCGCCACGGGTTTCTTAGGCGGATATGCGGGAAATTTTATTGAGGACTATCTTAGAGCCAATCAGGTGTACTGCCGGTTCATACATGTGGATGGAGAGACCAGAAGCAANATGAATATCCTGGCGGATAACGGNTATGTGACGGAAATCTTAGAGCCGGGACCCGAAATAAATGAGGANCAGATGCAGCAGTTTCTTGAGCAGTATGAAAAACTACTGCCTAAGAGTGAATTGGTGGTTTTATCGGGAAGTATGGCAGCAGGTCTGCCCGAGGATTTTTATTCGGTATTGATAGATAAGGCACGGATGAGAGGAATTAAAACTCTGCTCGACACAAGCGGAGAAAGCCTGCGTAAGGGCATTGAGGCCAGACCTTATCTGATNAAGCCTAATCAGAAGGAATTAGAGTATATTNTAGGGCATAAACTTGTAAATAAAGACGATGTAGCGGAGGCGGCGCTAAGCATACAGGCAGCGGGGGTAGGCCATGTGGTTGTATCTATGGGAAAAAAGGGNCTNCTGTCGGTAGACGGNGGAAAGGTTTTTTATGCCAANGCCGCAAGAATAAAAGTATTAAACACTGTAGGATGCGGAGATAGTGTGGTAGCCTCGTANGCNATGTCGATTATGAGCGGNATGCGTAATGAGGAGGCNCTGCAAAGGGCNGCCGCAATATCCATGGCGAACGCCACGACGCTCGTTAGTGCGGACATTCCTAAAGAAACGGCGGACGAACTTCTTGAACACATTACTGTAGAGAAATTAAGATAAAGAACAATAGAAACATTTTCCTGCGGAAATTGTTTCTAACGAAAAAGCCTGAGGGATTCTCAGGCTTTTCGCATTTTTTATGAGGGGGGAGATAGTTAAATACTCAACTATCTATGTTCTTATCATAGTCATGAAATGTGTCCAAAATGTGTTTACTTTCTAATAAAAATATAAATTTCTCTAAAGAAATTATGTAAAGTTGAAAAAAAGCGTATTTCATGGTATTTTATATTATAGGAAATCACGGACTTATACACAATAAACAAAAACGGTGCTCATCACAAGTGTAATCGCACCTTATTTTGTTTATTGTGTATAAGTAAGAATGGGGGATTTTATGAACAGATTAAAGGATTTACTTACCAATTTGGAATATGAATGTATAAGAGGAACAGAAGATATAGAAGTAACCGACGTTGTTTACGATTCCAGAAAGGTAACTAAAGACTGTGTTTTTATCTGTATAAAAGGAGCGAACGTAGACGGACACGATTTTGCCAAACAGGTTGTGTTAAGTGGAGCCGGAGCGCTTATAGTGCAAAATGGTGTGGAACTTCCGGAAGATGCTGATGTTACCGTAATCAGGGTGGAGGATACCAGATATGCGATGGCGTTTATTTCAGCGGCGTATTTCGGTAATCCTGCGGATGAGCTTAAAATAATCGGTATTACCGGGACAAAGGGGAAGACTACAACAACTTATCTGGTAAAATCTATTTTGGAGCAGTCGGGGCACAAGGTTGGTCTGATTGGCACGATAGAAGTTGTCATTGGAGATACGCATATTCACGCCGATAACACCACACCGGAATCATTTCTTATACAACAATATTTCAGACAGATGGCTGATGCAGGCTGCGACGCGGTAGTTATGGAGGTATCGTCACAGGGGCTGATGCTTCACAGAACCCAGGGGTTCATTTTTGATTACGGTATTTTCACAAATATAGAACCCGACCATATCGGACCGAACGAGCATAAGGATTTTGAAGATTATCTGACATGCAAAGGAATGTTGTTTAAACAGTGCAGAGTCGGTATTATAAATAAAGATGATAAGCATTGGGAGCAGGTTACGTCAGGGCATACCTGCGAGCTTGAGACATTTGGTATAGAGACTGAGGCTGATATGAGGGCACAGAACTTGGAGCTTAGTTCTGCCGGAGGAAGTCTGGGAGTCAGCTTTGATGTGACAGGGCTTATGAACTTTAGAGCTGAAATTGCCATGCCGGGCAGATTCAGCGTGTATAATGCATTGACGGCGATTGCCATCTGCCGTCATTTTGAGGTACCGCAGGAAGCGATTGTAAAGGCCCTGCTTTTAGCAAAAGTAAAAGGAAGGATAGAGTCTGTAAAGGTATCGGATGATTTTACGCTGTTAATCGATTATGCGCACAATGCCATGGCGCTTGAAAGTCTGCTTTCTACATTGAAAGAGTATCATCCGCACAGGCTGCTCAGTGTATTTGGCTGCGGAGGGAACCGCTCTAAGTTAAGGCGGTATGAAATGGGAGAAGTAAGCGGCAGACTTGCGGATTTGACGATTATTACCTCCGATAATCCACGTTTTGAAAAGCCGCAGGATATTATAGATGATATTAAGGTCGGAATAGCTAAGACAGAAGGAAAATATGTGGAGATTTCTGACAGAAAAGAAGCGATTGCATATGCGATAGGTCATGGAGAGCCGGGAGACATTATTGTATTGGCGGGAAAAGGACATGAGGACTATCAGGAAATCGAAGGCGTAAAATACCCGATGGATGAAAGAGACCTTATTCAGGCTGTTTTGAACGACAGAAAAGTGCAGGGATAGTTTTCCCTGCTTAAGCCGGTGATAAAATGGTGGTTACAAATGAATGAAAATTATGCAGATGTTATTATAGATATTTCCCATGAGAAGGTTGACAGACCTTTCAGNTATAAGATTCCNGATAAGCTGNTTGGAAANATTNCGCCGGGAGTCAGGGTGCATGTNCCNTTTGGAAAAGGCAANAAGGATATGACGGGATANGTGGTAGACCTTGCNGATAAGGCTGANTATCCTGCTGAGAAAATGAAGGAAATAGCAGATATTGATGAGAAGGCCGCTACGGTAGAAAGTGATCTGATTAAGACTGCTTACTGGATGAAAAGTCATTATGGTTCTACAATGATTACTGCGCTNAAAACAGTGCTTCCGGTAAAACACAAANTNAAGCANNTNCAGAAAAAGAAGATTANCAGANGCTGCGNCAGNGAAGAAATAGAAAAGCTGATGGCAGAATGCATACAGAAGCATCAGANTGCCAAGGTCAGAGTGCTGAATGCNTTATTAAATGAAGAAGTGCTNCCATATTCGCTGCTCAGTGAAAAATTGAATGTTTCGGCGTCNACTTTGAACAGNCTGGAAAAACAGGGAATAATATCTATAGAAGCGGAAAGCTATTATAGAAATCCGGTAAAGCGGATAACGGAAAGGGAAGCCGCGAAGCCTTTAAGCGAAAGGCAGCGCTTTATCATAGAAGATGTAATAAAGGATTATCGGGCAGGGAATNTTGGAACATATCTTGTCCATGGCATTACCGGAAGTGGAAAAACAGAAGTTTATCTTGGTATTATAGAGCAGATGATAGCNATGGGAAGACAGGCAATCGTACTGATACCGGAAATAGCTCTGACNTATCAGACTCTGCTTCGTTTTTATAAAAGATTTGGCGATAGNGTATCCGTGATGAACTCAACGTTGTCCATGGGAGAAAAATTTGACCAGATGGAGCGGGCCAGACGGGGTGAGCTGGATGTGATCATTGGACCCCGCTCTGCGTTGTTTACGCCATTTCCACAGCTTGGAGTTATTATTATTGACGAAGAGCATGAGAACAGCTATAAAAGCGAATCCATGCCCAAATACCACGCAAGGGAAACAGCGATTCAGATTGCTTCTGTTAAATCGGCAAGTGTGGTACTCGGCTCTGCAACGCCGTCCATGGAGGCTTATTACAGGGCGGATAAGGGAGAATATAAACTATATCAGTTAAACGAGCGTCTCACCGGCGGTCAGCTGCCAAAGGTATATACCATAGACTTGCGTGAAGAATTGAAGGCGGGCAACCGTTCTATTTTCAGCAGGAAATTAAAGAGCCTGATTGAAATGAGACTGCGTGATGGAGAGCAGAGCATTCTTTTTTTGAACAGGAGAGGCTATGCAGGTTTTGTTTCATGCAGGGCATGCGGATTTGTAATGAAATGTCCGCATTGCGATGTGTCATTGTCAGAGCATCGCAGCGGAAAACTGGTCTGCCACTATTGCGGTTATGAAGAAATAAGGCCGCCTAAGTGCCCGTCCTGCGGNTCTAAGTATCTGCTGGGTTTTAAGGCGGGCACGGAACAGATAGAGGAAAGCGTTCATAAAGAGTTTCCGGGTGCGAGAGTGCTTAGGATGGATGCCGATTCCACCAAAACCAAAGAAAGCTATGAAAATATACTTTCTGCTTTTGCGGATGGTAAGGCTGATATCTTAGTGGGAACGCAGATGATCGTAAAAGGCCATGATTTTCCGAATGTCACACTGGTTGGAATTCTGGCGGCGGATTTGTCTCTGAATCAGAATGATTACAGGGCAGGAGAGAGAACCTTCCAATTGCTGACTCAGGCTGCGGGAAGAGCGGGCAGAGGAAGTAAGCCGGGTGAGGTTGTTATCCAGACATACCAGCCGGAACATTACAGTATCGTACATGCAGCGAATCAGGACTATGAAGGCTTCTATGCGGAAGAAATAGTATATCGGGAATTGCTGCAGTATCCGCCNGCGGCTCATATGTTAGCGGTACTTGCCGTATCGAAGGATGAAGACCAGGGAAGAAGCGTGATGGAGCGTTTTGCTTCGCTCATAAAAGAGCGGCCGGATTTAGGTGAAGCGTTGTATGTGATTGGCCCGACGCAGGCAGCCGTTTCCAAGATAAATGATTTATACAGACATGTACTGTATCTTAAGCATTCCGATTATGAGAGGCTTGTCCGGATAAAGGATATGTTGGAAGCATATATTAAGGAACAGGATTACAAAAACATAAGCATACAGTTTGATTTTGACCCGATGAATGCATATTAAAAGAAACAGAAAGGCTTAGAAAGGAGCATGTTTATAAAATGGCAATAAGAAATATTAGGGAGATTGGAGACCCTGTCTTAGAGAAAAACTGTAAGGAAGTGACGGAGGTTACGCCGAGGATTCAGGAGCTGATTGACGATATGTTTGACACATTATATGAGGCAAACGGAGTCGGTCTTGCCGCACCTCAGGTCGGTATCCTGAAGAAAATCGTAGTCATAGACACGACAGGCGAAGACCCGATACTGCTTATTAACCCTAAGATAATTGAAACAAGCGGCGAGCAGACCGGATATGAGGGATGCTTAAGTGTACCGGGTAAGACAGGCCAGGTTACAAGACCGAATTATGTCAAGGCTATAGCTTATGATGAGAATATGGAGCCATTTGAAATTGAAGGGACAGAGCTGCTTGCCAGAGCAATAATGCATGAACTGGATCATCTGGAAGGTCATTTATATGTTGAAAAGGTTGAGGGAGAACTGCAGGATGTCGAGGAGGTAGAAGAGGAATAAAGATTCTGTTTTTCTCCATGCATGCGGAATAGGAAGGAGAATGGTAAAATGAAGGTTATATTCATGGGAACGCCTGAGTTTTCGGTAGGAGCTTTGGAGGCTTTGGTAGAAGCGCATCATCAGGTCGTTCTGGTCGTAACCCAGCCCGATAAACCCAAAGGGCGTGGTAAGGAAATGCAGATAACGCCCGTGAAGGCATGTGCCATGAAGCATGATATTCCGGTTTTTCAGCCTGTAAAAATCAAAGATAAGGAAGCTGTGGAAACGCTTCGCAGGTATGAAGCGGATGTATTTGTGGTAGCGGCTTTCGGACAGATCCTGTCAGAAGAAATCCTGAATATGCCTAAGTACGGCTGCATCAATATTCATGCGTCACTNCTGCCCAAATACCGCGGAGCAGGTCCGATTCAGAGAGTTATACTCGATGGAATGAAAGAAACCGGCATTACGATTATGAAGATGGACAAAGGCGTGGATACGGGAGATATGCTGTTACAAAGCGTCGTTCCGATTGATGAAAAGGAAACCGGAGACAGCTTACATGATAAACTTGCGATTGCAGGGGCTAAGCTGATTGTTGAAGCTTTAGGTAAAATCGAAGAAGGCGATATCANTCCCGTGAAACAGAACGACGACGATTCATCTTATGCGGGAATGCTGAATAAATCGATGGGAAAGATTGACTGGAATAAAGACGCGGTGCAGATAGAAAGAATGGTACGCGGCTTAAATTCATGGCCCGGCACCTATACCTCATATAACGGAAAAGTTTTGAAGATATGGGAGAGCGAGGTCTGTGAAAAAGAAAAGACGNTGGAAAATGAAGTTCCCGGNACGGTAATTGCAGTGGATAAAACAGCATTGTATGTCCNGACAGGAGAAAATGCATTGAAGATTACGCAGGTGCAGCTGGAAGGGAAAAGACGNATGAGCGTGAAAGAGTTTCTGTTAGGCTGTAAGATTGAAGCNGGAGAAATATTTTACTGAATTTATAGAAGGGAGAAAATTTACTATGGGACGTTATGGAGTTTATTANGGGGCATATTATGATCCGACTTATTTTCTTGTTGTTATCGGAGTGGTTCTGTGTCTTTTTGCACAGCTGCGCATCAAATCGACATTCAAGAAATATTCAAAGGTCATGAGCAGGAGCGGNATGACCGGAGCGCAGGCGGCGCAGAGGATACTGCAGCTATCAGGNATATATGATGTAAGGATAGAACATATAAGAGGAGAACTGACGGATCACTATGANCCTTCATCCAAAGTGCTTCGTCTTTCGGATTCTGTCTATGGTTCGAATTCGATTGCGGCAATCGGCGTAGCTGCGCATGAATGCGGTCATGCAGTGCAGCATAATAAAGGATATGCGCCGCTTAAAATAAGGTCNGCGCTTGTGCCGGCTGCTAATATCGGCTCCAAATTAGGGATTCCGATAATTATTTTAGGTGTATTGCTTGGTATGAATCAGATTTTTATTCATATNGGCATTTGGGTATTCGCCCTTGCTGTGCTGTTTCAGATCGTAACNCTTCCGGTAGAATTTAATGCGTCGGGCAGGGCTCTTAACATGCTTAGCGATTATGGGCTTATGGAGANTGATGAGACAAGAGGATGCCACAAGGTGCTCAGTGCGGCGGCTCTGACCTATGTAGCGGCGGCTGCATCNGCAATTCTGCAGCTTCTGAGACTGATTCTTCTATATGGCAATAACGGAAATAGAAGGCGCAGATAGAATTATGAGTTTGCCATATATGGCGGGCTTAAGGCAGGATTATGGTTACTAATATGAATATAAGAGAAATTATATTGGATATGCTTCTGGAACTTGAAAAAACCGATGCATATGTAAATCTGNTGCTTGCAGATGTATTGGAAAAGTACGACTGTCTGGANNCAAAAGAGAAGGCTTTTATCAAAAGAGTCACTGAAGGCACGGTTGAGAGAAGAATCCAGATTGATTATGTACTGGATGGGATTTCAAAAGTGCCTGTAGCGAAAATGAAGCCGTTAATACGGGCATTGCTGCGCTCAGGCGTGTATCAGATTCTATTCATGGATGCGGTTCCTGATGCGGCGGTCTGTAATGAGTCGGTGCGCATTGCAAAGAAGAGAAAATTCACATCGCTGCAGGGATATGTAAATGGTGTGTTAAGAAATATATCCAGACAGAAACAGGCGATTTCCTATCCGGACAGACAAAAAAGACCGATTACTTATATGTCTGTCATGTATTCTATGCCGGAGTGGCTTATAGAGCATTTCCTGCGCTCATATGACATGGATACTGTGGAAAAAATGCTGCAAGCGTTTTTAAAAAGCGCTCCCGTGACGCTGCGCATGGAGGAAAACCTGACTGTAGAAACCAGAGATAATCTTTTTACGGAATGGGAAAAAATGGGAGTAAAAGTAACACAGCATTCATATCTGCCATATGCAGTGCAGATAGAGAAAGCAGATGGCTTAAAACGCCTGCCCGGTTATGATAAAGGTTTTTTTGCGGTTCAGGATGTAAGCTCTATGCTGGTGGTGGAAGCTGCCGGTATAAAAGCGGGGCAGACAGTAATAGACTTATGTGCATCCCCGGGAGGTAAATCTCTTCATGCTGCGTCTAAGCTTGCAGGAACAGGCAGAGTGTATTCTTTTGACCTGACTGAGCAAAAGGTCAAAAGAATGGAAGAAAACAGGCTTAGAATGCGTAAAGAGAACATGATAACGGCGGTCAGGGACGCAAGAGTATATCAGGAAGAATTATGTAAACTTGCCGATGTGGTTATAGCTGATGTTCCATGTTCAGGGCTTGGCGTCATCGGTAAGAAACAGGATATTAAATATCATGTGAGCGAACAGTCGCTTAAAGAGATTACGAAACTTCAAAAAGAGATTCTTAAGAATGCCGCGGCTTATGTAAAAGAAGGCGGCGTACTAATGTACAGTACCTGTACGATAAATCCGGAGGAAAATGAAAAAATGGCAGAGTGGCTCTGCGAAGAATTTTCGTTTGAACCTGAGAGCATGAGCGCATATCTGCCGGGGCCATTGAAAGAACAAGGAGAAAGCGGTATTTTGCAGCTGCTTCCGGGAATCCATGAAACGGATGGTTTCTTCTTAGCGAAACTAAGAGCAAAGGCATAAAAAATTAGAATTGAAAAACGGGAATGATATAAGTCATGCAATTAAAATGACAGAAAGTATAATTGAAAGTATGATTGGAAAAGTATGACAGAAATAGAATTGGAAAGAGATATAAAATCCCTGACACTGGAACAGCTTAAAGAGCAGATGAAAAGTATGTCCGAAAAGCCATACAGGGCGAAACAGCTCTATGAGTGGCTGCATGTTAAGCTGGCAAGGGATTATGAAGAAATGACGAATATACCGAAAACCCTAAAGGAAAAATGCAGGGAAAATTTTAGCTTTACGGCGTTAAGTGTTGTAAAAGTACAGGAATCAAAAAAAGACGGAACAAAAAAATTCCTGTTTGAGCTTTCTGACGGGAATCTGGTAGAAAGTGTACTGATGCGCTATAAGCACGGCAATTCGGTCTGTATTTCCTCGCAGGTGGGTTGTAGAATGGGCTGCCGCTTCTGTGCTTCTACCCTGGATGGCTTAGAGCGGAATCTGCTGCCATCGGAAATGCTCGACCAGATTTATTCCATTACGCTTCTTACCGGAGAAAGGGTATCCAATGTAGTGGTGATGGGAACCGGAGAGCCGCTGGATAACTATGATAATCTGCTTAAGTTTATAACTTTGCTTACGGATGAGAACGGACTGAATATCAGCCAAAGGAATATTACCGTATCGACCTGCGGAATCGTACCAAAGATGCGGCAGTTAGCGGAGGAAAAGTTACAGATTACTCTTGCATTGTCACTCCATGCCGCCACGGATGAAAAAAGACGCAGCCTTATGCCGATTGCAAATAAATATTCTTTGGAAGAATTAATGGAAACCTGCGCATACTATTTTGAAATGACAGGCAGACGTATTACATTTGAATACAGCCTGATAAGCGGCGTCAATGATACGGAAGAGGATGTTAAGCAGCTTTCTTCCTTAGTAGGAGAGCTAAACTGCCATATTAATCTGATTCCTGTAAATCCGGTCAGAGAGCGGAACTACATAGGTTCTGACAGGACGGCGGCGGAAGCTTTTAAAAATAAACTTGAAAAAAATGGAATAAATGTTACTATAAGAAGAGAAATGGGCAGGGATATAGATGGTGCCTGCGGACAGCTTAGACGAAGTCATATAACTAAGCAGTCATAGGAGGGTAATATAGTGTTAAGGTCCTATGCAATTACAGATATTGGTTTAGGAAGACAACTGAATCAGGATTTTATTTTCCTCTCNGATNAGCCGGTGGGGAATCTGCCAAANGTATTTATCGTAGCGGACGGCATGGGCGGGCATAAAGCCGGAGACTTTGCGTCCAGATATGCGGTAGAGACGATTGTAGATGAAATCAGGTCTTCAGAGGAGAAGGAACCGGCTGATATTTTTGGTAATGCGATTGTTAAAGCCAACGCTTATACCAGACAAAAGTCAGCGGAAGATTATAAACTGGCAGGAATGGGCACAACGGTTGTAATTGCAACATGTATCGGACATAATCTTGAAGTTGCTAATGTGGGAGACAGCAGACTCTATCTGGTGAATGACAAGATAGAGCAGATTACGATAGATCATTCTCTTGTAGAAGAGATGGTTAGAAATGGCAGCATTGACAGAGAGGCTGCAAGAAATCATCCGAAGAAAAATATTATTACGAGGGCAATCGGCGCACAAGACATCGTAGAGGCTGATTTTTTTAAGGCTGAGCTTAATGTCGGCGATATGGTACTTCTTTGCTCTGATGGACTGACAAATATGGTAGAGGATGAGAACATACAGCATATTCTTAAGGGTGAGGGAAGCCTGAAAGAAAAGGCTGAAGAATTGGTTCGCGCTGCTAATAATAATGGTGGCAGGGATAATATTTCGCTTATTATTATTGAGCAGTCGGCAGATGAGGTGGAACATGATTAAGATTGGAATGTTAATCGGAGATAGATACGAAATTCTGGAAAAAATCGGTACCGGCGGTATGTCGGATGTATATAAAGCAAAAGACCATAAACTGAACAGGTTTGTGGCAGTGAAGGTGCTTAAGCAGGAATTCAGTGAAAATGCGAATTTTGTTTCAAAATTTCAAGTGGAGGCACAGGCGGCAGCAGGCCTGATGCATCCCAATATTGTCAATGTATATGATGTCGGCGAAGAAGGCGGCATTCATTATATTGTCATGGAACTGGTGGAAGGAATTACATTAAAAAAATATATAGAGAAAAAAGCAAGGCTATCAGTGAAGGAGGCCATCAGTATAGCAATTCAGGTTTCCATGGGAATTGCGGCTGCACATGGCAATCATATCATTCATCGCGATATCAAGCCTCAAAATATTATTATTTCCAAAGAGGGAAAAGTGAAGGTAACGGACTTTGGTATCGCAAAGGCAGCAACAAGCAATACTATTACGTCGAATGTCATGGGCTCGGTTCATTATACTTCACCGGAGCAGGCAAGGGGCGGATACAGCGATGAAAAGAGTGATATTTATTCTCTTGGAATCACAATGTTTGAAATGCTTACCGGACGTCTGCCTTTTAACGGCGATACTACGGTAGCTATTGCAATTAAGCATATTCAGGAAGAACTTCCGTCTCCGAGGGAATATGTATCAGAGATTCCCATCAGTGTAGAGCAGATTGTATATAAGTGCTGTCAGAAAAGCCCGGACAGAAGATATCAGTCTATGGATGAATTGATTGTTGACCTGAAACAATCGTTACTTAATCCGGATGAAGATTTTGTTAAAGTGGTTGACCCTGATGAAGAAGCCTCTACCAGAATGATTACTGACAGAGATATGGTGCAGATTAAGAGACAGACCGATAGAAGAGATTCTATGGATGAAGCAATGCGCTTAAACAGGAATGCGGATTATTATCATGAGCAGTATGAAGATGAGGATGAAGACGAAGATAGAGACATAGACGAGGAAGAGTACTACGAAGACAATGATGATTATGATCCGAAAATGGAGAAGATTACCACCTTACTTGCCGTTGTGGCGGCTCTTCTGATTGGAGGAATTGTCATTTTCATGGTCGGGAATGCATTCGGCATGTTCAGGTTTGGAGAGCAGAACGAGGAAAATAATCAGGAAGAGACAGTTGATACGGTTGAAATGATTGAGGTGGCGGGAAAACCATTGGATGAGGCTAAACGTGAGCTGATAGAAATGGGTCTGACACCTGAAATAGAATATGAGGTATCCGACGCTTATGAAGAGGGAATTGTGATTAGAGCAAGCGAAGCGGCGGGAACGATGGTAGAAAAAAATAAAAACATAGTTTTGACGGTTGCACAGGGGAGTAATGGAGTTGTAGTACCGAATGTAAAGGGAAAGTCACAGTCGGAAGCGGTCTCAATTTTGGAAAAAGAAGGATTTAGCGTAACCGTTTCAGAAAATTACAGTTCCGAAGTAGAAAGCGGGCATGTAATTTCACAATCACCTGAAGCCGAAACAACGGCGCCGGAAGGGGTAGCTATTACTATATGGGTGAGTCTGGGTGAAGAAGATGCAAAAGTTAAGGTTCCAAATCTGATTGGGATGACGGAAATGGACGCTATGGTAGTATTGCATGAAAACGGATTGGAGGTTGGAACGGTATCCCAGACCATCAACGAAGACGTATCGCTGACAGACAAAGTATGTTACCAGAGTTATTCAGTGGACACATATGTAGATAAAGGAACAGTAATTGATTTAAAAGTCAGTATAGGTCCTACGGAAGTAACTTATAAATTTACGGAAGGAATTACAGCGCCGACAGAAGACCCTGATTATCAGGCGGGTATGTCTGTGTCAGTAGTTCTGATAGCCACGGATGGGACGCAGTTATTGAGTACACAGACGTCGTCCTTCCCGATATCGACTAATTATTCGGGAATCAAGTCTTCTACGGGAGTAGTTCAGTTCACATTTACAGTGACGACGCCCGCAACGACCACGACCAATCCGGATACGGGCGAGACGATGACGGTTGAGGGGACTTCGACGGAGAAGATAGTGACAAGAGTAGTTACATTTACGGCTGAATGAAAAGAGGATTAATGGTAGGAAAGATTATCAAGGGAATATCAGGATTCTATTATGTGCATGTGGAAGGGAAGGGCACGTACTTCTGCAGAGCGAAAGGGATTTTTCGAAATATCCATATCAAGCCGCTTGTAGGTGATAATGTTCGTATGGAAGTGCTTGATGAACAGAATAAGGAAGGAAACGTTACGGAAATCCTGCCGCGGAAAAATTCACTGATACGTCCTGCGGTAGCTAATATTGATCAGGCTCTGGTGATTTTCGCTATTGTTAAGCCTAATCCTAATTTTAATCTGTTGGACCGCTTTTTGATTCATATGGAGNGGCAGAAGCTTTCAAGCATTATCTGCTTTAACAAGCAGGATATTGCATCCAAGGAAGAAANNGCCNCNCTAAAAAAAGCATATGAGACCTGCGGCTATCAGTCATTGTTTATAAGNGCGCTTGAAATGGAAGGCATAGAAGAGNTAAAGAGNATTCTTNNNGGAAAAACGACNACTGTTGCCGGTCCAAGCGGTGTCGGAAAGTCTACGATTATTAANTGTCTTCATCCNGAGGCTAANATGGAGACNGGAAGCATCAGTGAAAAAATCGAAAGAGGACGTCACACNACCAGACATTCGGAAATAATTGCGCTNGGNAATGAAACCTANATTATGGATACGCCNGGTTTTACGTCTCTNAGCATTTCNGANATTGAAAAAGAAGAGCTTGGNCTNTANTATCCNGAATTCAGNNGNNNTGANCCTNACTGTCGTTTCAGAGGCTGCGCGCATATGGATGAGCCTGACTGTGGGGTCAAGGAAGCGGTNNAGCGCGGNGAAATCAGCAAAGTACGGTATGAAAATTATCAGCTGCTGTATCGGGAANTNAAGGCTGNGAGGAAGTATTAGGGCGGNGAGGNGCTAAGGNGTTATATTTTCAGAACCTGCCGCTTTTAGTATATTCGTTAAGGAGTTGTTTAATATCAGGGAAATATACTGTACGATTTTTTCACGGTCATGNGGAGATTTGCTTTTAATCCGCTCCAGGAGAAGGCTTGCGATTGCTCCGGTATAAAATCTGCTGAGCAATTCTTTGAATTCNCCATTGACGNTTATCTGATTTTTCTGTGCCGCCCTTTCAATGACTGCTGCCGATAACTCAATAAAATCCTGATGGAAAAACTGCAGCAGCTCATCTTTTCCCATATAATGATAAATATTTTTCAGGATGATTTCATTTTCGTCAATATAGTCCATAGCAAAGAAAATTGCTTCTTCGTAATCGGTAATCAGATTCATTTGCTTAATGACTTCGATTGCTTCTTGTTTCAGCATCCAATTAAGCAAAGCATAAACATTTTCAAAATGATAATAAAAGGTCTTACGGTTTACTTTACAGTCTGCTATGATTTCACTTACGGTAACCTTAGACAGAGGCTTGCTTTCCAGTATTTTTTTTAAAGAGGAGGCAAGCATTTTTTTCGTATTGAGTGATATAATTTCATGTTTCATGTGAGTGCATATCCCTTTCTGTCTTTAGATTACATATTCGTGCTGTACATATTTATTATACACGTGTCCGGCAAATTTGCAATATCTGTACCTGAATATGCCCGTATTTGCCCATCAAATGTGGTGAAAATGTCCCAATTTTACACATATAAGTCAAATTGACCGTTGTTTTTGTCAGGTTTGTTTCGTATATATTGGACTATGTAAAATCAGAGTAAAAAAGGCGTTAAAGGAGGAGTTTACATAGTGGAGAAGAAAGGTGATGCGGAAAAGAATGCGAATCAGGTTATGCTGAAAGTATGCGGATTCATTGTGGATAAGAGAAATCTTTTTTTCCTGATTTTCGGCATCCTGATTGTTTTTTCCGTTATATCAAGAAATTGGGTCGGGGTAGAGAATTCCATGGCATATTATCTGCCGGGAACGACGGAAACAAGACAGGGACTTGACCTCATGGAGGAGGAGTTTATTACTTATGGTACCTGTAATGTGATGATTGCCAATATGTCATATAATCAGGCAGAGGATATCTGCGAAAGGCTGGAAAGAATAGAAGGCGTTTTTTCGGTAGACTTTGATGATTCCGGCGAGCATTACACGAATGGTTCCGCTTATTATAATATTACCTTTGATTATGATGAGAATGATGATGCATGCCTGACGGCGCTTGATAAGGTAAAGGAGCTGCTCGCGGATTATGATTATTATCTGACGACAGGACTGGGTAATACGCAGGCAGAACTGATTGCACAGGAAATGAATACGATATCCGTATTGGTAGCGGTTATTGTAGTATCGGTATTACTGCTGACAACTCAGGCATATGCAGAAATTCCGGTGCTGCTTATTACATTTTTATCTGCTGCCGTTATCCAGATGGGTACTAATTTCTTATTGGGAACTATTTCATTTGTGTCAAATTCGGTTACGATTGTGTTGCAGCTGGCATTATCGGTTGATTACGCAGTTATCCTTTTAAACAGATACAAAGAGGAGCATGCCACATATGAAGCGCGTGAGGCAGCAATTATAGCGCTTAGCAAGGCGATTCCGGAGATAGCGGGAAGCTCTTTGACAACTATTGGCGGTCTGGTTGCGATGACTTTCATGCAGTACCAGATGGGACCGGATTTAGGCGTTGTGTTGATTAAGGCGATTATTTTGAGCCTGTTCGCGGTATTTTTATTGATGCCGGGCGTTATTATGCTGTTTTCAAAGCTTATGGATACTACTAAGCATAAAAACTTTATTCCGGATATTCCTATTGTTGGAAAATTTGCATATGTTTCAAGGTATATCGTGGCGCCGCTTTTTTTGATCGCAATTGTGGCCGGATATCTGACTTCCAAGAACTGTCCTTATGTGTTCGGTTATAGTACGATTACGCCGCCGATACAAAACAGCGTACAGAAAGCGGAAGAAATGCAGGAGACAAATTTCGGCAGTGAGAACATGGTAGCGCTTATTGTGCCGGCAGGAAATTATGATAATGAAAAAGCTTTGCTGCGCGATCTGGATGCATGTCAGGAAGTGGATTATACGATGGGTCTTGCCAATATTGAGGCAATGGATGGTTATAATCTGACAGATAAACTTACGCCAAGACAATTTTCGGAGTTGATTGATTTGGATTATGAAGTAGCTGAATTGATATATACGGCCTATGCAGTCAATGATGAAGACTATGCCAAGGTAGTCAATGGTCTGTCGGATTATCAGGTGCCTTTAATTGATATGTTTATGTTTGTATATGATGAGGTGGAAGAAGGCTATGTGACATTGGAGGCTGATTTGCAGGAAACACTCGATGATGCCTATAAACAGATGAACTTTGCCAAAAGTCAGCTTCAGGGTGAGAATTACAGCCGTATGCTGGTGTACCTGACGCTTCCGGAAGAGAGTGAGGAGACTTTCGATTTTCTGGATAAGATGCATGAGATAGCAGGAAAATATTATGACGGTACGGTCCTTGTCTGTGGGGAGTCCGTCAGTCAGTATGACTTACAGAAGACTTTTTCGCGGGATAATATGGTGGTAAATGTTGTGTCCATCCTGGTTGTGCTGGTGGTGTTATTGTTCACGTTTAAATCAGCTGGTATGCCGATTCTGCTGATTGCAGTCATACAGGGAAGTATCTGGATTAATTTCTCGGTACCGGCTTTGCAGCATGATAATTTGTTCTTCTTAGGCTATTTGATAGTCAGTTCGATTCAGATGGGCGCCAATATTGACTACGCAATCGTTATTGCCAGCCGTTATACGGATTTGCGAAAGACAATGGGAAGAAGAGAATCCATTATTGATACTATGAATCTGTCATTCCCTACAATTATCACTTCCGGTACGATGTTAGCGGTAGCTGGGATTCTGATTGGAAAGCTGACTTCTGATGTCGCGATTTTCGGAATCGGTAAATGTTTAGGACGCGGTACACTGATTTCCATTTTTATTACGATGTTCGTGTTGCCGCAGATTTTGCTGGTAGGAGATACCATTATAGAAAAGACGGCATTTGTAATGAATATGCCAATCAGGACGAAGAACGCTGCNGGACTCATAAAAGTGGATGGTCTGGTGCATGGTAANATCGACGGTACGGTAACNGGTTCCATGAATGCGATAATCAGAGGCAATGTAAGCGCATATGTAGAGGCCGGCGAGGTGACTGANCTGACGGAAGACGAGTACAATAAGCTCACAGATGAGATAACAAAGAAGCGCGGAAACGGGGAGGCGGAAAAATATGTATAGGAAAAGAGTGACTTCCTTTTTATTGGCGTTGCTGCTGATTATAATTCCGGTTATGGATGTTATGGCAGAAGAAACCGGTAATACTGAAGAATCGGAAAAAGAAGAAATTATTACAATTGAGGATGCCAACGAGACTCTGGAGTCCTATGATGAAGATGGCGACTGGCAAGTAATACATATAAATTCCGTAAACGATTTCAAACTATTTGCCAGGAACTGCTGGCTGGATACATGGTCGCAGGANAAAAAAGTGTATCTTGAATGNGATTTGGANTTATCAGANAGCGGCTTTGTTTCNATTCCTACTTTTGGCGGATATTTTGAAGGTCAGGGATATACCATAAGCGGGCTGGAAATCAGAGATTCCGTATCTTATACAGGGTTATTCTGCTATACGCAAAAGACNGCAGTNATTGCGAACCTGAAAGTAAAAGGTACCGTGCGNCCNTCCGGNAANCAANTAGTGGTAGGCGGAATTGCNGGCGATAACNGCGGAATTATCGTTAANTGCAGTTTTAATGGAATAATAGAAGGGAATGACTATGTCGGCGGTATTGCGGGTTTTAATGAGACGAGTGGTATATTGCTGGACTGCATAGTAGACGGCAGAGTGACGGGAGCGCACTATGCAGGCGGAATTGTTGGTGAAAACAGAGGGAATATTGCCGGCTGTACCAATGAGGCTGATGTCAATATTTACAGCAGTGACAAAGCGAAGACGATAGAAGATATTAATATTGAACAATATACTATGGGATTTGCTGATATTGGAGACGACGGTGAAAAAAATGACAAACAGGAATCAATCAATAACAATACGATTGATTCAGGCGGCATTGCAGGNCTTTCTACAGGGATCATACAGTTTTGCGTTAANAACGGAAAGATTGGATATGAGCATATAGGGTATAATATAGGCGGAATTGTAGGNCGGCAGTCAGGCTATGTTTATGCTTGTGAGAATACNGGGACNGTTTATGGGCGTAAAGANGTAGGCGGNATNGNGGGACAGACNGAGCCGTATATTGCTATTGACTTAACTCAGGATATAGCGCACCAGCTTTCGGAAAATATTGATAAACTGCATGATATAGCAAGCCGGATGATAACGGATGCAGGCTCTGAGTCTGATACGATNTCCGGACGTCTTTCTATTATACAGGATTTTGCGNATANNGCGCTGGATGATACGTCGGTTTTGGCNGACAGGACAGTAGAATGGGCCGATGATATGACNGGCTCTGTCAATGATGCGATAAATCGGATTGATTACATTGTAGACGAGAGCGCTAAAGATGGCGGAATGGTTGATAAAACAAGCGAGGCTGCGGGAAATGTAAAAGAAGCGGCAAATAAGCTGTCCGATACGGTAGATACGCTTGATATATATCAATATATGACTCCGGAAGAAAAAGAAAGCTATGATAATGCCAAACAAAAGATGAAAGACGGTGAGAAAATATATACAGAAGCATATTCTAAGGCGGTAAAGGCACATAAGAATATGTATATTGACAGTTTGCGAGGTGAACCGCCTTATACGGGTGAAGACTTAAATGAGGATGATTTAAGACCGGAAATTGCCGGGGAGGTACAGAAAGAATGGTCCGGCAGCAGTGATTTCAAGTCTTATCTGGACGTTGAAGGCTGGGTGCATTATGATGCTGAATCGGATACAAGCAGCAGTTTTCCGGCGATTGGTACAGAAAGGGAATCTTTGGACAATCAGCTGCTTAGTGATGTGGCTGACAAAATGTCTGATAACGCCTCCGATATTGATGATGCGTCATATGACTATGCGGATGAGCAGTATCGTGAGAGTTGTGGTGATCCGGATTCAAGTTCAGGTTATTCACGGGATATGAAAGATTATCTGGAAACTATGTCTGATATCGTGATGCGGCATCAGGATGAGATGACGGAGGCGGCAAAAGAAGAGCTTGATCAGGCAATTGATTATGCAAAAGACGCATCAGAAAATCTGGAGAGNGCAGGAAATGCGGCAAAGAATATNTTTGATGGTCTGAATGAAATGCCGGATATTAGTATGCCGCAGTTTGGTGATGATTACCGCTCTAAAATAAACAGCCTGTCCATTAATCTCCAGGGNCTTTCGGAGAATATGGGATATTTGAATAATGAAATGGCATCGTCAAATGATGTGNTGTTAGATGATATGGCGGAGCTTAATGACCAGTTCAGCGTGATTATGAGACTGTATACCGACGCTCTTGATGGTGTGCTGGATATGGATTATTCCAATATTTATGAAGATAATTCCAGAGAAGATGCAGAGACAAGTACGCAGGCCACGGTTGCCGACTGTAAGAACATAGGAACGGTGCGTGGGGACATCAATGTGTCCGGAATTGCNGGAACAATGGCAATTGAATATGATTTTGATCTGGAAAGTGATGTAACGGGAATCGAAGATGCGAAGATGAATTCTACTTTCTTAACCAAGTGCGTGCTTCGGGGAAACGTTAATCATGGCAATGTTACAGCGCAGAAGAGTTACGTGGGCGGTATATCCGGTCTGCAGGAAATGGGTACTATACTTTGGTGTGAAAATTACGGAAAGATTATCAGCAGTTCAGGAAATTATGTAGGCGGCATCACNGGGCAGTCCCGTTCCCATATCATGAACAGTTATGCCAAGTGCGGTTTAGAGGGTGAAGAGTATGTGGCAGGTATTGCAGGGTCGGGTTCCAGTATCAGNAACTGTTGTACGATGGTGCGGATTAAGAAAGCTGNAGCTTTTTCGGGTGCAATAGCAGGAGAAACGGATGANAGCGGAACCGTAGAAAATAATTATTTCGTGTCGGATGAAATTGCCGGCATTGACCGCATAAGCTATAGCGGAAAGGCAGAGCCGGTCAGCTATGAACAAATGCTGGATATAGAGGAGCTGCCGGATAAGTTTCGGACAATGACGATAATATTCTATGCCGACGAGGAAGAAGTAAAGACTCTGGAATGTATGTATGGCGCAGAGGTGCCGCCTTATATGTATCCCAATATTCCTGTCAAGGAGGGATTCTATGCAGACTGGGANATCAAAGAACTTAAGAATGTTGTGCAGGATGAAGATGTTACGGTAGAATATGTAAGATATTTGACAACGATTGCGTCTGAGCAGACCAGAAACGCGCAGTCCGTCATTCTGGCAGACGGTACATTTAAGCAGGATGCGATTCTTAATGCCGGAGAGCTTAATATCGATGATATTGCATTGGAAGAGGCTGTGGAGCATTGGAANATANGTGTTCCGGATGATGGAAACGGCTNGCATCAGATTCGGTATCAGGCGCCGCAGGGACAGACTGAGGGAGTAACCATCTATGTAAATCAGAGCGGTGAATGGATAAAAGCTGATACGGAGCTCATGGGAATCTATTACCTGTTTACAGTTGATGGATTGGAAGCAGAAATTGCAGTCTGTATTCATGAAAAAAGTTTTACAGATTATCTGATTTATATCATTCCNGTGANTATAGTGATATTGGTNGTGACAATCTTAATCATAAGAAAGGTNNATAAGAAAAAGGTCGCTAAACGACAAAAGAATGCAGAATTTGATGATTTATAGAGGCAGGAGTAAATCTTCGTATTTGAAAAGTATTAAGATACTATTCAAAATACGAAGATTTTTCTGTTGACATTTTTTANCTGATAAAGTATGATTTGTTATACAAATCATACTTATAGGAGGCTGAATTANATGACTGCACCAAAGGGTAAATATGCGTGGACGGCTACTGTCGGTGAAAAAGGGCAGATAGTTATTCCGAAACAGGCNCGNGATATATTTGATATCAAACCGGGAGATACACTGCTGATTCTTGGCGATGAGGAGCGCGGCATTGCTATTCCTCCGAAAGGAGCATTTGCCGAATTGTTCGGCGTGGCGTTTAAAGAAAAGGACGGTGAGGGAGATTGAAGAAAATAGCATTTTTTTGTATTCCTGCACACGGTCATACCAATCCAATGCTNCCGGTTGCCGCTGAACTTGTCAGACGCGGGAACGTAGTCAGGTTTTATTCGTTTGATGAATTCGGGGAGAAAATAAGAGCCACCGGAGCAGANTTTATATCCTGCGACTCTTTTCTGCCCGAATTGACNAAGAAGGAAGAGACAAGTCTGAAAAATGTCTCTACTACTGAAATGACGATACAGGATATCCGCATTACNCTCAGCATGAATGATTTTCTGGATAAGGAGTTCAAAAACTTTAAACCGGACGTGGTATATACTGATTCAGTCTGCTTTTGGGGAAAGCTGAACGCATGGAAACACAATGTGCCGATGGTGGTGTCTACAAGTACCTTTGCATTCAATCAAATGTCATCCGGATATATGAAGAACAGTCCGANAGAAATNGCAGGNNTGNTTTTCGGGCTTCCCANAATTTCAAGAGAATTAANAAAATTGGAACCNTACGGATACCATGTAAAAAACTTATTTTCTTTGATTCAAAGCGACAATAATACAGATTCGGTCGTATATACTTCGTATAGNTTTCAGCCGTATGCGGAGAGCTTTTCAGACCATTATACNTTTGTCGGNCCCTCGGTATTTTCNAAAGTTATNCCGCAAAAAGAAAAGGAGCGGCCGCTGNTTTATATCTCTATGGGAACGGTTATTAACGACAGACCTGATTTCTATGGTAAATGTATTGATGCCCTGAAAGACTTGAATGTAGATGTAATTATATCCTGCGGAAATGCTATAGACCGCGAAAAGCTGGGAACATTGNCGGATAATATTAAGGTTTATCCATATGTTGACCAGCTTGATNTTCTTTCCAAAGCAGATGCCTTTATCACGCACTGCGGAATGAACAGCGTTTCAGAAAGCTTATATATGGCGACNCCGATGGTTCTNTATCCGCAGACGGGTGAGCAGAACGCCGTAGCGAGAAGAGTTACCGAAATCGGGGCNGGAANTATGTTANANGATGATTCTTCCGAAGGNATCCGTGCATCCATACAGGAAATCCTCAATAATAAGGCATACGGAGANGCNGCCGCTAAGTGCAGTGCNGATTTNCGNGCCTGCTCCGGTACTGCCGGCNCAGCGGAATTCATAGAAAATGCNCCNCATTCNNCAGATGGCNTCGATATAATAAGCGAGTTGAACAAGGCGGGTGCGAAATTTCAATTTTTNTATTGGNTGATTGTTATAATNGNAATTAGTCTTGTCGGTATTCTTGTGAACTGGAAATATGTATGGATAATCGGAATTGCTGCCGGAATACTGTCTACGCCTATTGTNANGGCAGTGCAAAAGAGGAAATATGACAAATTGCTAATTAATTCAACTTTAATTAAGTAATTGGTATTACTCCTTTTCTTATATCATTATTAAGATATACATATGATGAAATATTAGGTATAATAAAAAGTACTATAAGTTTGAAAATACCTAANATANCCATAANAGAAGGGGNAAACTNCATTATATGAAAAAAATACGGATGTTAGGAATTATCATAAGTATCTGCTTATTGTTGGAAGGATGCGGCGAAAGTAATGATAATAAAGGTGTATCACAACAGGAAACNCAGCCGGAAGANATGGTGACAGAGTATGTATTGGATGGTGNTGAAAGTGGTAAAGACGCTGAGCTGCCGGAGNATGAAATCGGAAGCNGGAATGAAATAGAACAAACAGCGGAAGAGGCAGAAAAAGACGAGGCATCAGCAGACGAAAACTCATGGCCGTATNTTTCTTACATGACGGCGTATCGGCGNCTTCTGGAATCATATGTGGAAGAAAATAAAGAAGATATATATGTGCAGNGGGCGAGAGTTATACTGGCTTTTATTGATGGTGATAATGTTCCCGAATTATTATTGATAGAAGATAACAGCCATGCAGCCGGGGTAAATGTTTATACATATTATCAGGGAACAGTGATAGNATTGGGAAATTTCGGCTCTNCGGGCAGAATTCAGTATGTGGAAAGGGGCGGAATGATTTACAGTGCTTTTACAGGAATGGGTGAATGTGACTCTTCTTTTTATCAGNTAAAAGACGGAGAGGTAAAGCTGNTATGTTCACTGATGTCTTACGAGCAGCCCGATGGGCTTTACGAATTATATGAAGTAGACGGTNTCAGTGTTACGGAAGAAGCGCATGATAAAAAATTTGAAGAACTGTATGATACATACGAATATNTATCAATAGGATATGATGATGCTTTTGCCATGCAGGAATCGGAGATTACGGATTTGCTGGCAGAAGCCCAAAATGCGCTGCTTTTACAAAAAGGCTCCCCGCGGCTTTCGGAAATGGTNGCGGAGCAGTCGGAGGTATTGGAAGGNTACGNGACNTTTTTGGCAGAATACGTACCTGGGAGTGGAGCAAGTAACAGTGAGGAAGTTCCCGCTTTCTCATTAATTTATCTNGATAGCGACGATGTTCCGGAACTTATCGTGATAGAAGGATATGCGCATGCATGCGGCGGCTNTGTTTATACTTTTGATAANGGGGAGGTAATTCCCGTTGGAGAATACGGGCAGTACGGCACCCTGCACTATCGGGAAAAAGAAGGAATCGCATTTCATGATTATGATGCGTTCGGTAACATACATTCCGCGGTGTATCAGATAGAGGGAAGTAAGGAAACACTTTTGCAAAGCTGGAGCGAAGTGTGCGAGTATGCGGTGGAGAAAGAAGAAGTGCATTACACATATATGGTAGACGGGAAAGAGGTATCAAAGGAACAATATCAGAACGTATATGAAAAATGGTATGAAGGCGGATACAAAGAGATTGATTACGGTGTGTGCCGGACACTGACAAGCGGCGATATACAGAGTGCATTGACGGAGGAATTGGAGAATCTGATTCTGACGCAGGAGGAAGTGCTGAAACAAAATGTACTTATTGTGGCGGGTGCGCAGGAGAGCGATATTTTATTACTGGATTATGATGAGTATGACGGGGATGGAAAGTATGAAGTATTTATGATTTGCGGGGATAGTTATGAGGAATTCGGAGCGGTGAAATATAAAGGAGCGCTCTATTTTGCAGGAGCGGACTGCTGTATGCTTGTGCGGGATAACTTATACCCTTATCGCATGATAGACGGAAAAATGGAATTCAGTCACAGGAAGTGCCTGTTTTTTTACACGGATCGCGTTTTTACGGCGAATGAAAGTGAATTATGGACAGTGGAAGACGGAAAACCGGTAGAAAGTGAGTTTTCTCAAATCGGACAGGTAGTATACCGTGGAGGAAATGATTTTGAAATATGGATGGATACATACGATAATGAATATGACACGGTTGCTGAATTGTGGTCGGGGCATACATGGAAACCATATTTTTATCACTATAATTATAGTANTAACCGGATTGAAGCATATGAGGGAGAAATNATTTCCGGGAAGAAATTTGAGGAAATTAGCGGAACGAATCTCATAGAGGAGATTGAAGCAGAAGGCTATACGGTAGAGACGATAATCCTATGGGGAAATGATGTTGTGACGATTAATTATGTGATTCCNGTAAATGAGTACGGATTCATTCGTTATGAAAATGTTATTTGGGATAATAAGATAAAGGATTTCTGGGAAAAAGACNCGAGGTTTGTTACTTCGTGGAAAAATGCGGGAGAGGGAGGAAGTTTTTGGTTGTAANAACTTTTTCGTTTAAAGAGGTATTTTTAAATTAAGGCTGCGGGGCATAGTGGAGGCTGTGTTCCGTGCTTTTTATTTAGAAAACTTTTTATTGAGTAAATAAAAAATAAATATGCTATGTAACTTTTTACTCCCTTCAGACGTGTTAAAAGCAGAGGAGGTGAAACATATGAACATNGAGAAGAACATAAGAGAAGCGGTCATAAAATACAGCGATACGCTTTACAAAGTCTGCATTGTTATACTTTGCAATGAACAAGATGTTCAGGATGCCATTCAGGATACNTTTTGCCGTTATCTGGAGAAGAAACCGGAATTTCATGATGAGGAGCATGAAAAGGCATGGTTNATCAGGGTGGCTACCAATATCTGCCGTGATATGATACGTTTCAGAATCCGGCACCCAAAGGTTGACATCGACGAAATAGAAAACACTCTTGCAGCGCCGGAACAGAAGGAAATATTGGAAGAACTTCTCGAACTGCCGGTTAAGCAGAAGACAGTCATTTATCTGCACTATGTGGAAGGATATCAGATAAAGGAAATAGCGGATATTCTCGGACTGACAGAAAGCGCGGTAAAAATGAGGCTTCGNCGGGGAAGAAAACAGATGCGNGANGCNNTNAGCATGGAAGGAGGCATATAACGGATGGACGGATTNNAATTAAAAGAAGTAATGGANCAGGTACATATTTCAGACAAGATGCAGGAGGAGATTATTATGAATANTCAAAATAGAATGNAAAANAGAACGCATAAATNAGNAAANNNGAANAAAGCGGCAATCNGTGCGGCAGCATTTATCATAATAGCATGCGCTGTNAGNGTTCCGGTACAGGCATTTGTAAGTAATATTGTAAAGGCACGTATGGAGAGTATTCCGACAGAGGAAGTGCAGGAAATNAATGACATGGTACAGGAGAAGGAAGNAGAGGNGGACGGTTTCTCAAGAGAGTATTCCGANGAAGAAAANGAACGCAATAAAGAGCTNTGGCANGCATATAAGGATGGAAAATTCCCTGAAAATGACATTNNGCAGGTGGACAATGCGGAGGATGCGCCGGAAGGGACNCTCTGTTATATNAATTCTACCGGNGTTTTCAATCTGCCGGCNCATGAAATGACNGACGAGGANCTTCTGGAGATTATTGATTTTCAGCATAANATGAGTTATGCAGTTTCTCAAAGCNCGGCNGCNCAGGAAGNNANAGCNGANNNGGAAGNAGAGANAAGTNAGCAAAGAGAAATNATTGAGGCNGCCGGCGGAATCAGTGAAGAGGANGCNATNGAGATTGCAACAAAACAGATGGAGGCAGAGCTTGGNGAGAGAGCNGAAGGTAAAGAAATATTNAAATATCAGGACGGTTCTGCNGCAGTNATNATATTGGATATATCAANGAAGACGGANTATGAGCATAAGGGAGATTTGGCTTATTACGTGATTTTTNACAATCCAAATNACAATTCGATATATTACTGTACGATTGACGCTGTGGATGGAAGNGTTTTGGAGACTTGTGAATAAACCCCNGATGAAAAACTGTTGAAAATAATATAGAAAGCTCTTGGCTNCGGTCAGGAGCTTTTGGTATATTATTTTAAAAATTGTAAACTTTTTCCTGANNCNNGACAATNTATAAGTGCAAGGGCAAATCTTTGCAAGCCGGCTTGAAAGAAGAAGGAGGATGGCTGCTATGAATAATGATGAATTTGAGCGGTTTGTCCTGAAGTTTGGAAAGGATATACTGCGGTTTTGCCGGATGACAGCCGGAGACGCAGAAAACGGAGACGAACTGTATCAGGACACTATGCTCAAACTGCTGGAGAAAAAGAAAATACTGGACTCTGCGCAGAATACAAAGAGTTATGCTTTATCCACTTCAATTTATCTTTGGAAAAATAAGAAGAAAAAATATGCAAACAGGATGAGACTGGTTCCGA
>JAAUZS010000119.1:0-39008 GCA_014804495.1 Lachnospiraceae bacterium
TAAAGGCATTAGCATTTATAATTAAGTTATTTAGAAAATGGCTATGTGAGGATGCATAGCCATTTTGGGCATGGGAATAATATATTTTTACATATCTAAAGCTCCAGGCTATTGTCTTTTAAAAGAAAGTCGTAGACGCTCATTGTTGTAATACCAATATCATCTCGTGTAATATTAACAACATCTTTAACAATAATAATCTTCTTAAAAGAGTCATTTACATTAATAAGAGAAGCTTTTTCATGAATTTGTTTTTCTTCTGTCGGCATGCTAAATGCAGATTGGATATAATATCGCTTGCTTCCCAGGTTTGCTACAAAGTCAATCTCCAGCTGCTGTCTTTCTGATTTTCCCTCTTTGTTAATGCCTCTTTTTTCCACAATACCTACGTCCACCGAATAACCTCTGCTGCGTAATTCGTTGTATATGATGTTTTCCATAATATGTGTTTCTTCAATTTGTCTGAAGTCTAATATTGCGTTTCTAAGTCCTACGTCCTCAAAATAGTATTTGACAGGAGTTCCAATATACTTTCTGCCCTTAACATTATAGCGATTTGACTTATTTATAATAAAGGCATCCTCCAAATACTCTATATACTGTCTAATGGTATTTGCACTAATATTTGACTGTATCACACTTTTAAATGTTGACTCGATTTTAGGCACATTTGTAAGAGAACCTATAGCTGACGCTAAGACATTAACTAAATCTTCCAGTTCTCCTGACTTTTCTATATGATGCCTCTCAATAATATCTTTTAAATATGTCTCGTCAAATAACTTTGTCAAATAATTAATCTTTTGTTCTTCCGTATTCATTATTACAGTAAGTGGCAGTCCTCCATAAATAGTATACTCTGCCCACCCATGATACATATCGCCTTCATAGACCTGCATAAATTCCTTAAATGTCAAAGGGAAGATATGAATTTCATCACCTCTTCCCCGGAATTCAGTGATTACATCTTTTGATAAAAATTTAGAATTGCTTCCGGTTACATATATATCCGCGTTTGTAATATGAAGTAACGAATTTAACACTTCCTCAAATTCATTTAACATCTGTACTTCATCCAATAAGATATAGTATTGTTCCTTATCTTCAATGCATGATTCTATATAATCCAATATGGTATCCGGATTACGAAATTTCTTGTTTTTTCTTTGATCCAGCTCAATTGTAATAATATGTGATTCCGAAACACCTTTCTCTATCAGGTAACTTTTAAATATATTAAAGATTAAATACGATTTGCCGCATCTTCTAATACCTGTTACAACTTTTATCATTCCGTTATGCATTCTGTTGATTAAATCATTCAAATATTTATCTCTTTTTATTTCCATTTCCGGTCCTCGCTATTGAATGTTTTTGACATATTTGACAATTCCGTTCAAATACATTTTATAGTAATATATGAAACAAAACAAGTATTATGATGAATATTTTTGACATAAACGCCAATTTTATTCAATGACTTACTCTGCCTGTTGAAAAAGAACCCATGAAATGATAAAATCTTATGCAAAATAGGAAGGTTTCGGATACTCTGAAAGGACAGCATAATTATGACGAATAAAGAAATATTACAAATTGCCATGGAACAGTCGGCAAGGGATATAAACTGCAAAGCGTCAGACTTCCTGAGCAGTGAGCATGTGGTGGTTAAATCCGGAGTCGGATCTGATGCCAGAAAATATTATAAGGAGCCCATTTCCTGCAATCTGGTTTCCTATGGAAATAATATCGTTGCTTCGGTCAGAGACGAGTATAGGGAGATTGTTGCAGAGTATATCAATAAGTTTGAATTCTATCATTGCTTTGAAACTCCCAATATGCATTGGCTTAATGAAAGATTATCGGGGAAAGGCCAGAAAATATGCTTTATGGCGGAATACTATCTGCCGGATGTCACCAAGTTACATATGTTGCCTTGTAATTACGAACTGAAACTTTTGGAACAGTCTGACTTCTCTGATTTATATCTGCCGGAGTGGAGCAATGCTTTATGTGAGGATAGAAAAGAACTGGACGTTATTGGCGTAGGAGCGTATGACGGAAATAAACTTATCGGACTTGCAGGATGCTCGGCAGACTGCGAAACAATGTGGCAGATTGGCGTGGATGTATTGCCGGAGTACAGAAGACAAGGGATAGCAGCTTCTCTTACCGCAGCTTTAGCATTAGAGATATTAAAAAGGGAAAGAGTGCCGTTTTACTGTTCTGCATGGTCTAATATCAGGTCTGTCCGAAATGCGGTTAAAAGCGGCTTTATTCCTGCATGGGTTGAAATGACTGCAAAGCCTGAAAAAATTGTGGATGAAATGAACAAATAAATAGAAAAAGCTATACAGGAGATGATATTGTATGTGGATGATATTTGCGTTACTGTCCGCAGTCTTTGCGGCGCTTACCTCAATTCTGGCGAAGGTTGGCATTGAGGGCGTGAATTCAAATCTGGCGACCGCCATTAGAACTGTGGTTGTGGTTATCATGGCCTGGGGTATGGTTTTCCTTACGAATACACAAAATGGTATAATAGAAATCAGCAGGAAGAGCTGGCTGTTTTTAATCCTGTCAGGTTTGGCTACGGGAGCGTCGTGGTTGTGTTACTATAAGGCGTTACAAATTGGTGAGGCGTCTAAAGTAGTGCCGATTGATAAACTGAGTGTTGTAATCACATTGATTCTGGCATTCGTATTCTTACATGAAGAATTTACTGTGAAATCCGTTATAGGTTGTATATTGATTGGAGCAGGAACTTTATTTATGGTATTGTAATTAGATAAATTAGAGGGAAGGTAATTACAGTATATGGAGATTAGGGAATATTACAGTAGTGAAAATAAGAAACACTGGCTGGCGCAGATAAAGAAGAGCGATTGGGGAGCGGGGCAATATCTGCATGATTTATTAAGCAGAGAGCAGCTAAAGAAGCTCTGCGGTGAAACTACAAGAGTGTTATTACTGACAGAGGGCGATACACTGATATCATTCTGTACATTGGCGGAACAGGATGATATAAGAAATCCGGAGTGTAGCCCATGGATTGGATTTGTTTATACTTTTCCACAATACAGAGGAAAGCGGCACATGGGAAAACTTCTGGAACATGCATATGCGATTGCGAAAGAAGAAGGAGCCAAAAAAATATATATTTCAACCGGCGAAACAGGGCTATATGAAAAATATGGCTACACATTTTATCGGATAATGAAGGATATCGAAAACGAGGATTCCAGAGTATATACTATTGATGTGAGATAAAAAATACAGTAAGCATTTTTTAAAATATAATTTTTAGTACACAATAATATATTTTTGTTATTGAATTGTTATATAAATAGATGTATGCTTGTATAAAGTAAAAATCAAATTTGTTGATGGAAATAGTATTTTATGAAAAAAATAGATATTGCAAAATCAGTTATAAGAAACAATGGTGGTATTGCGAAGACAGCGCAACTGAATGAAGCCGGAATACAAAATTCAGAAATTAAAAAAATGTGTGAAAGAGGAGCGCTTGAGAGAGTGAAACATGGATACTATCAAGCTGCTAATCAAATGGAAGTCTCAGAAGAAAAGATGATAGCCACATTTTTAAAAGAAGGTATTGTGTGTATGGAGTCTGCGCTATTTTATTATGGATATAGCGATAAAACTCCTATGGTATGGACTGTTGCTGTGCCAAGAAACATATCCCGTACAAAAATAAAGATTGATAATTTTGCGTATAAAGTTTATTTTGTGCAGAATGATAAATTAACGTTAGGAAAAACAGAAGGTGTATTTAATGGAATAAAACTTCCGGTTTACGATAGGGAACGCACAATATGTGATTGTTTCAAATATAGAACAAAAATGGACAATGAATTATTCAATAAGGTAATCAATGCATATGTTGCAGATGAAAAGAAAAATCTTTGTAATCTATCCAGATATGCAAAAGAAATGAGAATATACAAAAAAGTTACTGACTTAATGGAGGTAATGTTAAATGGGTGATGTGGCGAGTTCGGTACTTGCCAGACTAAAAAACAAGATTTGATGCAGATAATGGAATGCAAAAGAAGTGGAAAGCGTTTACTAGGAAGATTGACGTTGTGATGGACGAGTTTCCGGCAATACTGGAAAGCTTAAATAGATTCCTGTGTGAACCGTATACTGCTATTATGAATAGGCAGACATTTAAAAAGCGATGGAATGCAAATGAGGGTAGTTGGAACTAAGGAAAGCAAAAATTTTAACAACACAGAATGGAATCAGTAGATATGCAAAAGATATTGATAGTGGATGATGAGGAAGTAAATCGAGAACTGTTGAGAGAGATACTGAAAGAAGACTATGCGGTGGAAACGGCAGAGGACGGAGAACAGGCTTTNCATAAGCTGCAGAGTCATTATAATGAAGTGGATGCTATTCTGCTTGACNTGCAAATGCCTAATATAGACGGATTTAAAGTCATCTCGGAAATGAAAGAGAAAGACTGGACTAAAAGCATTCCGATACTAATCATAAGCGGTGACCAGACTGTAGAGTCGGAAAACCAATGTTTTGAATTGGGGGTTTCTGATTTTATCCACAAACCGTTTGAGACTTCTATCGTTAGAAACAGGGTAAAAAACACTATAGAACTATTTAGCTATAAAAATCAACTTGAAAGAAAAGTTGAAGAACAGACAGAGACTCTGAAAAAACAGTCGGAGATTATTAAAATTCAGGCGGAAAAGTTGAGTGAGGCAAAACCTTTTAATAAACTCATGATGGAATATAACGCTGTAATAATGGAAATTGANACAAAGCTAAAAGTGCTGAACGCTGAGTTTTCCGAGGAATATAACAGAAATCCTTTTGAATCCATTAAGAGCAGACTAAAGACACCGGAGAGTATTTACAAAAAATTGGAGAAAAAGGGCTATCCTGTTACGATAGAAAATATACGTGAGCATATCGCAGATGTGGCCGGCTTAAGAGTTATCTGCTCATTTCCTGATGATATTTATCGTCTGGCGGAATTTTTAACAAAACAGGATGACGTAATTTTGTTAAAGAAAAAGGACTACATAAAGTCGCCAAAGCCTAATGGTTACAGAAGCCTTCATCTTATTTTGAGTGTTCCTATATTTCTGCCGGATGAGAAAAAATATATGAAAGCGGAAGTGCAGTTCCGCACTATCGCTATGGANTTCTGGGCAAGTCTGGAACATAAATTAAAATATAAAAAGNAAATTGACGATACNGANGAGATTGANCANCAGTTAAAAGCCTGNGCNGATTCCATAGAGGAACTGGATTATCANATGCAGGAAATCAGGGATAAAATTGATACACATGCATACGCGAAGGAAGAATCGCAGGTAGAGAGAAAGGCATGGTTATTTTAATGGAATTCTGCGTATGCCTGTGGTAGAATAGCTTAAATGAAATTTGGAGTATATAGGTTAAGGAGGGTATGAATATATGGATTGCAGGTTAATCGNTAGGATATTGTTTATAGCTAACCGCGTTTTTCTGATTTCCGCAATTGTTCTTGATATTATATGTATTCTTATCTTGCTACATATTGTTCCGGNAGGTGAAAATGATAAATTATATCTTTATTTTTCTTTCGGGTTAATTTTTCTTGCAAGTATACTTAATATTGTTAGAATTCGGATTAAAGGTAAAAAAGAGAATGGCTGAAAGGAAAATTGAAATGAAGCATAGATTGATTCGTATATGCACAATATTCCTGATGCTGGCATTGACTGCATGCGGAATAAATCAGGATAGTGCGGAGAAAAATGAGACTGAAAATTNGGATATAGNATCNGANGAACAATCNGTTGAGCAGACACCTGAACAAACCATAACTGAGGCTCCCGAAATTATAAATGATACATCTGAAATAGAAAATGAACCGGAATTTAAAGAACCNATATCCCGAACNATAGAGCAANCAGGGNTAANAGCTTTTTATGCNGATTCCGATGAAGAACCGGAGCNTTTNGTATTAACTCTTGTCAGCGAAAGCGGAAACAATATTTCCAATCCGGATGACTGGTTCGCAGAAAATCAGTTATATCTTCCTATGATAAACGGATCGTTGGCTGAAAGCGCTATGCAGATTCACAAAGAGCCTGATATTGATTATGATTACTGGGAGCGTTTTGCGGATACGGTCTTTTCTGATGAGANTTATATCTATGAGTGGTGTCCGACAGATATTAGTGNGTATAATAAGGAAACCATGGAGCTGTTATACTATGTTCAGGTCGAATCTGACACATGGTACATAATGGGGAACTGCGCATATGTTAGAGATGGTATACTTTATACCTGTAATATTTTCAATGGATATGCCATGCCAAACAGCTGCTNTCTGATGGCTTATGACCTTGAGAATGGGGAACTTTTGTGGCGAAGTGAAGACCAGACTTTTAATTCAATGAATTTTATCGTGAAGGGCGATGTAATTATCTGCGGATACGGTTTTACGGCTGAAGACGATTATATTTACCAAATCAGTATGCGCACGGGAAAAACTATTTCCAAAACCGCAGTATCCAAAATGCCGGATCTTCTTGTGGAACAGGATGGTAAGTTATATGTACACACTTACAGCTATGATTATGTATTTGAAATAGAGTAAGAGTAATAAATAATCTAAGAGGTATTACAATGGAAAATCTTAATTTCTACAAGATGCAGGATATACAAAAGGAATTGCAGGAAAAGTATAAAGACACATGGGGCGGTTTATCCCCTGAAAAAGCCCGTAATCAGCTGCTGTGGTTATATTCGGAATTAGGTGAGGTGGGCGATATAATAAAGAAAAACGGTGATGAAAAAATTATGAACGATACCGCCACCCGCCATCACTTCATTGAGGAAATGTGTGATGTTATGATGTATTTTAATGATGTTATGCTTTGCTATGACATTTCACCTGATGAATTTGAAAAAATTTACATAGAGAAGCACAAAGTCAATATGGAGAGATGGTAAACCCGGTTTACGTTACAGCGTGAAAATTCTTGTATGGTCATAATATATTATGTATAATATATCTTGATATGCTGAGAGTTATATTTGTATAGAAAGGTTATAAGATGATAATTCATATTCTGGTATATGCCATACAGACAATTGGGATTGCCGTGCCGTTTGTAGGCTGCATTCTGCTTTTGAAAAAGGCGAACAGCAGAACTTCCATGTATTTGCTGTTGGCGAATCTCGGCTGCATGATTAACAATGGCAGCTACTTACTGTTACTTTTGACGAAAACATACGAAGGCGCAAATATCGCACTAAAAATGGAATATTTCGGTAACGGCGTTTTTTATATAATGTTCAGTCTGTTTTTATGGGAATATTTAAGAATGAAGCATTCCAAACTGGCGGCGGCATTCTTTTCGTGTTGGTCTGTTGTAGAGATTATTTTTTATTTCCTGATTTGGACCGGAGACGGATTGGGATTGGTATTCCAAAGTCTGGATTTTGAATGGAATCAGAGTTTCGGTTTAGTTTTGATTAACAAGACTCCGGGATTTTTCTACATGATACATTATGCTATTATATGTATGAGTGTATTATGTGGAACGATTTATACTACAGTGCGGATGTTCTCGGTGCAGATTGTATCGGAACGTAAAAATCTGGGCAGGCTGGCAGGCGCACAGTTTGTGATTATGGCTTCTTTGTCACTTATGCTGTATTTTAATTTTTCTTTTGATATTGTACCCGTTTGTGCATCCTTATCTATTTTATCGATTATTATAAGCATACACAGAAACGAGTTCTTTGGAATTACCGAGCGTGGTCATCAGTGGGTGTTTGACCAGATGGAAGATGCATTNNTACTTGTTGATGAGATGTATGGATATCTGGATTCNAATTCCTATGCCAAGAAAGTTTTTACGGAGCTGAATCAAAAACGGAAGAANGAAACGGTATCCGGTGATATGTACAGGATTTTTACTAATTCGGATAAGGTACAGCAGGTTTACGGAAAATATTATAATAAAAAAATAATAGAAATCAGGGAGAACGGTAATATATCCGGCTATGGNATGCTTCTTGTGGATATNACGGAGCAGTTTGAATTAATGGAGCGTGTCAGGCAGGAGAAGGAGCGTGCTGATGAGGCTAATCAGGCNAAAACAGCATTTGTATCCAATGTTTCCCATGAAATACGTACGCCTATGAATGCAATTGTAGGCATGACTCAGATTATGCTGCGCAGNGANGATNTGTCTAAACAGAANCGGGANTATCTGTTGAATATACGTAATTCGGGAAATGCGCTGCTTACGATTGTCAACGACCTCTTGGATATGTCCAAGATNGANTCGGGAAAAATGGANTTNGTNGATGAAGANTATAGTTTCATGACTATGNTGAGCGANTTAGGCATGATTATTTTAAACNGGATTGGAAATAAGCATGTAGAACTTCTTTTTGATATAGATCCGGATATTCCTGCGGTGCTNTATGGTGATGAGCTGAGAATCCGCCAGATTATTATTAACCTGATGAACAATGCAACGAAATTTACGGAAGAAGGCTATGTATGTCTAACGGTAAAGGTAAAGGAATGTAAACAGGATGATGTAGAATTGTTTATTTCAGTGAAGGATACGGGTCAGGGAATACGAGAAGAAGATATAAGCAGGCTCTTTGGCTCATTCCAACAGGTAGATGCCAGGAAGAATCATCATAAAGAGGGAACAGGTCTGGGGCTGTCCATTTCCAAGCAACTGGTGGAATTGATGCACGGAAGCATCGGCGTGTCAAGCGAATATGGAAAAGGCAGCGAATTTTACTTTACGATTCATCAGCGTATTATTGATGGAAAAAGAGCGGCGCAGATTTCAGACGGTTGTCAGGCAGTGATTGCAGGAAACATGGAAAATCAGGCTGCTGACGAAATGNTAAAGGNTCTTACAGAACGTTATCAGCTTACTTATGCAGAGGATATTATGTCTGAATCTTTGTCAGATTTTATGTCCGATGGGCAGAGGGAGTCAAAACTGTTCTATTTTACGGATCAATATGAGGCATTAAGCGCAGAAGAGAAAGAGAAGCTTAGAAGTTTGAATGCTGTCGTGTGCGGCTTACATAACCCTATGGCAGAGAGTGACTTTTCCGAAGATATAATGTGGATGAATAAACCGCTTTACAGCTTCAATTTCTGCAATCTGATTGAGAACAGGGAAAATGGGAATGAAAATGTAGAGGTAGCCATAAGTAATGAGCAGGTTCAGAATCCGGNTCAGGATGAAATGAACTTCGTAGTTCCGGATGCCAGTGTGTTGGTAGTAGATGACAATGATATAAACTGCATGGTTGCAGAGGAAATGCTTAAACCGTTACAGATGCAGATAGAGCTTGCTTCGGATGGACGCCAGGCGTTGAAGCTCATACAGGAGAAAGAATACGATTTGATATTCATGGACCATCTTATGCCTGTGATGGATGGAGTTGAGGCGGTAAAGGAACTGCGGAAGCTGGAAGGTGCGTATTATAAGAACNTCCCTGTTATCGCGCTAACCGGAAATACGGCAAAGGAGCAGCGTGAGGAGTATATGCAGGCAGGTATGANTGATTATCTGTCTAAGCCTATTGATTTAGCGGATATCTACCGTATTATTAAGAAGTGGATACCGGATAAAATTAAATAGTTTGTGCAGGATGANAAAGGAGCNATGTTATAGAAGTGAATGAAAGGTTAATAAATATTATAATAGATTCATTCCCCAAAATTCTTATACCGGGGCTTAAATATACACTGCCGCTTACNTTCATTGCTTTTGCGTTTGCACTTGTGATTGCAACGGTAGTGGCTTTGATTCAGTTTGCCAATGTGGCGGTACTTAAGCAGATATCGCGTGTATATATNTGGATTATCAGGGGAACTCCGCTTTTGGTGCAGCTATATGTGGTGTTTTTCGGAATATCGGGAATGGGGTATCTGATAGACCCNTTTGTCTGCGCCGCAATTGTACTTGCGATAAANGAAGGAGCATATTGTGCGGAAACCATAAGGGCTGCATTGGAATCTGTTTCTAAAGGNCAGATAGAGGCAGGGTACTGCGTGGGAATGTCCTATATACAGATTATCAGAAGAATTGTTCTGCCACAGGCAATGAGAACGGCGTTTCCGCCGTTATCCAATTCGCTGCTTTCCATGGTGAAGGACACATCNNTNGTTGCCTGCATTACTGTTGCGGAAATGTTTATGGCGGCTCAGAGGATTGTTGCGAGAACCTATGAACCCATGGCGATATATCTTGAGGTTGCACTGATTTATTTGTTATTTTCTACGTTGCTTACATGGCTGCAGAGGATAGGAGAAAAATATTTAAATCGTTATCAAAAATAGACGNTTGGGAAACGATTATCGCAGTTCACGAACTTATCCAACATAAATAAAATAAGGTGCTCACCGCAGGCGAAATCGCACCATATTTTGTTTATGTTGGGTAAGTTCTGGTAATAGAATTAATGTTTCGTAACGAATCAGGGGTGATAATATGTTAGAAGTNNTTGATATTCACAANAAATTTGATAATATAGAAGTGCTGAAGGGCGTTGATGTTAAAGTGGAAAAGGGCGATGTCATTGCCATATTAGGNCCCAGTGGTTNAGGNAAAACAACACTTCTTCGCTGTATAAATTTTCTGGAAANCGCAGAACGTGGAACTATGACNTTTGATGGNGAAGAGTACAGTTTCGGTAAAGTTAAGAGAAAGGACATAGCNGCAATCCGNCGAAAGACNGCNTTNGTTTTTCAGAATTATAANNTNTTNCTNAANAAGACGGCGCTNCAGAATGTGACNGANGGNNTNATNGTNGCNCGGAAGATGCCNAGGCAGCAGGCGGATGANATNGGCAGGAAAATGCTNGANAAGGTAGGNCTTTCNGATAAGTATGATGCCTATCCGCATCATNTGTCGGGCGGNCAGCAGCAGNGAGTTGCGATTGCAAGGGNGTTGGCAACGGAGCCTGAAATTATATTTTTTGACGAACCCACATCAGCGCTTGACCCGGAGCTGACGGGAGAGGTNTTGAATGTAATGCAGCAGCTTGCCGCTGAGGGAATGACAATGCTCGTGGTAACNCANGAGATGGAATTTGCCAGAAATGTTTCCAATAAGGTGATGTTCATGGAAGGCGGTGTAATTGTGGAGGAAGGAGATTCCAAAGAATTTTTTGAAAACCCGAAATGCGAACGTACTAAAGAGTTTCTACGGATGGAGACATAGATTTTAAAATAAAAAAAAGGGAGAGAAAAGATTATGAAAAAAAGTTTTAAATTATTATGTATGGNAGTGCTTATGGCAGGAATGACAGTACTGTCAGGCTGCGGGAAGGATGCAGGTAGTGGCACAGACAGTCAGGAAAAGGACTTACTTGNNCGTATTCAGGAAAAAGGCGAAATCGTAGTGGCNATGGAAGGAACATGGGCGCCNTGGACTTATCATGATGAGNNTGATAAGCTGGTNGGNTTNGANACTGAGGTTGCNGAGAANATNGCNGANAAACTTGGCGTTAAGGCTGTNTTTGTNGAGGGNGANTGGGANGGACTNCTTGCCGGTNTGGAAGTTGGAAGATATGATATAATGGTAAATGGCGTTGAGGTTACGGATGAGCGTTCTGAAAAATATGATTTTACCGAACCATATGCATATATCCGTACCGCGCTTGTAGTAAGTGAAGACAACACAGATATCAATTCCTTTGAAGACTTAGACGGGAAGACAACGACGAACAGTATCAACAGCACATATATGTATCTTGCCGAGGAATATGGAGCAACAGTTCTTGGCGTAGACACTCTGGATCAGACGATGGATATGGTTCTGTCAGGCAGAGCAGATGCAACGCTGAATGCTGAGGTTTCCGTTTATGATTACTTTAACGTACACAGTGACGCAAAACTTAAAGTTGNAGCATTGACTGATGATGCTTCGCTTGTTTCCATTCCGGTAAGGAAAGGTGATGACTCCGAATCATTGCGTGCGGCGATTAACGAGGCGATAAAAGAACTTCGTGAATCGGGCGAACTGGCAGAAATTTCAGAAAAATATTTTGGAAGCGACATAACAAAAAATGAATAATAGTAATATAATGAAAAAGCTGAGAATGGCAGATAAACAGGAGTGAAAGCATTAGTCCTGTTTTCTGCCGCCATTCTCATATCTCCATTGTCTCGGAGAAATATTATATACATTTTTAAAAGCTCTGGAAAAATGCAGTTGGTTAGGATAGCCGACTGCATTTCCTATATCAGCTATGGACAGTCCCGTTAGTTTCAGTAGTTCAGCCGCCTTGGTCATACGGTAGGATATGAGAAATTCCTGTGGAGTTTTCCCCATATTTTCATGAAATATTTTCNCGAAATAACTGCGGTTTAAGCCGCAGGAAGCGGCGATATCCTCTACGGAGATATCGTTTTGAAAGTTCTGTTCTATAAATGAAAAGGCTTCTTTTATGTAAAAATCGCGCAGGCTGTTACCTTTGCTTATTTGAGCCGAAGTCGAGGAACNGACCAGACTGTCAATAAAAAGATAGAGATGCCCTATTAAATGAAAAGGAGATTCTTCCTTGTGATTTACGATGTATAACATCTCGTCTTTCATAGTTTCGGAAATATCTTTATAGCGTGCTTTATAGACCGGTTGGTCAGGACTGAGTCCTGTTAATTCAACTGCTTCTTTTACACGCAGCCCGTCAAATTCAAGCCATACATATTCCCATGGCAATTCCCTGTCTGCAATATATGTGCATATCTGNTTTGGAAAAAGCATAAAGCCCTGTCCGCTTTTTATTTGGTAGGAAAGGCTTTCTTTTTTGCTGCTCAGTGCCATAAGAGTGCCNGTGCCGGAAAGGCAGTAATGAAAAAGATAGTGGTTTCTGGCAGCAGGACCGAAGGAATGAGCAGGGTCACATTGCTCCCAGCCAAATTGATACAATCCCAGATCNACAAAATTTTCACTTGGAAAAACAGAAAAAATCACTTCACTCATATTATTTCCCCTCAAATGCATATATATATTATACAGTATATACCAAAATGCTAGATGACTTCAAATAAATAAAATAAAAATAGCAAAATGATATAAAACAGGCAAAANGGCGGTATTTATTAGTAGCATAAAGGTATGTTATTATGTATCTATCAAAAATGAAGAAAGGAGATAACCATTCAGTTTATACCAATAAATATAACNGCGCTGAATGGTNGCGAAGGGAAAANATTATGAAAGGAAAATGGCTAAAGTGCTTTGGAATGGTATTGTGTTGTGTGGCAGCTGCATTATCGCTTCAAGGGTGCGGCGCTTCATCGGATAAAATCGAAATTGAGATTGTCCAGTATAAACAGGAAGCAGCAAATTACTTTAAGACTGTGGAAGATGAGTTTAATGCAACGCATGATGATATTCATTTGACAATCAGTTCTCCAAATGATGCAATGACCATTTTAAAGACAAGGTTTATCAGAGAGGATTATCCGGATATCATAGGTATCGGCGGGGATATCAATTATTCTTATTTTGTTGATGCTGAAATTCTGGCGGATATTTCAGATTATTCCGGGCTGCAGGATATTAATCAGGGCTATCTGGATATAGCTGAAGCATTAGAATTGGTGCCAACCGACGGAACTTATATTATTCCATATGTAGCAAATGCAGCAGGAGTTCTTTATAACAGGGATATGTTTGCGGAGCATGGCTGGCAGATTCCCGAAACATGGAGTGAACTGATNCAGCTGTGTGAAGATATAAAAGCGGAAGGGATTCTGCCTTTCTATTTCGGATTTAAAGATACATGGACCTGTCTTGCGCCTTGGAACTCCATGGCTGTAGAACTGGCGCCTTCTGATACGGCGAAACAGGTAAACAAAGGCGCGACTACATTTACAAAGGAATATGGNGAATTGGCGGATAAGTATNTANCATTNCTGCCGTATGGACCNAATGANCCGTTTGCATANGGNTATAATGATGCATGNACNGCTTTTGCAAGAGGNGANGCNGCGATGTANCCNATNGGAAGNTATGCNACGCCTCAGATTTTGTCAGTNAATCCTGANATTAATATTGATTCTTTNGTTATGCCGGCAAGCGACGTGAAAGAAGAGAGAACCTTGAATTCAGGAATTGATCTTGGNTTCTGTGTAATGGCTGAATGTGAAAATAAGGAAGCTGCATATGAGGTTATTGATTTCCTGCTTGAATATGAAAATATGCAGAAATATATTGATGACCAGAACGCCGTTCCATGTAAAAACGGAGANTTTAAGCTTGCTTCCATGCTGGANGGAATGCTTGAATTNATAGAAGCGGGAAATATGACGGATTATCAGGATCATTATTATCCTTCAGAAATGTCCGTGGATGCNNTGCTTCAGACTTTCCTGCTCGAGGGAGATGCAGATGATTTCCTTGCAACTTTTGACGCTAACTGGCAGCGGTACAACAGAGATATTATCCGTATGGTTCAGGAATATGAACAGTCTCATTAACTCTGATAGGAAGGAGAAAAATAACGATGAAAAATGATAGACAACGAACATTTATGATGATTACGATTCCGATTCTTGCTTTGTTTGTCTGCTTTAATACAATTCCGCTNATACGCGGNGTGGTATACAGCTTCACNAATTTCAANGGNTTTGGAAAATATAGCTGGGTNGGNTTTCGNAATTATATTGATTTGTTTTCAGACGCNCGTGTAGGAAAATCTTATTTATTTACGATTAAGCTTGCANTTGTNACAACAGTTGTTGTAAANGTACTCAGCCTNATTTTGGCATTGGGCTTAAACAGNAGGATACGGGCGAAGGGATTTTTCCGTGGAGCATANTTTTTGCCAAACATTCTTGGTTCNCTGGTAGTGGGTTATATTTTCAANTATTTCTTTACATATATTCTTCCGGCATTTGCCGAGATGGCAGGGATAACATCTTTGAGCTCNAGCATNTTATCAAGTCCGAGCAAGGCGTGGATTGGAGTNATGATTGTGTGTGCATGGCAGGCTATAGCAATGAANACNATNATCTATATTTCAGGATTNCAGACNGTGCCGGAGGATGTATATGAAGCGGGAGGATTGGATGGAGCTACCGGNTGGAAGCAGTTTAAATANCTGACGTTCCCNNTGATTATTCCGTTNTTNTCCATNAANATGGTGCTNTGTGTGAAGAANTTCCTGATGGTNTTNGACCAGATCNTNGCATTGACNAAGGGNGGNCCNGCNCAGAGTACTGAGTCTATTTCCTACCTGATATATAACAATGGTATGTCAGGCGGACAGTTTGGATTCCAGAGTGCCAATGCGGTAGTATTCTTTATTGTAATTGTAATTATTTCCGTTGCGCAGATGAAATTTTCCAGTTCAAAGGAGGAGCAGCTATGAAACACACATCAACAGTTGGTAAATCAAATAAGTTAGTGTTGGTCCTGCTTATACTTGGACTCTCTACAATTATATTTCCTTTATATATGACTATTGTGATTGCATTTAAGCAGCCGTCCGAAATGACGAACAGTATTAGTGGTATTTTGTCATTGCCTAAGAGATGGAGTCTGGATAATTTCAGAGAAGCGATGGAGGTAACGGACTTTTGGCGTTCTTTGAGAAACAGCTTGATGATTTCCGTACTTACGGTTGGATTATCAATTGCGATTCATTCATTGATGGGATATGCATTAGGAAGAAATAAAGCACACAGCAAATTTTACAGCTTTGTTTATCTCTTCATAGTCAGCGGTATGTTTGTGCCATTTGCCATTTTGATGATGCCTTTGGCAAAGCAGACTGCAGAGATGGGGCTGGACAATTGGGCAGGTGTTATCATACTTTATATAGTTTTTTATATGCCAATGAATATTATGCTGTATTCAGGTTATCTCGTAAATATTCCTATGGCGCTGGAAGAAGCGGCAAGGGTAGATGGCGCGTCAACATGGACTACTTACTGGAAAATCATTTTCCCGATTATGAGTCCTATGCATGCCACAGTAGCTGTCATTACGGCATTGGCAGTATGGAATGATGTAATGACGCCTCTGATTATAATGGCGGGTTCAGGTGAGAATACTCTGCCGCTTGCACAGTTAAACTTCCAGTCACAGTTTGGAACAAACTATAATCTGGCGTTTGCATCATATTTGCTGTCGCTGATTCCGATTTTGATTTTCTATATTATATGTCAGAAACAGATTTTGAACGGCGTTACAAACGGAGCGGTCAAATAAAAAACTAATATTATTGTGCCTGATAGTAACAGAATGGCTTTTCAGTGTACTGTATCATTTGACGAAATGTAGGTGATGCAGTACACTGTTGTCAGGTAATAAAAAGAGTGTAAATGAGGCACAGAAGGAGAAATTATGGCTATCTCTTATCAGCATGAAAATCATCTTTTTACAATACAGACGGAGCATTCGACATACCAGATGAAAGTAGATGACTTTGGGTTCCTTCTGCATTTGTATTATGGAGCCAAAATAACCGGAAATATGGATTATTTATTGACATATTATGACAGGGGATTTTCCGGTAATCCCTATGATACGGGTGGTGAAAAGACATATTCTCTGGATGTACTGCCTCAGGAGTACCCTGCAATGGGAGTCGGAGACTATCGCAACAGTGCGTTGGTCATTCGCAATTCAGATGAATCAGAGTACTGTGACTTACGTTATGTAAGTCATAAAATAGAAAATGGGAAATATGCCTTAAAAGGGCTTCCGGCAGTTTATGCTTCGGATGAAGAGTCACAAACATTGGAGATTCTTTTAGAGGATTCTGTCAGTAAGGTACAGGTAAAACTTTTGTATGGAGTTCTGGAAAAAGAAGATATAATTACAAGAAGCGCCATAATCAGTAATTGCGGCAATGAAAGGATTATTGTGGAAAAGGCGGCTTCATCATGCCTTGATTTTGTGACAGGAGATTATGATTTACTGAGCTTTTGGGGAAGACATACAATGGAGCGTAATCTTCAGCGCAGAGAGATAGAGCATGGAAACTATGTGATAGGAAGCCGCAGAGGAGCTTCAAGTCATCAATACAATCCGGCGGTTATTATTGCAGATAAGAATACGACAGAAAGCTATGGAAAGTGTTATGGTCTTGTTTTCGTTTACAGCGGAAATTTCATGTTTGAAGCGGAAAAAGATCAGTATGACCAGACGAGATTAATAATGGGACTGCATAATGATTTGTTTAATTATCCGCTGGAAAAAGGAGAGACTCTGGTAATTCCTGAAACGATTCTGGGATTCAGTGAGCGGGGATTTACAGGGCTGTCTATGAAGTTTCACCGCTGCATCAGGGAACATATATGCAGAGGCAAATATCAATATCAGACAAGACCTGTGCTTATCAACAGCTGGGAGGCGGCATACTTTGATTTTACCGGTGAGACCATCTGTAATCTGGCTAAGAATGCTGCAGATCTTGGAATAGACATGGTTGTCATGGACGACGGCTGGTTCGGCAAACGTGATGACGACAACAGCGGACTTGGCGACTGGCAGGTTAATGAGCAGAAATTGGGCTGCACATTAGGAGAAATGATTGAGAAAATAAATGGATTTGGTGTAAAATTCGGCATATGGATTGAGCCGGAGATGGTTTCTGAGGACAGCGACCTATATAGAGAACATTCGGACTGGGCGCTGCGGATTCCTTCAAGAAAGCCCGTGCTTGCCAGAAATCAGCTGGTGCTTGATTTTTCAAGGGAAGACGTTAGGAACTATATATTTGATTCCATATGCGGAGTGTTAGACCAGGGAAATATAGAATATATAAAATGGGATATGAACAGAAGTCTTTCTGATATATACTCTATGGAAAACAGTCAGGGAAAGGTTATGTATGACTATGTGCTGGGAGTATATGATTTCTTGGAAAAGCTGCTGCAGAGATACCCTGATATCCTGATAGAAGGGTGCAGCGGCGGAGGCGGAAGATTCGATGCAGGAATGATGTATTATACTCCGCAGATATGGTGCAGTGACAATACGGATGCATTGGATAGGATACGGATTCAGTATGGGACATCCTTCTTATATCCGATTTCCGCTATAGCGTCTCATGTATCGGCAGTGCCTAATCACCAGACAGGGCGAAGCGCAAGCCTGCATACAAGGGGGATTGTAGCCATGGAAGGCATATTTGGCTATGAACTTAACCCTGAGAAGCTTACAAATGAAGAGAGAGAAGAAATAAAAGAGCAGATAATACAATATAAGAAGAATGCAGAGTTGATTCAGAAAGGAAATTATTACCGCCTTTCCAATCCCTGTAAAGACCCTTATGTGGCGTGGGCGTTCATAACAGAAAATGGCGACAGGGCGCTTTTAAATGTAGTAATACTTGAAAATCATAGTAATATGGCAGTGAATTATGTTAAACTAAAAGGACTGAAGCCGGATGCACTATATGAGGATGCAGGAAGCGGTAAGAAATATTATGGCTCTGCGCTTATGGAAGCAGGTATTCCCATGCCGCTTGAGAAGAAAGAGTACCCGGCATATCAGATTGAATTGATTCTCGTGGGCAACGAGCCTGATGATTGCTTACGGAGAGGTTTTGACTGATAAATAAACATACTGCTATGAATATATAAGGAGAGCATGTCAATGAAGAAAAACAGTAAAAGTCAGAAACAGCTTCAGGATGCAACGGAAATCTATAAGGAGCGATTCGATAAGCACTATGATGAACTTAAGTGGCTCTATATGGAGCTTTACGATAACAGCTCCATGTTTGCTGAACTATGTGATAATATGATGCACTTTTTTTCTGAAAGAAATGAGCAATTAAAATCCATGGATTGTTCTCGCGAGTTATGCAATGACTGGTACAAGCAGAATGATATGCTTGGAATGATGTTTTACATTGATAATTTTGCCGGAAATATGAAGGGCGTGAAATCCAAGCTGGATTACATCGAGAAGTGCAATGTGAATTATATACACCTGATGCCGTTTCTGGAAACCCCGGAGGGACGCTCGGACGGAGGATATGCAGTATCGGATTTCCGTAAGGTGCAGGAAAACTTAGGCTCCATGAAAGAACTGGAAGCCTTGGCAAACGCCTGTCATAAGAAGGGAATCAATGTCTGCATGGACTTTGTCATGAACCATACCTCTGAGGATCATGAATGGGCGAAAAAAGCCAGACAGGGCGATGGCGAATATATGAGCCGCTATTTCTTCTTTGATAATTCCGAACTGCCATCGCTTTATGAAAAGACAGTGCCGCAGGTGTTTCCAACGACGGCGCCGGGCAATTTCACATGGCTTCCGGATGCCGGACACTTTGTGATGACTACGTTTTATCCGTACCAATGGGATTTGAATTATAAAAATCCGAGAGTTTTCAATGAGATGATGTACAACTTCCTTTATTTGGCAAACAGAGGGATTGATATTATACGTATTGATGCTGTTCCGTATATATGGAAAGAACTGAATACATCATGCAGGAATCTGCCGCAGGTACATACGATTGTGCGCATGATGCGCATGATCAGCGAGATTGTCTGTCCGGGAGTTCTTCTGCTTGGAGAGGTGGTCATGGAACCCGCGAAGGTAGTGCCTTACTTTGGAACTGTAGAGAAGCCGGAATGTCATATGCTTTATAATGTTACCACTATGGCGACGACCTGGCATACCGTTGCAACAAGAGACGTGAGGCTGCTGAAAAGACAGCTGGACATCGTTAATTCGCTGCCTAAGGATTATGTATTTTTGAACTACCTGCGCTGCCATGATGATATCGGCTGGGGACTTGACTACGACACCTTGAGGCTGGAAGGGATTGAAGAGCGCTCTCATAAGCAATATCTGAATGATTATTTTCAAGGATATGCGGGAGAAAGCAACAGCCGTGGTGAATTATATAATGCGGATCCGGTTACAGGAGACGCAAGATTCTGCGGAACAACTGCGTCTATGTGCGGTATAGAAAAAGCCGCTTCCACTCAGGATGACGAGATGATGGAAAAAGCAATCAGGCTGGATGTGATGCTTCATGCATACATGTTTATGCAATCAGGAATACCGGTGCTCTATAGTGGTGATGAAATCGGACAGTTCAATGACTATACATACAAAGAAAATCCGAATAAAGCGGATGATTCAAGATATATCCACCGTGGGGCAATGAACTGGACTCTGGCGGAGAATATTTCAAAACATGATACAACCGAGGGAAAGATATTCAACGCCCTGAAGCAGTTAGAGCAAATCCGAAAGTCCGAGAAGGTATTTGTGTCAAATGCAGATACATGGACCGTCGAAACAGGCGATAAGTCCGTGTTGTGCATGGGAAGATACCTTGACGGAGATAAAATTATCGGCTTATTCAATTTCAGCGAATATGATAAGACCGTAAGCGTTAGTGAAACAGACGATGGATATGCGGATATGATTTCAGGTAAAGATATTAAATTGAATGAAGTCCATATACCAGCTTATAGATTCTATTATTTAAAGAAGAAGTAAAATATTTTGATTTACCAGAACATAGTCAGAATAAACAAAAACGGAGCGATTACGCTTGCGACGAGCCCCGTTTTTGTTTATTCTGACTATGTTCGTCCCTAATCAATTCATCAATTATGAAATATCTATTATTCAACAATCATATCTGTATACCTTATACCAATATCCGCAATTGTTCCGTCTTCAATTCTGGCTTCTATTATTGCATTAATTTTGTCAAGCAGCTCGGTGTTGCCCTTTTTAACCGCAATGGCATATTCCTCTGACTCGAAAGCCTCAGAATCTTCTACAATCTTAAGTCCGGTGTTGTCCTGTACATACTTTTTGGCAGTTGCTGAATCGATTACAACTACGTCACAATTGCCGTTCACCAGCTCCATAACTGCGTCTGTTCCGGACTCGCATAATTCATAAGGATATCCCATGCTGCTTACACAGTTTTCTCCGGTATAGCCCTGAATTACACAGATTTTCTTGTCCTTCATGTCGGAAGCTATGAATACATCGGAATCTTCTTTCACAATCATAACCTGAGTGGCAGTATAGTATGGAATCGAGAAATCGGCTTCTTCCAGTCTCTTATCTGTCACGGCCATACCTGCGATTACAGCGTCAACCTGATCGTCCTGCAACGCTTCCAGCAAAGTTTCAAACTCCATATTCACGACAACAGCCGTCATGTCGTTTTCATCGGCAATCATTTTTGCAATAGCAATATCTATGCCGTCGTATTGATCAATAATACCGTCATCCGTTTCAAATTCAAAAGGCGGAAACTCTGCGTTAGTTCCGAATGTGAGTGTGCCGCCGTCTTTTTTTCCGCATGCTGTGAGAGTGGGTATAAGTATGATCATAATAAGCGATAGCACTGCATATTTTACAGTTTTTTTCATAGGAATCCTCCTGAAATATCATATCTTTGCTTGGCTAGACTGCGTTTATTGTATCATAAATGAATTGGATTGAAAAGCATTATTATAGAAACGAAATGATGTATTATCCGCAATTATGAAGCGGAAGAATTTTCAGACGGAAAATTTTATAGAATTTTTATTGCATATTAGTTTGGTTAGGAATAAAATGTAAAAGCACTATTTAATAGGCGGAAAGGGTGACAATATAAAATATGCTTAAAGTATTAGGAGCGCAAATCAAGGAATTTAAAAAGGATTCCTTTCTTACACCGGTTTTCATGATTTTAGAGGTTATTATGGAAATGATTATTCCAATGCTGATGGCATCTATTATTGATGACGGTGTGAATGCGGGAAATATGAATCACATATATAAAATCGGAGCGCTCATGGTGGTAACTGCACTTGTTGGGCTGTGGGGCGGCATCATGGGAGCTAAGTATGGAGCGAGAGCTTCGACGGGCTTTGCAAGAAACTTAAGAAAAGCTATGTTTGAAAATATCCAGACTTACTCATTCTCAAGCATTGATAAGTATTCAACGTCAAGTCTGATTACCAGACTTACCACTGATGTGACAAATATGCAGAATTCATATCAGATGATACTAAGAATGGCGATGCGTGCGCCGGCATCCATGATTATTGCGATGGTAATGGCGTTCACTATTAATGCCAGACTTGCATCCGTTTATCTTGTGGCAGTCGTGTTCCTTGCCGTCTGTATTTCACTTATTATACCGAGAGCTACGAAACATTTCCGACAGGTATTTGAAAAATATGATGAGCTTAACGCGAGCGTACAGGAAAACGTATCTGCAATCAGGGTTGTTAAGGCGTATGTACGGGAAGACTATGAAACCGATAAATTCCAAAAAGCAAACAGCAATATCTATAATATGTTCCTGCGTGCGGAAAAACTTGTAGTAATGAACATGCCGCTGATGCAGGCTACCGTGTATACCTGCATACTGCTGATTTCATGGTTCGGTGCGAAAATGATTGTTGCCGGAGGGCTGACTACCGGTGAAATGATGAGTCTGCTTACATATTGCATGAACATACTTATGAATCTGATGATGATATCCATGATTTTTGTAATGCTGACCATGAGCTATGCAAGCGCAAAACGTATTGCGGAGGTTTTGGAAGAGAAGTCAGATCTTCACAATCCCGAAAATCCGGTATTTGAGGTCAGGGATGGAAGCATAAGCTTCAGAAATGTTGATTTTGCATATAATAAGTCAGGAAAGCCTGTGCTAAAGAATATAAACATTGATTGAGATNAAATCNGGNGANACAATCGGTNTNATNGGCGGAACGGGAAGTGCGAAATCGAGCCTTGTCAATCTGATAAGCCGNCTCTATGATGTGACTTCGGGTGAAATTCTGGTAGGCGGTCTGGACGTCAGAAAATATGATATGGAAGCGCTTAGAAATCAGGTATCCGTTGTGCTTCAGAAGAATGTNCTCTTTAGCGGAACCATTTTAGAAAACTTAAGATGGGGTGATAAAGAAGCCACGGAAGAAGAATGCATAAGGGCATGTAAGCTTGCCTGCGCGGATGAGTTTATACAGAATCTGCCTGATAAATATAATACCCATATAGAACAGGGCGGAACTAATGTTTCGGGAGGCCAGAAGCAGAGGCTTTGTATAGCGAGGGCGCTTTTGAAAAAACCCAGGATATTGATATTGGATGACAGCACAAGTGCAGTCGATACGGCTACGGATGCCAGAATCAGAAAGGCATTTACAGAAGAAATACCCGATACAACAAAACTGATAATCGCGCAGAGAGTCAGCAGCGTACAGAATGCAGACAGAATTATCGTCATGGACAACGGCGAAGTGACTGCATTCGGCACACATGATGAGCTATTGGAAANGAGTCCTATATATCGTGAAGTATTTGAGTCACAGACCGGCGGAAATGCCGNTTTTGACCAGAATGGAGGTGACCTGTAATGCCGGGACCAATGGGAAGAGGACCAAGAGGCGCTAAGCCTAAGATTGAAAATCCNGGAAAGCTTTTTAAGCGCCTGATGGGATATGTANTAAANAATTACACGCCGCATGTAATAATAGTAGTAATTTGTATTTTTGCAGGAGTACTCTGTAATATACAGGGAACCTTATTTACGCAGACNTTGATTGACGGATATATTATGCCTTTACTTGGAAGCGATAATCCTGATTTTTCNGGGCTTGCACGGGCNATTATGAGAGTTGCATGTTTTTATGCCCTGGGAGCAGCGTCTTCCTATATATATAATCGTATTATGATAAATGTCAGCCAGGGAACCATGAGAAATATCAGAAACGATATGTTCAATAATATGGAAACTCTGCCTATAAAATATTTTGATACGCATGCGCATGGTGATATCATGTCCTGCTATACAAATGATATTGATACATTGAGACAGATGATAAGCCAGAGTATACCGCAATGTCTTAACAGTGCCATTACAATTGTAAGCGTTTTGATCAGTATGATTGTATTAAGCGTTCCGCTTACGATTGTTACTTTGGTAATGGTAACGCTTGTTTTATTTGTGACTAAAAAGGCTACCGGACTTTCCGGAAGATACTTCATGGCGCAGCAAAAAGCNATCGGNGCAGTGAANGGATATGTAGAGGAAATGATGGAAGGGCAGAAGGTAGTAAAAGTATTCTGNCATGAAGANGAAAGCATCAAACGNTTTAATGAATTGAATGACGAANTGTTNGACAGCGCTTATAATGCNAACCAGTTTGGTAATATGCTTGGACCGATTAACTCACAGCTTGGAAACTTNAGCTATGTGGTATGNGCTATTGTNGGCGGAGCNTTAGCGATTGGAAATATCGGAGGATTGACGCTTGGTAAGCTGGCAAGCTTTCTGACTTTTAACAGGAGCTTCAATATGCCGATCAATCAGGTAAGTATGCAGTTTAACTCAATTGTCATGGCGCTTGCCGGAGCAGACAGGGTATTTAAACTGATCGATGAAACGCCGGAGATAGATAACGGCTATGTTACCCTTGTAAATGCAAGAGAGGTAAACGGTGAACTTGTTGAAACGGATGAGCATACCGGAGTATGGGCGTGGAAGCATTTCCATAAGGATAGTAATACGACAACATACCAGAAACTTGAGGGNATGGTTGAGTTTGATGATGTAGATTTCGGATATACGGATGATAAGATGATACTCCATAATATTNTNATGTATGCTAAGCCCGGACAGAAAATTGCNTTTGTCGGNTCNACAGGAGCNGGTAAAACAACGATTACCAATCTGATTAACCGTTTTTACGATATTCAGGATGGTAAGATAAGGTATGATTCAATAAATATAAATAAGATTAAGAAAGCGGAACTCCGGCGTTCACTNGGTATCGTTCTGCAGGATACGCATCTGTTCACCGCAACTGTAATGGAAAATATCCGTTATGGAAAACTGGATGCTACGGACGAGGAAGTAATAGCAGCAGCAAAACTGGCTAACGCTCATGAATTTATAGAGCGGCTTCCTGCGGGTTACAATACGNTNCTGACAGGAGACGGAGCTAATTTAAGTCAGGGACAGCGACAGCTTCTTGCAATAGCGAGAGCAGCGATTGCCAATCCGCCGGCTCTTATTCTGGACGAAGCAACAAGCTCTATAGATACCCGTACNGAGAAGATTGTNCAGGATGGTATGGATAAGCTTATGAAAGGCAGAACAACCTTTGTGATTGCGCATAGGTTATCCACGGTTAGAAACAGCGATTGCATCATGGTGCTTGAGCATGGAAGGATTATTGANCGCGGTACGCATGATGANCTGATAGAAGCGAANGGTAAATATTATCAGNTGTATACCGGAAATTCTATCGCAGGATAGATAAAATTATTGCAATAACCAGAACATAGGCAATATAAACAAAATAAGCGGCGATTTCGCTTGCGGTGAGACACTTATTTTGTTTATATTGCCTATGTTCGTCANCTGCNATAACAGTATTGGCATTTTTATGAATTACGTTTTAATTTTTCTTTTTACTTTCCAACGCNGCATTTACAAATCCNCTGAANAGCGGATGCGGTCTGTTCGGTCTGGATTTTAATTCNGGATGCGCCTGTGTTGCCAGAAAGAACGGATGCTCAGGAAGCTCACACATCTCGACGATACGGCTGTCAGGAGAAAGACCTGAGAGCTTCATACCGTATTCAGTAAGGACGCTGCGATAATCATTGTTNACCTCATAGCGATGTCTGTGTCTTTCGTTTATAGTTTTTTCTCCATATAGTTCATATGCTTTTGAAGTTTCATTCAAAATACATGGATANGAACCAAGTCTTAATGTTCCGCCGATATCTTCCACNCCATTCTGGTCAGGCATCAGGGCAATTACAGGATGCGTCGTAGAAGGATTTAATTCTATACTGTGTGCATCGTTATAACCGATTACATTTCTTGCAAATTCTACAATGGATAACTGCATTCCGAGACACAGACCCAGATAAGGGATNTTGTGTTCCCGTGCATATTGGATTGAATGAATCATGCCCTCAATGCCTCTGTCGCCAAAGCCGCCGGGAACCAGAATGCCGTTTACGNNNCCTAAGATATCTGCTACATTATCCGGCGTAACGGTTTCGGAGTCTACCCACTTAATATTGACAACACAGCGATTGGAAATNCCGCCATGCTTTAAAGCCTCAACTACGCTTATGTATGCGTCATGAAGCTGTGTATATTTGCCTACGAGGGCGACTGTAACTTCATCAGTAGGTGTTCTTAAGGANTCNACCATAGCCATCCAGTCGGTAAGGTCAGGTTCCGGACAATCTAAGTTAAGACATTCACAAGCTACCTGAGCCAAATGCTCTTTTTCCATTGTAAGAGGCGCTTCGTATAAATATTCTACATCCAGATTTTGCAGTACATGATTGCTTGGNACATTACAGAATAATGCAATCTTGTCCTTTANTGCCTGATCCAGAGGATACTCGCTNCGGCATACTATTATATCAGGGCGTATACCCATTCCCTGTAATTCTTTAACGCTTGCCTGNGTGGGCTTAGTCTTCATNTCCTGAGAAGCCCTCAGATAAGGAATCAGGGTAACATGAATTAAAATCGCATTTTCACTGCCGACTTCATGCTGGAATTGGCGAATTGATTCAAGGAAGGGCTGGCTCTCAATATCGCCCACGGTGCCGCCCACCTCAATAATGGCAATTCTGGTTTCTTCATCGACAAAATTGCGGTAGAAACGACTTTTGATTTCATTCGTAATATGCGGAATGACCTGAACGGTNCCGCCGCCATAGTCACCACGCCGNTCTTTCTGCAGAACGGACCAATATACTTTCCCTGTCGTNACATTAGAATTCTTGTCCAGATTTTCATCAATGAATCTTTCATAATGACCTAAGTCCAAATCAGTCTCCGTACCGTCTTCCGTAACGAAAACTTCTCCATGCTGAATAGGGTTCATGGTCCCGGGATCAATATTAATATAGGGATCAAATTTCTGCATGGTTACTTTGTAGCCACGCGCCTTTAACAATCTTCCCAAAGATGCGGCGGTAATTCCTTTGCCAAGACCTGAAACAACACCGCCTGTCACGAATACATACTTTACTGCCATTTTAATGCCCATGCTCCTTCCTCAACCTGAAAATCTATTTTTCTATTATACAATGTGTACATAGGAAAAATCTACTGAAATTACAAAATTTTGTGAAAAATCTTTATAAATCTTTTATACTTATGTCTATAATTTCACAATTCTCTTATTGATTTATAAAATAGTGTTCCATATAATAGGAATAGATGAAAAGATGAAAAATAGAAGTGGACGGAGAATACATTNGCCGGCACATCTATTAGAAAGCGAGGATATCTCCAGAAATGGACAACAACCTTAACCAATATGATGGTAATTATAATAATGGCAACAACCCGAACCATGGCCCNGAGAATAACGGCGGTCCGGGCGGNCCGGGAAACAATGGGAATAACCCCAAAAAGCAAAGTCTTATTATACTTTTAATTGCNGCGTTGATTACGCTGTTCAGTATCAGCATGTTTATGAAATTCATGTCCGGTTCGACGAATCAGGAAATCAGTTATAATGAATTTATAGATATGATAGAGAAGGGCGAAATTAAAAGCGTAGTGGTGGATTCCGACAGAATCGTAATTTATCCTGTAGTGAGNGGACAGACAATTTCAATATTGTCNTACTATGCTCCGACTGCAACTTACTATACCGGAAAAATGGAGGATGACGAAACTCTGACAGCNAGGCTGCTGGAAAATGGTATCGAGGTAAAAAAGCAGGTATCTGACAGCTCCAGCATTATCATTACTATTTTGTTATACTATATTTTACCNGTNCTGTTAATGTGGGGNCTGCTCAGNCTTCTGTTCCGTAAGATGGGCAATGGAGGNCCTATGGGGGTTGGTAAGAGCAACGCCAAAGTATATGTGCAGAAGGAGACAGGGATTACATTTCAGGATGTGGCAGGAGAGGATGAAGCTAAGGAATCACTTGTAGAAGTGGTAGATTTCCTNCACAATCCCGGAAAATATTCCAAGATAGGAGCGAGACTGCCTAAGGGAGCTCTTTTAGTCGGACCGCCCGGAACNGGTAAAACATTACTTGCAAANGCAGTGGCAGGAGAAGCGCATGTGCCGTTCTTTTCTTTNTCNGGTTCTGACTTTATTGAACTGTATGTAGGTGTCGGAGCTTCTCGTGTCCGCGATTTGTTNAAGGAGGCGGAGAAAAACGCGCCGTGTATTGTATTTATAGATGAAATTGATGCAATCGGNAGAAGNCGTGATTCAAAGTATGGCGGNGGAAACGAAGAGCGTGAACAGACTTTGAACCAGCTGCTTTCTGAGATGGATGGTTTCGATGGTAAGAAGGGAATCATTATTCTGGCAGCAACCAACCGNCCTGAGATATTGGATAAAGCTTTGCTCAGGCCCGGACGTTTTGATAGAAGAATTATAGTAGATAAGCCNGATTTAAAAGGGCGTGTTGAAATATTGAAGGTTCATTCCAAGGATGTCCTGATGGACGAGACCGTCGATTTGGATGAAATCGCACTTGCTACTTCGGGTGCAGTCGGTTCCGATCTTGCAAATATGATTAATGANGCAGCAATNAATGCTGTNAAAATGGGAAGAGAATTTGTCAGTCAGAAGGATCTTTTTGACGCGGTAGAACAGGTGCTTGTAGGAAANGAGAAAAAAGACCGNATCATGAGTAAAGAAGAACGCAAGATTGTTTCTTATCATGAGGTCGGACATGCGCTTGTAAGCGCNNTNCAGAAGAATTCTGAGCCGGTGCAGAAGATTACGATCGTTCCCAGAACAATGGGTGCGCTTGGTTATGTCATGCATGTACCTGAAGAGGAAAAATATCTGGATACGGAAGCGGAACTGCGTGACAGGCTGGTAGGTCTGCTTGCGGGACGGGCTGCGGAGGAAATTGTATTTGACACTGTAACGACAGGAGCNGCTAATGATATAGAACAGGCTACGAATATCGCGCGTAACATGATTACCAGATTCGGTATGAGTAAGAAGTTCGGANTGATGGGACTTGCNACGGTNGAGAGNCANTATCTGGATGGAAGCGCNTCNNTNACATGTTCGGATGTGACTGCNGCGGATATNGATACGGAAGTCATGAAGATGCTGCACGACAGNTATAAGCAGGCGAAGAAACTGCTTAAGTCAAATAGAGAATTAATGGATAANCTGGCNNCNTATCTGATTGAAAAAGAGACNATTACCGGTAAGGAATTCATGAAGATTTANCGGAAAGAGAAGGGNNTNCCGGANCCGAAAGAAGATGAAGAAAGCAGCGATAATAAAGATAAGAAGGAAAAGAAAGAAGAAAAAGCCGATAAGGTCGAAATTAATAATAGTATCAAAGATGAACCTGTAAATTCAGTGGGATATCAGCCNTATATTGATAACCGGGGGCAGGAGCCACAGGGANCATTCAGGGTACAGGAAGAGCGTCNCCCGAATGAGGGCATCTTTTCACACGCTAATCCGATGCAGGAGCCATTACAAAACAGCGCTCATATGGGAAATTTCTCACAAACGCTTGCGCAGGAGACAGGCAGCCTGTCGATGCAGCAGCAGATGCCACAGGAACAACCGAATGTTCAGGGACAGATGCCGCAGGAACAGCGGGATATTCAAGAGCAGCAACAGATGCATCAGGAACAACCTGATATTCAGGAACAGCCGAATACAGACGAATCAGACAGCGAAAGTAAATAGAACAGACGCAAAGGCAAAGTCACCGGATGGGCTTTGCCTTGTGTGTGTACCAGACGGTTTATATTTTATTAAATGAGGGTTATGATGTTNGATGTAACAGAGGAATTAAAAAAACTCCCTAACAGTCCCGGAGTATATATTATGCATGATGCAGATGACACAATTATCTATGTGGGAAAAGCTGTCAATCTGCATAACAGGGTGCGCTCATATTTTCGCAAAATCGTAGGGCGAGGTCCTCAGATTGATATAATGGTNAANCANATTGCGCGGTTTGAATACATTGTAACGGACTCAGANCTTGAAGCGCTTGTTCTGGAAAATAATCTGATTAAAGAGCATAGCCCGAAGTATAATACNATGCTGAAGGATGATAAAACTTATCCGTATATTAAGGTTACGATGGGAGAGGATTATCCGAGGATTTTATTCTCGCGGGATATGCAGAATTTCACTGATAAGAGAAAAAATGACAGAAGTAAATATTTTGGTCCATATACGAGTGCAGCGGCGGTGAAGGATACAATAGAGCTGATGAACAAGCTGTATCAGATAAGAACCTGTAACCGTAAGCTGCCAAGGGATATNGGCATAGAGCGNCCNTGNCTNAATTATCATATTAAGCAGTGTCTTGCACCCTGTCAGGGGTATATCACTAAGGAAGAATACAGAGAACGTGTAGAGCAGGCTTTAGACTTCCTGAACGGAAATTATAAACCCATTTTGCAGGAACTTGAGCAGAAAATGAATGAAGCGTCTGAAAAGCTTGATTNNGAAGAGGCNATTCGNTACAGAGATTTGTATAANAATGTAAGCAGCGTGGCGCAGAAGCAGAAGATAACGGACAGCGACGGAGAAGATAAGGATATCATAGCGCTTGCGAAGGATGAGAATGATGCAGTAGTTCAGGTTTTTTTTGTAAGGGACGGAAAATTAATCGGGCGGGAGCATTTTTATATGACTCATGTTTCTGGATATGACAATGCCCAGATACTATTGGACTTCGTAAAGCAGTTTTATGCAGGAACTCCTTTTATTCCAAGAGAACTTATGCTGCAGGAAGAGATAGCGGATATTGAAATTCTGGAAAAGTGGCTTAGTACAAAAAAAGGACGCAGGGTATATCTGCGCGTACCTAAGAAGGGAAGCAAGGAGAAGTTAGTAGAGCTTGCGGCTCAGAATGCACAGCTCGTTTTAAGCAGGGATAAAGAGCGAATNAAAAGAGAAGAAGGGCGTACTATCGGAGCGGTGCGTGAGATTGCAGGACTGTTGGGAATGGAATCAATCTACCGGATGGAGGCTTTTGATATTTCNAATATAAGCGGATTTGCCAACGTAGGTTCTATGGTAGTCTATGAAAAGGGAAAACCGAAGCGCAGCGATTATCGAAAGTTTAAAATACAATCCGTATCCGGACCGGACGACTANGCCTGCATGAAAGAGGTGCTTACCAGACGGTTCGTGCATGGTATGGAAGAGAGAGAAGAGCTTGACAGAAAACAGCTTGATAAAGAATATGGAAGTTTTACGAAGTTTCCGGACCTGCTGCTGATGGACGGNGGNAAGGGTCAGGTCAATATTGCNCTGCAAGTGCTTGAAGAACTGCGAATTAATATTCCGGTGTGNGGAATGGTTAAGGANGATAANCATAGAACAAGGGGNCTTTATTATAATAACATTGAAATACCNATAGATACTCATTCNGAGGGATTTAAGCTGGTTACGCGGATACAGGATGAGGCGCACCGGTTTGCAATAGAATATCATCGTTCACTGCGTTCCAAAGCACAGGTGAAATCAATGTTGGATGATATTCCGGGCATCGGTCCGGCAAGAAGAAAAGCGTTAATGAAGTATTTTAAATCCATTGAGGAAATTAAGAACGCCGAAGTTGAGAAATTATGTGANGTGCCGGAAATACCTGAACATATAGCNAGGCAGGTTTATGATTTTTTTCATACTGACAGCATTGATTGATATTAGGGATTTATTGTGTTAAACTATATAAAGCATGGAGAGAAGGAGTGGGGGCTATGTCAAATATCAGTTTATCAAAAGTAATCGAGAAAATGAATTGGGAGAACCTGACGCCGGAAATTGATATTTCCAAGATAAAGATTGCACAGCCGGANATCAACAGACCGGCATTGCAGCTGGCAGGATATTTTGAACATTTTGAGGCGACCCGTCTGCAGATAATCGGTTATGTAGAATATACTTATATGAATGGGTTGGATGAAAAAGTCCAGTTGGAAATATATGAGAAGCTGCTGAANAATCCGATTCCGGGAATTATTTTTTGCAGAGAGCTTAAGCCTAACGATTTGTTTAGAGAAATTGCAGTTAAGTATGGGGTTCCGCTTTTAATGAGCAAAAAAGCAACTTCTGCATGCATGGCGGAGGTTATCAGATGGCTTAATGTTCAGCTGGCGCCATGCATTTCCATACATGGCGTATTGGTAGATGTATATGGAGAAGGAGTCCTGATTACCGGTGAAAGCGGTATAGGAAAATCNGANGCNGCNCTTGAANTGATNAAAAGAGGTCATCGTCTGATAACGGATGACGTGGTAGAATTACGTAGGGTCAGCGATGATACGCTCGTAGGCTCCGCGCCGGATGTTACCAAACACTTTATAGAATTGCGNGGNATAGGAATCGTGAATGTAAAGGCGCTTTTCGGTGCTTCCAGCGTAAAGGATACACAGTCGATTGATTTAGTCATACATTTGGAAGANTGGGATAAAGATAAAGAATACGACCGAATGGGTCTGGAAGAAGAATATATAGAATATCTTGGTAATAAAATTGTCTGCCATAATATTCCNATCAGACCGGGCCGGAGTCTGGCGATTATATGTGAATCNGCGGCAGTTAACCATCGTGAGAAAAAAATGGGTTACAATGCGGCACAGGAGCTGTATCAGCGTGTTCAGAAATCTCTTGCAAGGAGACGTGAAGAGGAAGAGGAGGATAATTAATAATGGCGGGTTNTGTATTTGGAGTAGATGTAGGCGGCACAACTGTAAAACTAGGATTATTTGATATAANCGGNAANGTCCTTGATAAATGGGAGATTCCGACCAGAACGGAAGANGGCGGGAAAAATATTCTGCCGGATATTGCNGCGGATATTAAGGCAAAGATGGAAGAGAAAAATATTGTAAAAGACGATGTCGCGGGAGTAGGCGTAGGCGTTCCCGGTCCGGTAGACGGAAACGGTATCGTGCATAAGGCGGTTAANCTTGGCTGGGNGCAATTNAATNTGAANGAAGAGCTTACAGCGCTTCTTGGCGGAATGCGTGTGGAAGGCGGTAATGATGCTAATGTTGCGGCGCTTGGAGAGATGTGGAAGGGCGGCGGTCAGGGACATAAGAATCTGGTTGCCGTTACGCTTGGAACCGGTGTCGGCGGNGGCATTATAATAGATGGCGAGATTATGACCGGTGCGACCGGAGCCGGCGGAGAAATCGGACACATTCATGTTGAAGACCATGAGACAGAACGNTGCGGNTGCGGTAACTATGGNTGTCTGGAAGAATATGCGTCAGCGACCGGAATTGTCAGACTTGCCAACAGGGCTTTGGANTCAAGTGACAAGAGCAGTATTTTAAGAACGGGAGAAATATCCGCCAAAACCGTTTTNGACGCGGTGAAAGCCGGAGACGAGCTGGCGATAGAAATAGCTGAAAAATTCGGAGACTATCTGGGAAAAGGACTTGGAATCATAGCGGGTGTTATTAATCCTGAGATTTTTGTAATAGGCGGAGGCGTATCTAAAGCAGGAGAAGTGCTNTTTGATTATATTAAGCCNGCTTTTGAAGCNACAGTTTTTCACGGATGCAGGGATACGATTTTTGCATTAGCTACTTTGGGAAATGATGCAGGAATTTACGGAGCNGCAAAAATGGTATTAGATTAAGGGTATTGGCATATACTGTTATGGTGNAGTGNCGAACTTATACTATGTAAANAAAACAATGCGCGCANCGCAAGCGAAATTGCGCCTTGTTTTATTTACATAGTATAAGTTCTGGGNANTNCNANAATANTATAATATAAGAANTGAGNNGGTGCGNAAATTGANTTTGNGTACATCTGTNTANGANTATATTNANCATATTGTTCCGCAGGAAAGAATCTTCCTTGCCGAGCCGATGAGCAGGCATACGACATTCAGGGTAGGCGGAGAAGCGGAATGTTTGATTCTGGTAGAGCATGAAGAAGAACTAATAAAGTTTGTCCCTTATTTTAATCAGGTGGGGCAGGATTATTTTATACTCGGTAACGGCAGTAATCTGCTGGTGGGAGATAAAGGCTATAAGGGAGTAGTGCTGAAACTTGGGAACGGCATGAATAAAATCACTGTGCAGGGGAATCGTATCTNTGTACAGGCAGGCGCTCTTTTATCTAAGACTGCGGCTGCAGCAAGGGATGCCGGGCTTACNGGACTTGAGTTTGCNGCGGGGATTCCCGGCAGCGTTGGCGGNGGCATTGTCATGAATGCAGGNGCNTATGACGGTGAGATGAAGCAGATAACNGAATCCGTCAGAGTAATGGACAATGAAGGTACAATTCTCATATTGGACAATGATACTATGGAATTCGGCTATNGAACCAGTGTAGTTAAGAATAGACCATTTANCGTGCTTGAAGCCGTATTGAGTCTGCAAACGGGAGAGAAGAAAGCTATTCAGGCGAAAATGGATGAGCTGATGGCGAAAAGGCAGAGNAAGCAGCCNCTTAATTATCCAAGTGCAGGCAGTACATTTAAACGTCCGGAGGGACATTATGCGGGAAAATTGATTATGGATTCCGGTATGCGCGGNTACAGTATAGGCGGTGCNAGGGTTTCCGATAAACACTGNGGGTTCATTATTAATACGGGAAACGCGACGGCATCAGANATTAAAGAAGTAATTGAGGAAGTACAGGAGAGGGTTAAAGAACGTTGTCAGGTGAGTTTGGAACCGGAAATNGTTTTTTTGGGTGACTTTTAGATATTGTAAGCATACATTTTGATGACAGAGAAGGGAACATGGTTATAGGAATGAGATTCGTTGTAGTGACCGGAATGAGCGGCGGCGGAAAAAGTACAGTACTGAAAATGTTGGAAGACTTAGGATTTTATTGTGTTGATAATCTTCCGGTGCCGTTGATAGAGAAATTCGTGGAACTTATTGAAACGCCTAACGGTGAGATTTCAAAGGTGGCGCTGGGTATGGATGTACGTGCCGACCAGTCCTTCGGCGACGTACAAAAAATATTGAAAAAACTAAAAGAAGACGGATATCAGTTTGAGATTCTTTTTATGGATGCCAGTGATACAGTTCTGATTAAACGATACAAAGAAACAAGAAGGATGCATCCGCTTTCACAGGGAGACAGGATAGAGGCCGGNGTTGAAAAGGAGAGAAAGATTCTTGAAGGCATCAAGAAAGAATCCGATTATGTAATTGATACNTCNAATCTTCTGACAAGAGAACTNAAAGAAGAATTAGAACGGATTTTTGTAAGGAATGAGGAATATAATTCCTTAATGGTTACGATTTTATCATTTGGATTTAAATATGGAATACCGGCAGATGCCGATTTAGTCTTTGATGTCAGATTTCTGCCTAATCCNTTCTANATTGATGAGTTGAAGCATAAGACCGGAGACGATAAGGAAGTACAGGATTATGTAATGGGATTTCCGGANGCATCGGATTTTTTGGNNAAGCTTGTGGACATGCTGAACTTTCTGATTCCGAATTATATAAAAGAGGGAAAATATCAGNTGGTTATAGGAATCGGCTGTACNGGCGGCAGACACCGCAGCGTNACGCTTGCCAATGAGCTTTATTCTCATATGAAGGATAATGGCAGTTACGGATTGAAATTGTATCATAGGGACAAGACNTNACNGAAGAGGTATTANTATGTCGTTTTCTGGTGAAGTAAAGGAAGAACTGGCANCTTATATCAGCCCGGCAAGGCATTGCCAGTTGGCNGANCTTGCTGCACTGATTCATTTTGGCGGTCGTCTGACGGGAGATGGACTGCATTTACAGTTAGAAGATATAGAAAATGAAGCGGTTGCCAGAAAATGCTTTACATTATTGAAAAAAACATTTAATATAGATAATGTTATGCAGGAAGAAGATGAAAAGAAAGTTCTTCAGGCATTACATATGTATGATAGCGAGCATCGTATCGTCTCAATGGATATGCCGGTCAGCACTCTTTTAATTAAGAATAACTGCTGTGCACGGTCTTATTTGAGAGGAGCTTTTCTCTGTGCAGGTTCGATGAGTGATCCAAAGAAAGGTTATCATTTGGAATTTGTGTGCAACAGACATGAACAGGCATGTCAATTGTGTGATATTATTCAGGAATTTCAAATAGATGCTAAAATCATTAAACGTAAGCGATATTATGTTGTGTACCTGAAAGAGGGCACCGGCATTGTAGACTTGCTCAATGTTATGGGAGCGCATGTGTCTTTGATGAATTTGGAAAATCTTCGTATTATGAAGGAGATGCGAAATTCGATTAACAGGCGGGTGAACTGTGAAGCAGCTAATATCACTAAGACGGTGAATGCCGCAACTAAACAGATAGAAGATATCTTGTTGATAAAAGAACGTTATGGCTTTGAAAATCTGCCTGAAGGTTTAAGGCAGATGGCGGAAGTGCGTTTGGAAAATCCGGAAGCGGCATTAAAGGAATTAGGAGAGTATTTAGATCCGCCGGTAGGAAAATCCGGAGTGAACCACAGGCTGAGGAAGTTAAGCGAGATTGCTGAACATATGAGGTAATAAAGGAGGCGAACTTATGATTCAAAAATCTGTCCAAATAAAATTGGAAGGCGGTTTGGAGGCGAGAAAGGTAGCCATGCTTGTACAGGTAGCAAGCCAGTATGAAAGCAGTGTGCATATCGAATCAGCCGAAAAAAAAGTCAATGCAAAAAGTATTATGGGCATGATGGGTCTGGGATTAGGCAGTGGAGACACTGCAACAATAGTTGCAGACGGAAATGATGAAGAGGCAGCAGTTGCAGGAATCGAGAATTTTTTGAGCGGCATAGAGTAAGGCATAATGTGAAGGGGATTCCCAAGCAGGGAGTCTCTTTTTAGCATAAGCATTGATTATTGCTTCAGGAGGTATGCGGTATGGATAAGAGTATGCTTTTTGTTTATAATCCAAGGGCGGGAAAGGCACAAATCAGAAGTAATCTTCTTGATATAATTGATATTTTTGTGAANGCGGGATACGAAGTTACGGCTTATCCGACGCAGGCNCCGGGAGACGCAGTTAAGGCTGTNAGGGAGCGNAGGAAGGGATACGATATTGTTGTATGCAGCGGCGGTGACGGCACATTGGANGAAGTGGTTACCGGTATGATGCAGTGTGAAGAAAAACTGCCCATTGGCTATGTTCCTGCGGGCAGCACCAATGACTTTGCAAACAGTCTGGGTATTCCAAGGAACATGAAAAAGGCAGCGGATGTGGTCGTGAACGGCGCGAATTTNGGCTGCGATATCGGCGCATTTAATGACGATACCTTTATTTATGTGGCNGCTTTCGGACTTTTTACNGATGTATCGTATGANACCAANCAGGATATAAAGAATGTTATTGGGCATGCNGCATATCTTATGGAAGGAGTAAAAAGACTGTCNTCTATTAAATCATATAAAATGAAAATAAACTATGATGACGTNTGTCTGGAGAATGAATATATATTCGGAATGATTACTAATTCCAATTCGGTCGGCGGTTTTAANGGNATTACCGGTAAAGCCGTAGANCTGAATGANGGTTTGTTTGAAGTCACGCTGGTAAGAAAGCCCGCGATTGCTGTAGAAATGAATAATATCATATCAGCTCTTACGGACAAAAAAGTACATTCGGATTTCATTCAGTCTTTTAAGACTTCAAGACTTACAATTGAGTCCGAACAGGATGTTTCATGGACCCTGGATGGNGAATATGGCGGAACGAACCNTANGGCTGTTATACAAAATTGCAGCCGGGCACTTGAAATACGTATTCCNGACAGATTCCTTCCTGATAATTTGCTATAAAAACTTTGCATTTAATTTATAATCTGGTATAATATAAAACAAGTTAATAACAATAGAAAGAACGTTTAACGAGTTTTCTATTGTAATAAATAATTATATAAAAGAAAGGATGATTAGAAATGCCATTAGTTACTACTACAGAAATGTTCAAAAAGGCATATGACGGCGGTTATGCTATCGGTGCTTTCAATGTCAACAACATGGAAATCGTGCAGGCTATAACAGAGGCTGCAGATGAATTGAAATCCCCCATTATCCTTCAGTGTTCAGCAGGTGCAAGAAAGTATGCTAAACATGCTTATCTTGTTCATCTTGTACAGGCAGCGCTTGAAGAGACTAATATTCCGATTGCTCTTCACCTTGACCATGGTGCAGATTTTGAAATCTGTAAATCATGTATTGACGGCGGATTTACTTCCGTTATGTATGACGGTTCTTCCCTTCCTTATGAAGAGAATATCAAGATTGCNAAACAGGTAGCTGACTACGCACATGATAAAGGTGTTGTTGTAGAAGCAGAGCTTGGTACTCTTGCGGGAGTAGAAGATGATGTACAGGTTGAGCATGGCTCAGAGTCTTATACNCAGCCTGAGCAGGTTGAGGATTTCGTAAACAGAACAGGCGTTGACTCTTTGGCAATCGCTATTGGTACAAGCCATGGTGCATACAAATTCAAACCCGGTCAGAAGCCTCAGCTTCGTTTTGATATTCTGGATGAAGTTTCCAAGAGACTTCCCGGNTTCCCTATCGTATTGCATGGTGCATCTTCCGTACTTCCTAAGTATGTTGATATCATCAATGCTAACGGCGGTAAGATGGAAGACGCAATCGGTATTCCGGAGGATATGCTTCGTCAGGCAGCAAAATCCGCAGTATGTAAGATTAACATTGACTCTGACTTAAGATTAGGTCTGACAGCAGGTATCAGAGANCATATGGCTGCTCATCCTGAGCACTTTGATCCCAGACAGTATCTGACAGATGCCCGTGCTTATGTAAAAGAAGTAGTTGCTCATAAGATTACAACAGTTCTTGGTTCTGAGGGCAAAGCGTAAGCTATTTAAATTATGACTCATTNTGGGCTGTCTATTTAATAGGCAGCCNTTTTGTATCTATAGAGAGTCGATTGTTTATATGAAGAAGAAAGGATATANGATACAATGGGAAAAACATGGGATGTAAGAATTGATGANCAGGAATATCATATTGAATTGACNGATAATAANNGAAAAG
>JAAUZS010000119.1:39013-44718 GCA_014804495.1 Lachnospiraceae bacterium
GTCAATGGCAGCGAGCTATTGCTTAANNANTGNAAAANAAANANCGGNNCNNCATATNCNGAATANGANATNCAACTCGGNTNNAAANCNGNCNGNTTAGTATTNTTANGNATGGGAGANGCACAGCTTATNATNGANAATAAAGANTANGAAACGGGANAAGANTATGTTCCGNCNAAANTGCCGNNGTGGACATANATATTCNTNATACTGNATATNNGTATGTNNCCATTGGGATTGACNGGTCTTGTATTGGGNGGGGCAATCGGCGGAGCNTTTATNGGCGNNNCAATNGTATTTACNATGTCNATTTCNANCAANNANAAGAAAAGTACGNNAGAGAGANTNGTNTNGNATATNGTAGTATTTGNAGNGNTNNTNGCCATTCTGTTTGCCGGTGGAATTCTGCGGAACAGTTTATATTTTTATTAGAAAATGAGAAAATACCTATAAAGGGAGGATGCCAAGTAAAAATTAATTTACTTGGCATTTATTATGAAAAAGTATTAATTAATCAGAATATCTGAGTCATCTCTTAAGCTATCTTATAGTTAAAGTATATGCAAAAGAAATGTCTAAAAAATGTTTCGCAAGTGAAGATTCTTTAAATTAAATATGAACAAATTATGAACATGCGAATTATACCTAAAAAATGACAAATTATTCTCAAATCGTTTTTTGTTTTTTGATATTATATATTATAANAGAGAAGANAAGAAGTCAGTCGGGAAAAGAGGTTTAGAATATGTTAGGTGGTTCAGTATATATTGCGATTATNCGTCTTGTCATCAACTTTATAGGAGTGACCTTGTTGTTTTCACTGTTNAGTGAATCGAGGTATGGCAGAAAAAAGACCGCAATATGCTATATATGTTTTGTATCATTTCTGATTNCTCTGGCATGCATCTGGTATGTAGTGGATTGGGAAAGCTACGTGCGGATGGTAGCGCTTACGATGTATTTATGTTTTGCCGTTTTTGCCTTTTTTATGAGTGCAGATTCCGTTTATCTGGCGGTCTATAAGCTGGCGTTGGTTTTTTATCTGATGGCAGTATATGTAATCGGCGGACTGGAGATATCTATTCTTTTCTTTAACCGTAATGTATGGGTGGACATTATCGTGCGTATGCTTCTGATTTTACTGATAGCATTTCTGCTTAATAAATATGTAAGAAAATCTATTAAGGGATATGGTGATTATGTNGAAAATGAGGCGGACCANTTCAGCGTTACNGCAATGATCATCTGCATTTTATTAGGAATCGGTTATGTCNTAAACCCGGTAATGAACAGTGAGCTGACGCCGCTGCGTATTTATCAGATATTAATGAATTTAGTTTTGACAGGGACATTGCAGCTNCTTGTTTTCCGTTTTTATCTGCACATCGGTAAAGAGAAGGAATACGAGAGGGAAAACCAGCTTATACAGATGAACTACAGACTTTTGGAACGCCAGCTGGAGATCTTAGAGGGGTCCGTAGATTCAGGAAAAAGGCTTCGGCATGATATCAGACATCATAATGCAGTCATGGCGGAGTATGCGCGCAGAGGGCAGCAGGAAGAATTATTACAGTACCTTCAGGAATATGACAGGGAAACCGATCAGGGAAAGCCGGAAATAATTTGCGCCAATACCGCTGTCAACAATATTCTGTCGGCTTATACTGCAAAGGCGCGAAGTGAGCATATCGAGGTCACGCTTGATGTGGTGCTTGAAAAGAACCTTGAGATACCGAATATCGATTTGGTGGCAATTCTTGCCAACGCCTATGAAAATGCAATCTATGCCTGTATGGAAGTGATGAAACAGCCGGATGGACGGAAATGCTTCATTCATCTGATGCTTAAAAAAATAAATAATAAACTGATTATTTCCTGTAGNAACACCTGCAAAATGGAAACTGAACTTAAGAACGGACAGCCCAAAACCGAATTTACTGGCGGCGTCGGTGTTTCAAGCATAATAAGGACAGCAGAAAAATATGCCGGNGAATATGATTTTAAAAATGACAACGGCGTGTTTGTATTCAGGCTGATCATGAACACAAGANCTGAAATTAATCGGGATAACANAACTTAACAATACAGAAGAATTCTGCTCTTTAAGCGGATTCCCATGTCAGCCTGTCATATTGAACATTGTCTACTACTACGTTGCTGTTATACTTAAATCCCAGTTTTTGACATAATGCTTTTGAACTTACATTTTCGCTCATAACAAGAGCCTGAATGCNTGTAAACCCCAGTTCTGTTTTTCCGTATTCAAGAATTGCCTTGCATACTTCATAGGCGTACCCCTGATGCTGATATGATACTGCAATTACAAANCCAAGCTCAGGAATATCAAAGCCCTCCCGCCAACTGATACCTGCTCTGCCTATAACCTCTCCGCTGTTNTTTTCCAGAACAGTCCACATTCCATATCCGTAGAATGCATATACATTCCTNATATAATCCTGNATNTAAGCCACCTCCGCGGCTTTGTCATCATATAGATCTTCCATATACCGGGTAATAGATGGTTCCTTATAGATNTCATAAAAACTNTCTGCATCATCTGTTGTGGTTTCGCGCACTTCACATCTGGCAGTTGTCAGAATCGTCCATGGNTGTCCCGTGAGTCTCAGATATGCAAGCTTAAGCGATTCATATTCAACTTCCTCAATCTGTTCTATNGCATACTCNGCATGNGAAAATATCTCATTCGCATTTTCTTCATGCAGATAAACAATAACAGGAAGTTTATNGGTTTTTAATATCATCTGACAGGCGGCATTATCTGTAATAAAGAGAGTATCCGGTAACTTGGTATTCTCTGCTTGTAATGGCACATTATCTTTTTCATTTTCAGTACTCACAGTCTCATTAACATTATCTTTTAAAATATCATAAACATTCTTAATATATGCCTCTATGTTATTTTCAGCCAGGTCAGCCAGTAATGTGTCTAGCTCATCTCGAACATTTTCTTTTTCCAGAATAAAAACAACCTTTTTCAACATACTCTTTACCTTCTTGATTATTTCGTATAAAATGATTATATATAAAAATCCGTAAAAGGAAAACAAATTTAGATTAAAAAGACGATTCAGAAAGGAATTAAANAAATGGCACAAAATCCAATTNTTACATTTACCATNAAAAACGNAGATATTATCAAGGCTGAATTATATCCCGAAATCGCACCAATATCAGTAAATAATTTTATCAGTCTTATTCAGAAAAACTTTTATGACGGTCTGATTTTCCACAGGGTAATTAAAGGTTTCATGATTCAGGGCGGTGATCCTGAAGGAACCGGCATGGGTGGTCCNGGCTACTCTATTCGCGGCGAATTTGCGCAGAANGGTTTTGAGAATAACTTAAAGCATACTGAGGGCGTGCTCTCAATGGCAAGAAGCATGCAGCCCGATTCAGCAGGCAGCCAGTTCTTTATNATGCACAAGACNAGCCCNCATCTNGACGGCGCTTATGCGGCNTTTGGAAAGGTGACAGAAGGNATGGAAAATGTTAATAAAATTGCCGAGACAGCGACTGATTACAATGACCGTCCCTTAGAAGACCAGCAAATTAAAACTGTTACAGTNGATACTTTCGGNGTGGAATATCCGGAACCGGAGAAGCTCTAAGCAGTTATGTTTTTATGTAAAAAATGTGAAAATAGAGTTGAGCAAATAGCAATAAAAGAGTAAAATAAAGGTGTAAGTATTAATGGATACTTCTTAGGCTATGAGAGGTGCAAATGGATAACTTTTATACCATCCAATCCGGAAATAATAANTTTATCAATAAAGCCATTTCATTAGTTGAGGCCGGTGAAGAGATGCTGGCTTTTATCGCTCTGGATATCAGTAATTTCAAATATATTAATGATTTTTANGGTATGCAGGAAGGCGACCGCGTAATGGAGGACATAGCTTCCTTTTTCTTTATTANCGAACCGCTCTGCCGTGCGGCGTATGGTATGGGGTTTGACCAATTTCGAGGTATCTATGATGTGACAGCCATGTCCAAGGAGGATTTTATATCCTATCTGACACAGAAGAGCCATGAATTTGAATCTATGCTTTCTACCCGTTACCCNCTGGTNTATAATCATGTGTATATCGGAATCTATTTTTATGAGGATAGTAATGTTGATGTCCGAATGGCAACAGATAGGTCTAATCTTGCNAAAAAGGCGATTAAGGGTATGTTTAATACTAATTGCCGGGTATTTACCGAAAACAACTGTAAAGCACATTATGAAAATATGCATATGTCAAATATGTTTATGCATTCGTCCGTAAATGGCGGCATAGAACTATATATTCAACCTAAGGTATCTGTTTCAAANAATTGTGTTGTAGGCGGGGAAGCTCTTGTGCGAATGCGTGATGGGAAGGGCGGCATTATCATGCCCGGGAGTTTTGTTCCGGTTCTTGAGAGCATTGGTCTGATCGACCGGCTGGATAAGATCATGATTGAGAAGGTATTTGCATTCCANCGGCAGTGTCTGGATGCAGGGAAAAAGGTATATGCCATATCTGTTAATGTTTCAAAGCAGGAATTTACCAGNCNTAAGTTTGNGGANAAGATTTTTNAGCTTCAAAAGAAGTATCAGATNGAGCCTGACCTGATTGAGTTTGAATTGGTGGAATCTACCTTTGTCAATGACCTCTCAAGCATTGTTGAGACCATAAGCAGTCTCAGGTCAGAAGGATTTCGGATTAGTGTTGATGATTTTGGGGCAGGCTATTCCTCNCTGAACCAGATTGCCAATATCCCTGCAGATGTCNTCAAGNTTGATGGCGTATTTGCNCGGGACTCATTAAATACCGAAAAGGGTCGCGCCGTTGTCAAATCACTGATTACCATGTTAAATGATGTTAATTACAAGNTTGTATTTGAGGGAATAGAGAATCAGAAGCAGCTTGAGCTNGTTGCTTCTTATGGCTGTGATACGATACAGGGATTCTATTACAGCCGTCCGATTCCGGCAGAAGATTTTGTAAATAAGTATGGCATTTCTGATTCATTGACGTAAAATATTAATTTCGGATAAGTTATCGCATAAATTGGTAATCTGTAGGAAGATTTTTCCATTCTTTTCATAAGCTGAAACTTCAATTTTTCCGGTTATACCTCTCTCTTTTCGCTTTTTACAAGAATTAAGGGCGCTATTTGAANCAAGTCTGATAAACTGTGGAAACAGAGGTGATTACTTATGGAAAAATTAATTTTGATTTCCCCCACGTCCGACTATGCACAAGATCTTACCCGTTTTCGTACAGAAATTGAACAAGTAGAAGATGCGGACAGTTTTGCCGGTTGTTCNCAGTTGGAAAACTACGACCGTGTGGAGGACTGGATTAAATACGTGTATCTGAACCAGTTCCCGGAAAATGTTTGTGAAGGGCGCGTTCCGTCAAACGTCTATCTGGCTTTGCGGGAAACCGATAAAAAAATCGTCGGCATCATTGATCTGCGGCATCATATTCAACATCCTATCCTTGGTCTCTGGGGTGGACACATAGGTTATACCATAAGGCCCTGCGAGCGCGGAAAGGGTTATGCAAAGGAGATGCTGCGGCTGAACTTAGAAAACGCAAAAAAGCTGGGACTTAAAAAAGTGATGATTACCTGTCATCCTGACAATCCTGCCAGCGAGAAAACCATTTTGGCAAACGGCGGCGTATATGAAAAAACTGTTGAAGTTGACGGAG
>JAAUZS010000120.1 GCA_014804495.1 Lachnospiraceae bacterium
ATGATTTGTTCTCCTTTTCTATTTGCTAAACCTTCTATTCTATCAGAATTCAAGGTTAAAAAGTGCATTTTATAGGCTGTGAGGGCAGATTGCACAAAATGTTCCCTCGCGCCTGACTTCGGAATATGGATTTTCTAAATATTCCGGGAATGTTGTGAATGACGGACGCAACCGCCCGCAATTCGCCGTCCGGGCTCAGTGCGGGCTTTTCGGGACATCCGTGTCCCGAAATTGCTGGGTATAGGGCGGAATATTAAGAAAATCTCATATTCCTCCGCAAGGCACTTCGCGAACATTTTGTGCAATCTGCCCTGCGAAGTTTATAGCTGCGCACTCTGCCACCCCGCAGTTTCCAAAGAGTAGTTGGACAAGATAGACAATATCATAAGCAGGGTGCTATGGAGCCGTCGGTACTTAGGCTGCGTATTTTGCAGCCTTACGTACCGCTACGAGCGACAATGCAGCGCAAGCGTGCCCTGCGTTGATTTGTCTATCTTGTCCAACGGTCGTCTGAAACAATCTGCCTTACTCCGCACTCGCCGTATCCGCCGCCCCAATCTTCCTCAAAAGCACCGCCCCCGCTGCAGCGGCAAGCACTGTCGCAACAAGCACCGTAAGCGGATAAACAAAGTACACATCCATAGGCACGATATCATATTCAATGCTGTATGCGCCCATCATATGGAATATCGGAGTAACCGAAAGCTTTGTAAGCGGCGTCGAAACTATCGTGCCGATAATAATTGAAATAAACAGTACAAGTCCGATACGCATTGTCTGCCATGCCACAAGTGAGGAATTTTTGAATCCTATTGCCTTAAGCACAGCTATTTCTCCTTTTTCCTTTGCAATGAAGCTCCTCACCATAAGTACCGAAACCAGAATATTTATGCAGATAATTATTGCAAGAATAAGTCTTTTTACGCCTTCAAACTGTCCCGCAATATCACCCATCATATAGCTTATATATTCGCCCGCCGTATAAGCGCCCTGATCAGGATATTCCTTTTTAAGGAGCTCATATCTTTCTTCAAAAGTCTTTTTATCAGGGTTATCTTTGTATATAATCTGTAAGCCAAAACAGCCTGCTGCAAGTCTGTAATCAATATCATCATCCTGATAAAAGCGTATGCTTTCGCCCATATTGTTCATGCTCTGATTAAGAGCGCTTACGATATACTTCCTTTTTTCTTCGCCCATTTCAATTATAACTTCATCTCCTATTTCCGCTCCGATTTTATCCGCGATAATATAGGAAATTGCAACCTCTTTTTCATTCTGCGGCGGAGTACCCTCAATATATGTGTACATATCGGTCGTTACCGCTCCCTTTCCCTGAAAAGCCAGGGAAGAGCAGCTTTTATCCCCATGTGAAATATTAAAACGAAACAGTATTTCCTGAAAAACATCAGCTTCTATATTATTCTGTTCAAGTATTTTTTGAAGCTCATCAAGCTTCTCAAAAATCATCTCTTCATTATATCCTGACGCTGTAAGTAATGCATCCTGAGAAATAACCATGTCGCAGTCCGCCATACTGAATGATGTGACAAGCTTGTCAGATTTCAGTGTATTTATTGTATTTATGGGTATTATTATAAGCAGTATTCCGAGAGTAAAAATCATAATCATAGAAATATACTTTTTTACTCCGCTGAAAATATCATTAAATGCCATAAAAGGCACCGGTCCAAGGCGCGAGCTGCAAAGCCGTATGAAGCTCTTTTTAGAATAGCGTTCACCTGTTTCACCGTTCCTGATTGCATCAATGGGCGAAAACTTCTTGATTTTCCCCGTACATAAATAACAGAATATTACCACTACTGCTGCCGTGGCTGCTGCAAAAATAATGTTTAGGAAGTATTTATTTTTCCCTGAGATAATTATGTTTCTCGATACGCTTTCCAACAAAAGACTGCCAAACGGGAAACTTAAGAAAAGGCCCACTGCCGCACCTATGCTTGATATTGCAAGATATTTTATTATGTAAAGCCCCCTGATTTTTTCATTCGGGATTCCAATCGCTTTCATCACGCCTATTTCACGGAATTCCTCGGTTACCGTAAAATTAATAGTGAATCGCAGAATAACCATTGAAATCAATATAAGGCATATGCTGACAATAAGTATAACCGCCGAAATAAGGATATCCATTATATACATAATTTTGATTGTGGAGCGGTCAACACTCAGGGTGCTTTTCAGGTTAAAATTATTAAACTTATCCTCATACGAATCATCAGCATAGACAGCAAGCGAAAAGATTACCGGGCAGTTTTCATCATCAAAAAACTGAAAATCGCTGTCTCCTATAATAAACCGGGTCACACCTGCCATACCTGAGCCAAAGAGCGCATCCTTCATATAGCCCTTGAGTGTAAACTCTTTTTTCACTCCGTCTGAATCAATCACAATTTTACAACCCTCATAAAAATTGTTCTTATACGAGTTAAAAACCTCAGCAGTAACATACATTTCCCCGTCATTGACATGGGTAATCTCATTTCCGTATCTGTCAAATATTTTTGTGCCGCTGATACGGGAAAGTGTGAGNGTATTGCCGTAATCAAATGTTTCACCGCTTATGCTGACATCCTGCGAGTCAATCTGAATGAGCCTTGTGGTGGTCAGCCCATANCCNTTCTCCTCAGTAAATCGNCCTAAACGCTCAGCTTCNTCTTCATATCCCGTAGCATACCAGTAATCAGGCGCATCAGCCATTTCCAAATACTCATCTAAGGCAGTTGCAACCGTAATCATATTATTCGCACTGCTTGCAACGAACATTGCGGCAAGGATGATGAAGGTAATCATTATTGCATTCATTGTCTTTTTTCGTTTTAAATCCTTTTTCAGTAATCGCCAGTACATCATACTAATAATTCTGCTCCTTTCTNCATGTTTCTTATTGTGCACTTATTATAGAGTCCAAATTATTAAATAATCCTTAAATGCNGCAAAAATTTTTCAAAAAAATGTCATTNCTTTTTTCTCATTTTCTGCATATAANAAAGTTGTAAGACGCTTTACGGTGTGCGGTAATGAAACACTGTTTATTCAAAAACGTTTCACAATGTGCGGCAGAGAAACATTGTTTACCAGCCTCCGGTGCGAGCCGGAGGCTTTCTTTGGTCAAACACCATGTTCCAACTTCATGCATAGGCACNGGTCTCTTGATTTAAAAAATAAAGGCTTTCGTACACACTGAATGTTCCGAAAGTCTTTATTTATAAGATTTACTTGATATTCTACTTTTTCTGCCAATNGTTTTATTTTAGNGACATCCCNAAATCTCTTAGTTCGCTTAATTTNACNTCAGAACCGTTCTCCNNNCCATNNGNNGTAAACACTCCCATATCNTCAAGACCAAGATATCCCAGAAAATCTCCNTTNTATGAAAACATCGCGCCATCNTACATATTAGGATCNCCGGANCTTAANATCATNGCTGCTTTTTTCAGATTGCGCGGCTTTCTNGGATANGCNGCAGAATANAANCGGTCAATGAGNACANTTTANCTGNCCNGANATNCCGTGATANTANATNGGCGAAGCAATNACAAGCATCTCTGNCTCNNNCANCAGNGAATANACCTCNTGCATATCATCTTTCTGCACACAANNGCCNTTTNCNTTTGTATGGCAGTATTCGCATGCCAGACANCCNGCAATCTTTTTCTTACATACATCNANNACATCCACCNGATGNCCNGCAGANTCCGCNCCTTCCCGNAANGCATCAATCATCTGCTTTGTANTGCCCTTNGGGCGNGGNCTTCCGTTCAATACCAAAATACGCATAGTTGTTNCCTCCAATCCCATACTTATTTCATGTTNTTTTCAAAAAACTGCTCCAACTTATCAAACGGGATTGCGTTTTTTCCGCCTCCATCATACAGGTCGGTATGGACAGCATCCGGAATGATCAGCAGTTCTTTATTATCCGCATAAGGATTATCCTTCACCATAGCGGCAAATGCATCGCGGCTAAAATAGCAGGAATGCGCCTTTTCTCCATGCATCACCAGAACAGCGCTGCGGATTTCATTGCTGTATTTAAGGATTGGCTGGTTCATAAAGGACATACAGCCAATTGCATTCCAGCCCCCATTAGAATTGAGGGAACGCTTATGATANCCACGGTCAGTTTTATAATAATCATAATAGTCTGCCACATAGAAAGGGGCGCCCTCCGGAAGCGGATCGACAACGCCGCCGCCTAATGTATAGCTGCCGTTTTTATAATCAGTAATTCTTTGCGCGTTCATAGCCTTTTTCTTTTCATATCTTGCATCAGCGGAATCCTCAGCGTCAAAATATCCGTTTGCATTGACACGGGTCATATCATACATGGTAGACGCTACGGTTGCCTTAATTCTGGTATCCAGCGCAGCAGCATTCAGAGCCAGACCGCCCCAGCCGCAGATTCCGATAATTCCGATTTTCTCCGGATCAACATTGTCCTGCACGGAAAGAAAATCTACAGCCGCCTGAAAATCTTCGGTGTTGATGTCGGGAGACGCCATATACCGTGGTTCCCCACTGCTTTCTCCCGTGAAAGAGGGATCAAATGCAATCGTAAGGAAACCGCGCTCTGCCATTGTCTGGGCATANAGNCCTGCTGCCTGCTCCTTTACTGCGCCAAAAGGTCCGCATACTGCAATAGCCGNCAACTTTTCCTCAGCCTCTTTAGGCTCATAAAGATCTGCCGCCAGTGTAAATCCATAGCGGTTATGAAATGTCACCTTACGGTGGTTCACCTTTTCACTCTTCGGAAAAGTCTTATCCCATTCATTTATTAATTCCAGTTTTACAGTATCAGCCATTTTACATATACCTCTCTTTCTTTNTACATCGTTTTTTTCATTNTTTCCTGCTATGTTTGTATTATATCCCCTTGATTTTNATATTGCCAATGGCTATAATTTATATCATGATATGAATTTTTGGAATGTCACAGGAGAACGATATGGAACTTCGAACCATGAGATATTTTCTTGCAGCGGCAAGAGAGGAAAATATGACCCGNGCAGCAGAATTGCTTCACGTTACCCAGCCCACACTCTCCAAGCAGCTGAAAGCTCTTGAAGATGAACTTGGTAAAAAACTGTTCACACGCCACAGCTTCAGCATACAGCTCACCGAGGAAGGTATTTTACTGCGTAAACGAGCGGAAGACCTGATAAAAATGGCTGATAAGATCACAACGGAATTTCTCACNTTGGATGATGTTCTGGGCGGCGACGTTTATTTCGGTCTGGCGGAATCTTACCAGATCAGATACCTCGCCGCCGCAATCAAAAAATTCAAAGAAACTTACCCTGACTTTCACTATCATATCACCAGCGGAGACACGGAACAAGTTACAGAAAAACTGGATAAAGGTATCATTGACTTTGCTGTGTTGGCGCAGGAACCCAATACTGCGAAATATCAATATTTAACATTTCCTAATGCTGATTTATGGGGCATTGTCATGCCGGAAGATTGTTTATTGGCGAAAAAAGACGCTGTCTGCGTAGATGATTTAATCGGACTCCCTCTGTTTTGTTCCGAGCAGGGATGGAACAACGACATTTCCAAGTGGTGCGGTAACAACATGGATAAATTGCGCCTTGAGGGTTCTTTTCGCCTGTCTTATAATGGTTCACTTTTTGTAAAAGAAGGACTCGGCTATCTTTTAACTTTTGAACATTTGATTGATACAAATCCCGGCAGCGGACTTGTCTTTCGCCCTCTTACCCCCACGCTTGAAACGCAAATATATCTAATCTGGAAAAAATATCAGGTATTTACCCCTATTGCAGAGCGTTTACTGGAAAGCCTGTCATCTGCCTTTACCTTTATAGATAGCGTGTGAAAAATTGGTGCATCGAAACCAACACAAAGCGCTCACAGTACCTTTTCAAGTTCCTTCACCAACGCTTCCATCCCCGCCTGGTCTTCCTCACTGAAGCGTCCTTTTATAGGGCTGTCAATGTCCAGAACACCAAATATCTCCCCATCCTTATATACAGGTATCACCAATTCAGAATTGGAGGCACTGTCGCAGGCAATATGCCCCTCAAACAGGTGGACATCATCAACACGTTGTGTCTTACCTGTAGACACAGCAGTACCGCAGACCCCCTTTCCCACCTCAATCTGAGTACACGCCACTTTTCCCTGAAATGGTCCGAGAATCAGTTTGCCATCCTGCATTATGTAAAATCCTACCCAATTAACCTGCTCCAGACTATCATAAATCAACGCGCTCGCATTCGCAAGATTCGAAATCCGGTAGGGATTGTCCTCTGTCAGCGCTTTTAATTGTGCGATTAATAATTGATACATAATCCTATCCTCTATTATTTTTATTTTCTACTACTATTACGCGGAATCCTCATGTACTTCGCATGTACTTCGCATGTATTCCGCCTTTTTCTTCCTGTTGTTGCATTTCACATGGGATGTTTTCTTTGCTTCAGAGAAGTATTGTCAAATGTGTTTGTAATCTTTTAGGACAAAATGACTCTCCCTAAATGTCTGTTGCCCTGCATCCCCCGGCGCTTCTTTCTGCTCACGAATTTTTTGTGCCTACAACTGGAACTGCGAGGTAATGTCCGACAGCTGCCGTGCGAAAACCTTCTCGCTTGACGTTTTACGAAAGGCTTCAGCCGTGAGGTCAACAACATCCGTTGTCTTTTTGGCAATATCGGAGATGCCTGCGGAACAATCGCTGATATTGTTATTGATGTCCGACATCGTGCCGGTAATCTCATCAATAAAATGTTTCAGCTCCAGAACCTCATCGTTC
>JAAUZS010000121.1 GCA_014804495.1 Lachnospiraceae bacterium
AAATACGCTTAAGATCCCAGAAATAATGGAAGATGAAAGGATCACAAAAGAAGATAATGCGGAAGATAGATTTTTAGGGAAAGAACAGTAAAGATGGTAAGCGTTGTTGATAGAGATAGCTCTGAGTATGACCAATACTTTGCAGAAGCTGGAAGATTTATCATTGATAAAGATAAAGCATCAGCAGTAATATAAAAGTTCTTGTTACGTTTATGAAATTATGTTATATTGATAATATGGAAAAACCATAGAGCCAAAGGCGGCTTTTACCCTCCATTTCGGAGGGGCAACCCTCCAGACGAAAGAAAGGAGGGCGATGCCGATGAATGTTACATATGCGGACTTGTTCCAATTCTGTATATTTGTCGTTGCCCTTATAAGTTTGTGCTATGCAATCTTTAAGGGAAAGAAATAGCCGCCACTACTGCGAATAGTGACGGCTGATGCTATAAAGCATTAAGCTTGTTATTTTCTAGGGTAGAGCCGCTTCTATGGCTTTTCCTGTTTCTAATATAGCATATTAGGTGGCGTGGTTCAAGAGGTTTATACTGATTATTTATTCTTTTTCCTGGTATATACAAAGTATTTTGGGTGTCAAGAAAAAATACTTGACACCCTATTTTTATTATAGTAGAATATCACATGTTGAGTATAAACTTTAGATACCCATCGGGGGAGAATCATGGAGAAAATCGTAGAACAGGGTTTGCTGTATGATTTTTATGGAGAATTACTTACAGAGCGCCAGAGACAGATATATGAAGAAATAGTTTATGAAAATCTTTCTCTTGGGGAAATCGCTGCGGAGCAGGGAATCAGCAGACAGGGTGTACATGATATAGTGAAGCGGTGCGATAAGGCGCTTATGGAATATGAAAGCAGATTAGGACTTGTCTCCAGATTCATGAAAATGAAAGAGCGGATTCGGGAAATCGATGAACTGACCGGACTCTTTGAACAGAATGAAATAATAGATAAATCAGAATACTGCCGGAAAGTGCGGCAGATATCGGCAAAGATTATGGAAGAATTATAGAGGTCATATATGGCATTTGAAAGCTTAACCGACAAATTGCAGAATGTATTTAAGAACTTAAGAAGCAAAGGCCGCTTGACGGAGGAAGATGTTAAAACCGCCCTAAAAGAAGTTAAAATGGCGCTGTTAGAAGCAGACGTTAACTTCAAGGTCGTAAAGCAGTTCATTAAATCCGTAGAAGAGAGAGCTGTAGGGGCTGATGTCTTAAATGGGTTGAATCCGGGACAGATGGTTATCAAAATCGTTAATGAAGAGATGGTAAACCTCATGGGTTCGGATACGACGGAAATCCAGATGCAGCCCGGTAAAGCGATTACCGTCATAATGATGTGCGGCTTACAGGGTGCCGGTAAGACGACCACAACGGCGAAAATAGCCGGTAAGCTTAAATTAAAAGGTAAGAAGTCGTTGCTTGTTGCCTGTGATGTATACAGACCGGCGGCAATCAAGCAGTTACAGATAAATGGAGAGAAACAGCAGGTAGACGTTTTCACTATGGGTGAGAATCACAAGCCCGTAGATATTGCCAAAGCGGCGATGGAACATGCACAGAAGAATGGGCACAATGTTGTTATTCTTGATACGGCAGGACGCCTTCATATTGATGAAGAAATGATGGCGGAACTGCAGGAAATTAAAGAAAACGTGGAAGTCCATCAGACTTTGCTTGTTGTGGACGCCATGACCGGTCAGGATGCAGTCAATGTCGCTAAGGATTTTGACGAAAAAGTAGGCGTTGACGGAGTCATCTTATCTAAGATGGATGGCGATTCCAGAGGCGGTGCTGCATTATCCGTCAAAGCCGTTACAGGTAAGCCTATTCTGTATGTAGGTATGGGTGAGAAGCTTTCGGATTTGGAGCAGTTTTATCCGGACCGTATGGCAAACCGTATTCTGGGGATGGGCGATGTTCTGACTCTGATAGAGAAAGCGCAGCAGAACATAGACATTGATGAAGATAAAGAAAAGCAGATGGCTGACCGGATGAAAAAGGGCAAGTTTGACTTTGAAGATTATCTGGAAAGCATGAAGCAGATGCGGAACATGGGCGGTATATCCAGTATACTCGGTATGCTGGGCATGGGTAAGCAGATGGGCGATATTGAATCCATGATAGATGAGAAACAGCTTGCCAGAATGGAGGCTATCGTCTTAAGTATGACTCCTAAGGAAAGGCAGAATCCCAAGCTGCTTAATCCGAGCAGGAAGCATCGTATTGCGAAGGGGGCAGGCGTCGATATCAGTGTGGTGAACAGGTTCATTAAGCAGTTTGAGCAGTCACAGAAGATGATGAAACAGATGCCCGGTATGCTTGGAGGTAAGCGGGGGCGCGGATTGTTTGGCGGCATGGGTAAACTCCCGTTTTAAGTTAATCAGTGAAGTTTAGAGAGATATCTGTCAGGTATACTTTCTATTCAAATAAAACAAATAAAAATATTTTTTACAATGGAGGCAGAAAAATGGCAGTAAAAATCAGATTAAGAAGAATGGGAAAGAAGAAAGTTCCTTTTTACAGAATTGTAGTAGCAGATTCAAGATCTCCGAGAGACGGCAGATGTATCGATGAAATCGGAACCTACGATCCTAACACAGATCCAAGTACCTATAANGTAGATGAAGAAGCAGCTAAGAAGTGGCTNGCAAACGGCGCACAGCCTACAGAAATTGTTAACAAGATTTTTAAAAATGCTGGAATAATCGAGAAGTAGGAACGAAACTNGTTAATACACTTTTGGAGGTGGATTATGAAAGAATTAGTTGAAGTAATTGCAAAGGCGCTTGTTGATAATCCGGATGAAGTTGTTGTAAACCAAAAGGAAGACGGAAGGAATATTACTATAGAGCTTCATGTTGCAGCAACCGATATGGGAAAAGTCATTGGAAAACAGGGACGTATTGCAAAAGCAATCCGCTCAGTGGTAAAGGCAGCATCATCCAAAGACAATAAGAGAGTTGATGTAGAAATTATTTAATCAGGCGGCCTCATGAGANTTTTCGTGAGGCTGTTTTTACCTTTTTTGGAGGAAATCATGATATCTGAATTGCAAATCGGCGTTATTACGCAGACTCATGGGNTNCACGGCGAGGTAAAGGTTTTTCCGACTACAGATGATGCAAGGCGTTTCAATAAATTAAAGGAAGTCACTCTGGATGATGGAAAAAGCCGGCAGACTATAGAAATAGATAGTGTTCGTTNTTTTAAAAAATATGTTATTCTGAAATTTAACGGCTTAGATTCCATAGAAGCNGTTGAAAAATATAANAATGCCAAACTTCTNGTANCAAGNGANAATGCGGTAAAACTTAAAAANGANGAGTATTTCATTGCCGATATGATTGGGATGCAGGTCAATACGGAAGACGGCAGACCTTTTGGNGTTTTAAAGGATGTATTGGCAACAGGGGCAAATGATGTNTATATAGTAGAGATGACGGATGGAAAAGAAGCGCTTCTGCCGGCTATTAAAGAATGCATACTGAATGTGGATATGGAAGCNGCTGTAATGACGGTTCANATTATGGATGGACTGTTATCATAAAAGANCATGCTCATTTCCCANNCNCACTATCCTNATACGGGAGGATACNGATGAACTTTCATATATTGACGCTTTTTCCGGAGATGGTCATGCAGGGACTTAGTACCAGCATACTTGGGAAAGCGCTCGAACGAGGATTTATTACCATAGAAGCTGTTAATATCAGAGATTATACGACTGATAAGCATGGAAAAGTAGATGACTATACCTATGGAGGCGGCGCCGGAATGCTGATGCAGGCACAGCCTGTTTATGATGCATATTTGGCAGTAGCTGAAGCAATCGATAAAAATGAAGCAGTAAAAAATAAAACCGGAAATTCTATGCACAGAGCCAGAGTTATATATGTCACGCCTCAAGGCAGGACTTTCAATCAGGAAATGGCAAAGGAATTTGCGAAAGAGGAAGATTTGATATTCCTTTGCGGTCATTATGAAGGAATTGACGAGCGGGTTTTAGAAGAAATCGTTACGGACTATGTTTCGATAGGAGACTATGTACTGACAGGAGGGGAACTGCCTGCTATGGTGATGATTGACTCCATATCAAGACTTGTTCCGGGAGTGCTGCATAATGAAGAGTCGGCAACGACGGAATCCTTTCATAATGATTTACTGGAATATCCTCAATATTCGCGCCCGGAGGTCTGGATGGACAGGAGAGTTCCCGAAATATTACTTTCGGGAGACCACGCTAAAGTAGACAAGTGGAGGTTTGAACAGTCTATAGAGAGGACGAAAAGGCTTCGTCCCGATTTATATGAGAAATGGAAACTTCGTCAGGAATCCGGGGAATGTGGAAAAACGGGGTAAACTCATAAAAAAGACTTGCATTTACCACAACAATATGATAAATTATTAATGTTGTGAAAAAGATGGTCCTCTGTTACAAAACGTATTACGAACATCCATTTAAATAGGAGGCAAAGTTATATGAACGAGATTATTAAAGAAATCGAAGCAGCTCAGGTAAAAGAGACGGTTCCGGAGTTTAACGTAGGTGATACGGTTAAAGTATACGGAAAGATTAAAGAGGGAAACCGTGAAAGAATTCAGGTTTTTGAAGGCATTGTTTTAAAAAGACAGGGCGGAAGCAATAGAGAAACTTTTACCGTAAGAAAATTATCAAACGGAGTAGGCGTTGAGAAAACATGGCCTCTTCATTCTCCGAATGTAGAGAAGGTTGAAGTAGTAAGAAGAGGTAAAGTAAGACGTGCTAAATTAAACTACTTGAGAGACCGTGTTGGTAAGAGAGCTAAAGTTAAAGAAGTGGTAAAATAGGAGTTAATCTGGACAGTTACCTTAAAGCGATTTGAGGTAGCTGTTTTAGATTATAGTTTTTTAGATAGGGAAAATAAGTCAAGCGAATTATAATGAAGAGGTATTGGTTTGTTTAGGAGAAGAAAAGGACTGCAGTTTTATCAGAAAGAGAAGAAATTAAAGCCTGAACATGTACAGGAAATATTTGAAATGATATTCAGTACGTTTGTCGTTATTTTTATCGCGTTTGCAATTACCTATTTCGTCGGAATGAGAACCAGCGTGATTGGGGATTCGATGGAACCTGCCCTGTATAACGGACAGGAAATTTTAATAAATCGGTTTATCTATAATTTTACTTCTCCGAAAAGAGGAGATATCGTCGTATTTCTTCCAAACGGCAATCAGAAGACACATTATTATGTAAAAAGGGTGGTTGCCTTACCGGGTGAAACCGTACAAATCATAGGCGGCAGGGTCTATGTAGACGGTGANATGCTTGAAGAAAGTGAAGACTTTGATAAGATAGCTAATCCCGGTATTGCNGAAAATGAAATAACGTTGGGAGTAGATGAATATTTTGTCTTAGGAGACAGCCGTAATAATGGTGAAGACAGCCGTTCAGGTAATATNGGNGCGATTAAGAAGGAGAATATTATAGGGCAGGCCTGGTTTCGTTTTAAACATGACGAAAGTGAAATGGGGCTTATAGAGTGAACCTGTGAAAGGAGTGTGGTTGTTAAATGAATTATCAATGGTATCCCGGTCATATGATGAAAGCGAAGCGTATGATGCAGGAAAATATTAAGCTGGTTGATCTGGTCATAGAGTTATTGGATGCCAGNATACCTATAAGCAGCCGCAATCCGGATATTGATGANCTTGGAAAAAATAAGTCAAGGCTTGTCCTGCTGAATAAATCTGATTTGGCAGATGCAAGATGCAATAAAGAGTGGATGGAATATTTCAAGCAGGAAGGTTATACTGTACTGGAAATGAATTCCAAGACCGGAGCCGGNATTAAGGCNATTCAGCCTGCGGTCAGGGAGGTCTGCCGTGAAAAAATGGAACGGAACAGACAAAGAGGTATTGTAAACAGACCGGTGAGGGCAATNGTGGCGGGTATNCCCAATGTGGGAAAATCTACTTTTATTAATTCGTATGCCGGCAAAGCATGCACGAAAACAGGTAATAAACCGGGCGTNACAAAGGGGAAACAATGGATACGTCTGAGTAAGGAGTTAGAACTCTTAGACACNCCGGGTATCTTNTGGCCTAAGTTTGAAAATCAGGANGTGGGAAGAAATCTGGCATTTATAGGTTCCATGAATGATGAANTTGTACAAATGACTGAACTGGCAATAGACTTGATTACCTATTTAGTGGTANACTATANAANAGAACTTTTTGAGCGTTATGGACTGCCGGAAGGAACTACAGAGCCGCTTCAGATTTTAGATAATATCTGTANTAGCAGAATGTGTTATAAAAAGGGCGGTGAGGTCGATTATGAGAAGGGTGCGTCCCTTCTTTTGGATGACTTCAGAAGCGGAAGAATCGGAAGAATTACATTGGAAAGACCAAGAGAGCCATTAAGTACCGGTCAGAACGATGGTCAAGAGAATTAGCTTAAAAAGGATACGGNGGAGGTAATCTACGATGAAAAAGATATTGCGTGAAATATTGAGCACCAGTTTATATCTTCTTGTGGTGCTGTGTCTGACATATTTGGTAATTCANTTTGTGGGACANAGNACAGAAGTAAGCGGAAGCTCTATGGAACCGAAACTCAGCGACCATGATAATCTGATAGTGGATAAGATAACTTATAAATTTAAGGACCCGGAGCGTTATGATATTATTGTATTCCCTTTTCTGCATGAAGAACATAAGTTTTATATCAAGCGTATTATTGGAATGCCGGGGGAGACAATCTATATAGATGAAGAGGGAAATATTTATATTAATGATGAAATTCTGGAAGAAGGATACGGAAAAGAAGTCATTGAGAATCCCGGAAGGGCGTATGAACCGATTACGCTTGGTGATGATGAGTATTTCGTAATGGGNGATAANAGNAATAACAGTTCCGACAGCAGAGACCCATCCGTAGGAAATATCAAAANAGATAATATTATCGGCAGGGCNTGGCTTAGAATATGGCCTTTTGATAAATTTGGCTTTATAAAGCACAGATAAAACNNTNAGACAGNNTTNCNNNAGCNTTAATGAGGAAGGCATACATAGAGGNATNGNCATATGGCAGAATCAATACAGGAGATAAAGAAGAATTTACAGGCAGCGGATTATATGAAGCTGCCTGAATTATTATCGGTTTATGAGAANGATGAAAGAAGCGGNGTCATACAGGCTGTTANGGCAGNAAAAAAGCGTCTTGATGCATACTTAATTGAAGTTGAGCGCTCTGAAAANNTNAANTTTTATGAGAAAAAATATGATGCATATTCTTATATATGCGGAATAGATGAAGTTGGCAGAGGACCGCTTGCAGGTCCTGTAGTNGCAGGCGCTGTTATTTTACCCAAAAATTGTGATATTTTATATATCAATGATTCTAAGAAACTCTCCGAAAAAAAGAGAGAGGAGCTTTATNATGTGATTATGGATAAGGCTGTGGCAGTGGGAATAGGTTATAATACGCCTGAGCGGATTGATGAGATCAATATTTTGCAGGCAACCTATGAGGCNATGCGTGAAGCAATTTCCAAGCTGTCAGTNATACCTGATTTACTGCTAAATGATGCAGTTACCATACCGCAGGTGTCTATTAAGCAGGTNCCGATTATCAAAGGGGATGCGAAGAGTATTTCCATAGGGGCTGCAAGTATTGTGGCAAAAGTGACGAGGGATCGGCTGATGGTACAGTATGACAGCGTTTTTCCGGAATACGGCTTCGCTTCCAATAAGGGTTATGGCGCGCAGATGCATATTGAGGCACTGAAAAAATACGGTCCTTGTCCTATCCACAGGAAATCCTTTATTACACATTTTGTTGAATGAACGGAGGTCTATAATTGAATCTGGGAAATATTTTTAAGTCATCAAATCAGAATATCAAACAGGCGGATACTGTCAGACAGCCGTCAGTGATGACAACGGGAGAGAAAAACTACAAGGCCATGAACGAAATGCGCAATGTNGCTCCCGGTCAGACTGTTCAGGGTGAAGTGATCGGAAAAGACGGTAATACGGTGCAGATTGCGCTTGACTCGGAAACCGTTCTTACTGCCAGACTTGAGAGGGATATAAATATAGCGCTTGGACAGAATATGAGTTTCGAGGTGAAAACCAATAACGGCTCATTGCTTTCGCTGACTCCGCTTTATGCCAATATGGCAAATGAAGCTACGATTTTGAAAGCATTATCCGCTGCCGGGCTTTCCAGGACTTCGGAAAATATGAAAATGGTATCCGATATGATGCAGGAAGGACTTCCGATTGACAGAGATTCAATTGCCTATGTGAACAGACAACTGGTAGANTTTCCTAATGCCAATCCTTCGTCCATCATGCAGATGGTTCGTCTGGGAATGCCTATATCTGAGATTAACATTGAGCAGTTTGAATTATATAAGAACAACGCGCATCAGATTATACAAAGCGCTGATCAGATTATGGAGGAAATTCCACAGACTTATATGGAATTGTTATCGGAAGGCAGGGAAGCTGATGCAGTTGCCTTTTATGGACAGATTATCAAAGCATTTATCGGCGGGGAGAATGCGGGAGCAGTGAACGGGGAGTCTTCGCTATTGCAGAATATGACAGATGGAAAAATCTCGGAAGCAGAACGGGAAACACTGTCAAAAGACGCTCAGGCAATGAATGAAGCTGCAAAGGGAGAACTAATCGAATCAGAAGCATCAGGGGAAGATGGAACGAAGACGGTTAATTCACAAACGCAGGAAGGCAAGGTCATAATCGCAGAGGAAGGCAGATTGCCACAGGAACTTGCGGAACCGGCTAAGGCTTCGGTTTCACAGGAATCGTGGAAAGAACTTGAAAGCATGATAAAGAAACTTGGTGCGGACACAGAGACGGCTGAGCAGATTGGGAAGGGTAATCTTTCCCCTAAGGAAACACTTTCTCAGATAAGCGAGCTGCTTTCAGGGCATTCTAATGTAGCAGACAGCAGTTTTCACGAGTCAGTCAAAGAACTTTTCGGAAGTAAGGAGTTTCACAATTTGTTACAGACNCAAATGACGAANGANTGGNTGTTNGAACCTGAGGAAGCGGCTGTAAAAGAGAAAGTAGAGCAGCTCTATGAAAGAATCAGGGAACAGACAGCCAAAATAAGTGAAGCATTCCAGATGGTTGATAAGGCTGACAGCGCCGGAGCTAAAAGTGTCCAGAATCTGCAAAATAATGTGGATTTTATGAATCAGATGAATCAGCTTTTTCCGTATATTCAGCTTCCGCTTATGATGAGCGGTAATCAGGCGCANGGCGATCTGTATGTATATACAAATAAGAAAAATCTCGCCAGAAAGGACGGTAATATCACGGCCTTACTGCATCTTGACATGGAAAATCTGGGNCCTATGGATGTATATATCACCATGCAGCAGAGTCAGAATAAAGTGAATACTAATTTTACGCTAAGGGANGAGGAGTCGCTTGACTTGATTGCGGAGCACATCCATATTCTGAATGAGCGTTTGGAAAAGCGTGGCTATGCAATGAANGCNAATTTTCAGCTTAAGGATGAGGAATCTCCTGAGGATACCAATATTATGCAGGAAATTCTGGCGCAGAATAANAATATTTCCGTGCTNAGTATGACTTCATTTGATATGAGGGCATAGGATAAAAATCAGAGATTGTATTTATTGTAAGACTGTGAAAAGCGGAGGTTTATATGCCTAAGGAAAGAGAAAATAAGATTAAACAGGCTATAGCGCTTGAATATGATCCTAATGATGAGGCGCCAAGAGTCATTGCATCAGGTAAGGGCGCGTTAGCAGAGAGAATCATAGAAAAAGCAAAGGAATCGGATGTTCCGGTACATAGGGATGATAAACTTGCAGATACTCTGTCCAGGCTGGATATTGGGGAGACGATTCCGCCGGAATTATATGAAGTTGTAGCTGAGATTCTGGTATTCGTTGACGCTATGGATAAAATTAAGGGAAAAATGGGTATGTAGTGTAAGGTTAGAAGCGGAGAGAAAGAGAGATTGAATACAAGAGAAGTCGGCACAAAAAAAGAAGAGGCAGCTTGTATCTATTTGGCAGGGAATGGAATAAGGATAAAGGAACGGAATTTCAGATGCAGACGAGGAGAAATAGACNTNATTGGATATGATGGCGAATATCTGTTATTTATTGAGGTCAAATACAGAAAGAATGGCTCTGATAAAGGAAGTGCACTGGAAGCAGTAGGNATTGGCAAGCAGAAAAAAATATGCAGAGTAGCAGATTATTATAGGATGATACACCGATGTCCATTGGATATGCCTATTCGGTTTGATGTGGTAGCAATCGACGGTGACGATATACAATGGATAAAAAATGCATTTGAGTATATTTAGATATTGGAAGGGGTATGGCAGATTGACGAATATAAAAAGAAAATCTTCGAGGCTTCAAATNAAGCAGAATAGAAAGGGAGAGGTTGAATATCTGACCTTTCCTATTTTAGAAAAGACAGGNATTGTACGGCATATGTTTTCTACCAGACGTGGCGGAGTGAGCAGTGGCATTTATTCTTCCATGAACCTAAGTTATCAAAGAGGGGATGAAANAGAAGCGGTAGATGAAAATTACCGTAGGATTGCCGAAACNCTTGANTGTTCNGTATCTGACATTGTCTGCTCAGACCAGACGCACACAACCAATATACGGGTAGTAGATGATGCAGATAGGGGAAAGGGCATTTTATATCCCAAAGATTATACGGATATCGACGGGCTGGTTACTAATGTTAATGGTATAGTGCTTGCNACTTTTTATGCGGATTGTGTACCGCTTTTTTTTGTTGATGGGAAGCATAAGGCTATAGGACTGGCACATTCCGGCTGGCGGGGAACAGTAGCAAGGATGGGACAGCATATGATAGAAGCTATGGGCAGGGAATACGGTACNAAGGCNGAGGATGTGACNGCGGCTATAGGNCCGTCTATCTGTAGGGATTGCTATGAGGTCAGTGAAGATGTNGCGGAGGCTTTNAAGGATGAATTTCATAAGCCGGGTCAGAGTGATGAACTNCTTTATTCGAANGGCAACGGAAAATATNTGTTAGATTTATGGAAAGCTAATGAAATTATCCTTTTGGAAGCGGGNATACTGCCTGAAAAGCTGCAGGTAACAGATGTTTGTACCTGCTGCAATCCTGATTATTTATTTTCACACAGGGCCAGTCAGGGAAAGCGTGGGAACTTAGGCGCATTTATGGGGCTTATATAACTTATATAATGCTTANTATATGNAAGNATTTTTANTATGNATTGCACTCATATTTTAGTATATTAAGAAAAAATTAAAAATTTTCGTATAAATTCCTTTATTTTTATTTGTTTTAATAACAGTTAAGAAATCTTAACGAAAGAGGTGAGAAGGATGGCTAATATTCTGGTATGCGATGATGATAAAGAAATTGTAGATGCAATAGAGATTTACCTATTGCAGGAAGGATATCAGATTTTTAAGGCATATGACGGCGAACAGGCGATAAAGGTTTTAAAGGAAACAGACATTCATCTTTTGATTATTGATGTGATGATGCCCAAGCTTGACGGTATTCGTGCCACATTAAAAATCAGAGAATACTCTAGTATACCTATCATTATTATTTCTGCAAAATCAGAGGATAATGATAAGATTCTGGGACTTAATATCGGTGCAGACGATTATGTGACGAAGCCTTTTAATCCGTTGGAGCTTGTGGCGAGGGTCAAATCTAATCTGAGGCGGTATACAATGCTTGGAAACCTCAATGTTGAAAATAACGCTTTGTTTCAGGTGGGCGGTCTTATGATTGATGATGATAAGAAAGAGGTCACTGTGGATGGTGAAAGTGTTAAATTGACGCCGATTGAGTACAATATTCTGCTTCTGCTTGTGAAGAACTGCGGCAGGGTATTTTCAATCTCTCAGATTTATGAGAGCATCTGGAATGAGGAAGCAATCGGTGCGGACAATACCGTATCTGTACATATCAGGCATATCAGAGAAAAGATTGAGATTAATCCGAAAGAGCCACGTTATTTAAAAGTAGTGTGGGGGGTAGGATACAAAATCGAGAAACAATAGTATTAAGAACTGTAAGTTCCGTTTATAGGAAAGGAGCATGATAATTATGTCTGAAATAAATCAGGATGTAAATACAAACGAAGATGAAAGCGTAGAGAAAAATCTTAGTGTAGAAAAGAAGAAAAAAAGAAGAAAAAATGAATCCGGAAAAAGTGTGAGAGGATTAATACAGTTTTTGCAGCATGCGTTAATTACCGTTGCAGTGGTTACCTTAGTGGTAGTGATTTCAGGCTCATCTGTTGTTGTGCAGGATTTATATGGTAATAGACGCTATACATATACGCTTTTCAGCGTTAATCAAAATGATGAATATGAGGATTCATATGTATTTAGTTCTATTTTTGAGAGGGCTGTATCAGACATTGTAAGATTCGGAGTCATCAGAAGCCAGATGGAAACTGACGGAAAATTTGACGGCAATAAAGTTATTGATGTAACTGCATACAACGACCGTACTTCTTCCATGCCGGAACGGTATGTAACGGTAAAATATTATTTGAAAGATTTATTGAAATGGGATAGTTATGGTTTAGAGTATTCCAGTTATAACATGGGCAGTAAGGAAACTGAAAATTTCCTGAGTGACCAAACGACAATAACCATACTTGACAGTGAAAACCAGTATGGATATTCCACTGATTACTATTATATGAAGACGCCTCCGGGTATATATACTTCAACAGTGTCAGATAATTCGCTTTCTACGCCAAAAGAAGTGCAGAACGAGAATTATGATATATTGATTAACCGATATAAAACTATCGAGGGTAAAAATATTGAGGACTATACGTCTGAATGGGGAAGCTATTTAAAACTGTGTGATAATGTGGTTACTGCAATGCAGAATCTTGCGTATAATTATGATGAATATTTGCAGTATGGTGAATATTACAATTTATATAATACAAATATACGATACTGCATTGAGAAAACGGTGGGTAATCATACGGAATACTATTCGAATATGATAGACGACTCAATAGACGGTACACAGGATGAAGACTTTGATGTAGCGATGTTCTTTGATGAAGTTTTTAGCGGAAAAATGAACGGAAAAATGAGCCGGTATTTATATTATAGTCCTGATGAAATGACTTATGAAAGCAATTCTGATATTGATGTAGAAAAGATGCGTAGAATTATAAAAGATTATAGTTATGCATATCCGGAGAACATCAAAATATGGATTGGCGTGGATGCATCATACATTGCAGACGATGCCCTTGCATATGGTTATATAGGTTTTCAGAATTATGTTCCCAATATATGGAAATGGTTAGTGCTTGCTGTTTCGGCAATTATTTTATATGTGATTCTATTCATATATCTTACGGTAGTGACGGGAAGGGAAGTGGATGAAGAAGGAAACGTAAGAATCCATCTGACAGAGTTTGATAAGCTGCCGACGGGAGTCGGTCTTATATCAGGAGCACTGGTAGCTTTTGCGATATGTCTGGCATTTTATACAACAATGCTTTTTCTGGATTTTGAGTTAGCTAATACTGTGTGGTTCAGGGTACTTGCAGGTGCGGCCGTATTTATAGCAGATATGCTTTTCCTGTTCTTCTATTACAGCCTGGTAAGAAGGATCAAGGCAAAAACACTATGGAAGAACAGTTATATGAACAGGATTTTGAAAAAATGTTCTAAATTGATTTCAGAGTTATATGGCAATAGCAGCATTGTTGTAAGAACATGGGTACCGTATGTGCTGTTTTTACTTTTCAATCTCTTTATGGCTGTGTTAACCGTATTAATGTCAGACTTTGGTATATCGTCCTTGTTTATAATTATGATAACCGTTGCGGTTGATGCGGTAATCGGAATGATATTATACCGTGATGTAAAAGAAAGACAGGATATTGTAAACAGTATAGAAAAAATAGCGGCAGGTGATTTTTCGTATCAGGTAGAGCAGGAGAAGGTGCATGGATATAATACTGCATTGGCAAAGTCTGTCAACAGCATCGGAAATGGCATTAAAAATGCAGTTGAGAGCAGTATGAAAGATGAACGTATGAAGACAGAGCTGATTACTAATGTGTCGCACGATATTAAGACGCCGCTTACTTCCATCATCAATTATGTGGACTTAATTAAACGCGAAGAGGTAGACAATGAACGTGTCAGAAATTATATCAGAATACTGGATGAAAAGTCACAGAGATTAAAGCAGTTAACTGATGATTTAGTAGAGGCAAGCAAAATATCCTCAGGAAATATCAGTCTGAGTTTTGAAAGAATCAACTTGACAGAGCTGTTAAATCAGACAATAGGAGAGTTTTCTGAGAAATTTGAGAAGAAAAACCTGAGTATTGTTATGGATGTGAAAGCTTCCAATGCAGTTATAGAGGCTGACAGCAGAAGAATCTGGCGCATTATGGAAAATCTGTTTAACAACATTTGTAAGTATGCGTTGGAAGGAACCAGGGTTTACATTACGGTATATCCGCTGAAAAATAATGTCGTTATGAAGCAGGAGTGGGTTGAGATATCCATCAAGAATATTTCTGCTACAGAGCTTAATTGTAATCCTGAAGAATTGACGGAACGGTTCATAAGAGGCGATGAATCAAGAACGACAGAGGGCAGTGGTTTAGGTCTGTCAATTGCCAAGAATCTGACTGAAGCGCAGAAAGGCACTTTCAATATAAGTCTGGATGGAGACTTGTTTAAAGTTGTTATGACCTTTCCGCTTATTCAGGAATAAAAAATGTGATAATAAATTGAATAATATATTTGTGAAAACATAATCGTAAAGAAGGCGCTTTAGATTAATTATCTAAAGCGCCTTCTTCACGATTATTATATTTAGCCAGAATATTATGTATCTTATCCGTAGGCGTATAAATATTCGACATTGAAGCATCATGATTCATAAAGTTAATGATAGATGCAATGAACTTACTCATATCAGCTTCCTGATAATAAGGTTTATTTTTTAACTCAGGAGGCTGATAGCAGAGGTTGGTCGTGATAATACGGTCAAAGAAACACTTTTCATAAGCTTCATCAAATGCGGCCAATCCATCGGTGAACAGACCGAAAGTTGCGCAAATGAAAACACGCTTTGCATTCCTCTTTTTTAACTGCTTGGCAGTATCAATCATGCTGCCGCCGGAGGAAATCATATCGTCTATGATGATTACATCTTTTCCGTCAATATTATCACCCAGAAATTCATGTGCGACTATGGGATTCTTACCATTTACAATCGTAGAATAGTCGCGCCTTTTATAGAACATACCGGTATCTACACCAAGTACGTTGGCAAAATATACGGCTCTGTCAAGAGCACCCTCGTCAGGACTTATGACAATGGTATGCTCCTTGTCAATTATCAGGTCTCCTTCAGTATGAAGAAGCGCTCTCATAAACTGATAGTGTGGAGTATAGTTGTCAAAGCCTTTTATAGGCACGGAATTCTGTACTCTTGGATCGTGTGCGTCAAATGTGATGAAGTTGGAAACCCCCATGCTCATCAATTCCTCAATTGCATAAGCACAGTCAAGAGATTCCCGACCGCTTCTTTTATGCTGCCTGCCTTCATATAGAAAAGGCATAATAACATTGATGCGGTGAGCTTTTCCGTTGATGGCGGAAATGATTCTTTTCAAATCCTGATAGTGGTCGTCAGGAGACATATGGTTGGTAAAACCATTCATCTGATAAGTTATGCTGTGATTGCAGACATCCGTAAGTATAAAAATATCTTTTCCCCTTACGGAAGTATTTAGTACCGCTTTGCCTTCCCCGCTTCCAAAACGTGGACAATCCACCTGAATAAGATAATCATCCTCCATATAGCCGTAAAAAGCAGGGTCGTTTTTGAAACTGTTATTTAAATGCTGCCTGAATTCGACCAGATAACCGTTAATCCACTTTGCAAGCGGAAGAGCAGCCTGCGTAGTAAGAATTTTTATCGGAGCGACCGGCATTGATGTTTCCAATTCTTGTATATTAGGCATAGTATTCTCCTATCTGTAAAAAATTGCAAGCAGTAAAATGCCTGCATAACTTTCAACGTTGTATAATCATAATTCTTATTTCGGAATATATACCAATTATTTTATAACATTATGACAGGGGAGTAGTCAAGAGATTTTACTTACAATTTATACCATAATTTGTACGGGAAGACTTGCTTTATAATCATAAATTGTGCATAATTTTCTATAAGGGTAGTGATATCCTGTATAAACTTCTATAAGAATGCGGTGGAAGAGGCTTAAATAAATATGAAAAAAATACAACATATTATTAAGGCGGTATATCCTGATTCTATTGCTGAGGAACTGGGAATAGAAGCAGGGGATGCCCTTCTTAAAATTAATGATAATGAAATAGCGGATATTTTTGATTATCAATATCTGATGCAGGATGAATATGTAGAAGTTCTGGTGCGTAAGCCAAGCGGTGAAGAATGGCTTCTGGAAATTGATAAGGAATATGATGAAGAGCTGGGTGTGGAATTTGAAAACGGTCTGATGGATGAATATCGTTCATGTAGGAATAAATGCATATTCTGTTTTATTGATCAGATGCCGAAAGGGCTTAGAGATACTTTGTATTTTAAAGATGATGATTCCAGGCTGTCTTTTTTACAGGGTAATTATGTAACATTGACTAATATGGTCGATGAAGATGTTGAACGGATAATAAGGTATCGCCTTTCACCTATTAACATTTCATTTCATACGACAAATCCGGAGCTTAGATGTAAAATGTTGAATAACCGGTTCGCCGGGGATGTGCTTGCTTATGTCAGAAGACTTTGTGATGCCGAAATTACAATGAATGGACAGATTGTGCTGTGCAAAGGTGTAAATGACGGGGATGAGTTAGAGAGATCCATTTCCGACTTGACGTCATATCTGCCGTATCTTGAGAGC
>JAAUZS010000122.1 GCA_014804495.1 Lachnospiraceae bacterium
AAGCTGCTCACCGCAAGCGAAATCGCAGCTTATTTAATTTATTTTATCTAAGTTCTGGATATTGATTATTTTGTATTATTTGTATTATAAAGTTATTAAGCTTTATTTCAATAACTAGAACTTAGTTAAAAACAAACAAAATAAGGTGCGATTTCGCTTGCGGTGAGCGCCGTTTTTGTTTGTTTTTGACTAAGTTCGTAACTTGCGATAATATTTATCAAAATGTCTGATATTTATGTAAATGAAAGGAACAGAAAATTATGAAAACAGATACAATTGCTGCAATTTCAACTGCAATGAATGAATCGGGTATTGGAATTATACGTGTCAGTGGAGAAGATGCAATTTCTATTGTACATTCTGTTTTTGTGAATAAAAATAATGTAAAATGTCTAGATTCTTATGATTCTCATACTATTCATTATGGATTTATANTNGATGAAANTCAGAATATTGTGGATGAAGTAATGGTTTCGATTATGAAATCACCTTATAGTTATACAACTGAAGATACTGTTGAAATTAACTGTCATGGCGGTATTTTAATGATGCGAAAAATCATGGACATTGTTATAAATGCCGGAGCAAGAACTGCGGAGCCGGGTGAATTTACTAAAAGNGCTTTTTTAAATGGAAGAATAGATTTATCAAAAGCTGAAGCTGTNATGGATATTATAAATTCAAAAAATGAATTTGCNCTNCAGTCTTCCGTAAAACANTTAAAAGGTTCNGTTTCTGANNTNATNAAAAATATGCGTGAANANATTNTATATGAAATNGCATTTATAGAATCTGCATTAGATGACCCTGAGCATATAAGTTTGGATGGATATCAGGATAAGTTATCGGAAAAAACCGAAATATTAATAGATAAACTNAAAAAANTGCTGGATTCTGCNGATGACGGAAAAATGTTAAAAGAAGGCATTAATACAGTAATNGTNGGTAANCCGAATGTCGGAAAATCTTCTTTATTAAATATATTNGTAGGAGANGAAAANGCTATTGTNACGGAATTAGCCGGAACAACAAGGGATATTTTGGAGGAAACCATATCTCTTGGAGAAGTAACATTAAATATCATAGATACTGCAGGAATCAGAGATACGGAAGATGTTGTTGAAAAAATCGGTGTGGAAAGAGCAAGAAAAGCAATTGAGGCAGCAAATTTGATTGTTTATATAGTAGATGCTTCCATTCCGCTTGATGAAAATGATTTTGATATAATGAAAATGATAGAAAATAAGAATGTGATAGTTCTTTTAAATAAATCTGATTTGGATATGTGTGTTACAGAAGAAAAGTTGAAATCTGCATTTTATGATATAAAAGATTATAATAATAAAAATTCAAATTATTATAAGGTAATTAAAACTTCCACAAAAGAAAGTAAAGGAATTGATTTTTTCATAGAAATAATAAAAGATATGTTCTTTCATGGAAAATTATCTTATAATGATGAAGTNTACATTACAAATATCAGGCATAAAGAAGCAATCAAAGATGCTTATGATAGTATGTTGCAGGTGAAAATAAGTCTTGATAATCAAATGCCGGAAGATTTCTATTCGATAGATTTAATGAGCGCTTATGCTTCTCTTGGAAAAATAATAGGTGAAGAAGTCGGAGAAGATTTGGTTAATGAGATTTTTTCTAAGTTTTGTATGGGAAAATAATAAAAACTTTTATTGAGATAAAAAAATTTAATTTTATATTCAATAAGTATTAAGTTAGAGAAAAAATAGAGAATCCTCTGTTAAGATGTGAAAACAAAACATAAAAACGGAGGAAAATCATATGAAAGAAAAAATTAAAAACAAACAAAAGAATCGTTGCGTTGCTTTTAGCATTATTTTACTGGTGGCAATAATTGTATCGGGCTGTAGAGAAGGACAATCATTTGATAATAAAAGCGTATCTACAGATATAAGTATTCCTATTAATGCAGAAGATGAAAGCCAGATTAATAATGAACAATTAAATAATGAAGCAGAAAATCAGGGAATAGAAAACCAAGCAACTGAGAATCCGGTAGCAGATAATAAGGAAGAAGAAAATCAAACAAAAAATGATACAGAAATTGAAAATGAAAATAAAGAATCAGAAAATCAAGTAGAAGATAATCAAACAACAAATAACAGTGAAATAGTAAATATTTTAAATAATGAGATTATCGGAGGTAAGGTAAGAAGCATTGGAGATAATAGTTTTATTATAAGCCGCACATTAATAGATGAAAATGGTTATGTTACAATGCCGGAGAAAGGCAGTCCACAAGAAGAATTAGTAAATATCATATGTACGNATGATACAGTGTTTGAGAATTGGACTATTCAAGGCGGTGGAGCCGGTATAGAGAAAAGTGAANCTGATTTTGCAGATATTAAGGAAAATGGTGGGCTGGAAGCGGAAGGATATTTTGANGGGGAAAATTTTGTGGCAGATAAAGTTATAATTGAAGTTTATAAATAGATAGTTTTTATTAAAATAATGTAAATATATAAATTTANATATGNTAAGAAAGATGTGTGAATATGTCAGANCTTAAGAATACNTTGGTTGAAAAAGTTGATGTATGTGTAGTAGGAGCCGGACATGCAGGCTGTGANGCGGCTCTNGCCTGTGCCAGACTTGGTTTGGANACTGTNATTTTTACNGTGAGCATTGAAAGTATNGCCATGATGCCNTGTAATCCAAATGTNGGAGGAACATCTAAAGGACATCTGGTAAGAGAAATAGATGCNCTTGGCGGTGAAATGGGTAAAAATATCGATAAAACTTTTATTCAGTCAAAAATNTTAAATAAATCCAAAGGTCCTGCCGTACATTCACTACGNGCTCAGGCTGATAAAGCCGAATATTCCAGAGAGATGCGTAAAGTTTTGGAAAATCAGGAGCATTTGACGATTAAGCAGGCGGAAGTCTGTGAGCTGCTTGTGGAAAATATAAATTCAGAAAATTTATNTAATTCTACTAATAANAATATTANAGAAGAATTAAATGAAAATNTAGTTGANCAANTNAGTCAAAATAATANAAGAATTANAGGNGTAAAGACATTTACAGGTACAGTATANGAATGTAANGCAGTAATTTTATGTACNGGNACTTATTTAAAAGCAAGATGTCTTTGCGGCGAGGCAATTACATATACCGGTCCTAATGGTTTACAGGCTGCTAATCATCTGACGGATTCTTTGAAAAATCTGGGTATTGAAATGCGAAGATTCAAGACCGGAACTCCTGCCAGGATGGATAAACGTTCATTAGATTTTAGTAAAATGGAAGAGCAATTCGGTGATGAAAAAATCGTTCCGTTTTCTTTTTCTACGAATCCTGAAGATGTGCAGATAGAGCAGGTTTCATGCTGGCTTACTTATACTAATGAGAAAACACATGAAATTATTAAAAATAATCTGGACCGTTCTCCTATTTATGCTGGAGTGATTGAAGGAACGGGACCGAGATATTGTCCTTCCATAGAAGATAAGGTAGTAAAATTTGCTGATAAGGACAGACATCAGGTTTTCATTGAGCCGGAAGGATTAAATACCAATGAAATGTATGTGGGAGGAATGTCGTCTTCATTACCCGAAGATGTACAGCTTGCCGTGTACCGTACTGTTCCGGGATTGGAAAATTGTAAAATTGTAAGGAACGCTTATGCTATCGAATATGATTGCATTAACCCGAAGCAGCTTTATCCGACTCTGGAATTTAAGAATATTAAAGGACTTTTCAGCGGCGGACAGTTCAACGGAAGCAGTGGATATGAAGAAGCTGCGGCACAGGGTTTAATTGCAGGAATTAATGCAGCGCTTACCATATTTGGGAAAAATCCTATAACTTTGGATCGCTCACAGGCGTATATAGGCGTTTTGATTGACGATCTTGTAACAAAGGAAAATTTTGAGCCTTATAGGATGATGACGTCCAGAGCTGAATACAGATTGCTGCTACGACAGGATAACGCTGATTTGAGACTTCGTGAGATTGGATATGAAGTAGGGCTTATTTCTAAAGAACAGTATGAAGATACTTTAAATAAGAAAAAATTAATTGAAAATGAAATTGAACGTTTGAAAAATACAACGATTGGTGCAGCAAGAGCTAATCAGGAATTTTTGGAAGCACATGGAAGTTCTCAGTTGAAAACAGCTGCTAATCTTGCAGAATTAATCTGCCGTCCGGAACTTTCTTATGAAATACTGTCTGAAATCGATACAGAGAGAAAACCTCTTCCTGAAGATGTAATCGAACAGGTTGAGATTGAAATTAAATATGAAGGTTATATTGAAAGGCAGATGCGTCAGGTAGCACAGTATAAAAAGATGGAAAAGAAGCTGATTCCGCCTGATATAGATTATAATGATGTGAGCAGCCTGCGGCTAGAGGCAAGACAGAAGTTGATAGATTATAAACCTGTTTCAGTCGGACAGGCTTCAAGAATATCCGGAGTGTCGCCGGCTGATATTTCGGTATTATTGGTGTATTTGGAGCAGAAGAAAAATTAATAGAGGTAAAAAATATGCAAGGGTTTAATGTAATTGCTGTCTATAATGTAAAAGCAGATAAAATTTTAATGTGTAAACGAAGAAAAGATCCTTATAAGGGTTTATCTAATTTTGTCGGAGGAAAAATAGAAAACGGTGAGGACGGCATTAGTGCAGCTTATCGTGAGTTAGAAGAAGAAACGACAATTACGAAAGAAGATATTACACTTACTCATTTAATGGATTTTACATATTATCTGGATGACTGTTATGTTGAAGTATATGTTGGAAAACTAAATAAAGAAATTGCAGTCAGTGGAAACGAAAATGATTTATACTGGTCGGAATTAGACTGCGATTTTTTTGATACAAAAAAATATGCGGGTGAAGGCAATATTGGGCATATGATTGAACATATTAATTTTAGTATAGATAAATTACTGATTTAGGAAATATAAAGAAGGAAAAATATTTATAAAATATGAAAAAAATCGAATTAGAGAGTTACAATTTAAATATTTTTTTAAAAGATTTAAAGGAACTGAATATTTCATTATCTGAGAATCAATTATGTCAGTTTATGCAGTATTATGAGTTATTAATAGAGTGGAATCAGGTTATGAATCTAACTGCTATTACTGATTTTGATGAAGTATGTAAAAAACATTTCATAGACAGTCTTTCATTAATAAAAGTATATGATGGAGATTCAGATACAAATTCTGGAAACAAATCTAAAATATATTCTTCTGCTTCTGTAATTGATGTCGGAACGGGTGCAGGCTTTCCGGGTATACCGTTAAAAATTGTTTTTCCCGATATGAAGATAACTTTATTAGATTCTTTGAATAAAAGGATAAATTTTCTACAAACTGTTATTAATGAACTTGAACTTAAAAATATTGAAGCTATTCATGGAAGAGCAGAAGATTTTGCGGGAAAAGGCAAACTGCGTGAAAAATATGATTTATGTGTATCAAGGGCAGTAGCCAATCTTTCTACTCTTTCTGAATATTGTCTTCCTTACGTGAAAGTGGGTGGGAAATTTATTTCCTATAAATCTGAAAAAATTGCAGAAGAAATGGCAGGTGCGGAAAAAGCGATTGCAATTCTGGGAGGAAAAGTGGAAAAGCAGGTAAAATTCATGCTTCCTGATTCTGATATTTATAGGAATCTTGTAGTAGTATATAAATGTAAAAATACTCCTGCTAAATATCCGAGAAAAGCCGGTATTCCTGCGAAAGAACCTATAAAAGATATATAAAAATAACTCAAAAGTATATAGCTTTTTGGAGAAGATTATGCAATTGAAGGTTGTTTCGATTTTTTTTATATTGGTTGTGCTTATATTATTTTATTCCTTAAGGAAAGAAGTTCGCCTATATATATTATTTATTGCAAGTATAGTCTATCCGTTTTTTTTAGGACGAAAAGCAGGGATTGCTATTATAGTGGTAAGTTTATTAGTTTATTTAGGAGGATTATTAATCGGCTATTTTAATAATATCTCCAAAAAAAGAATAAGTAATGTTTTAGTTGTTGTAATGATAGCAGCAATTGTTGGAATTATTGTTTTATCTAAATATTTTAAGAATATA
>JAAUZS010000123.1 GCA_014804495.1 Lachnospiraceae bacterium
TTCACGCATCCGGTATTCTGTTTCCACTTCCTCTCCGGTTCTTGTGTCTACCAGGCAATCTGTAATTTTGTCAATTAAAATATCAACTTCCATCTTGTATGTATCTCCTTCTTTCTCTTAAATTTTATCATATTTTTCCGCAAAATACCATCACAAATACATCAGGAATAATGGAAATACTACATGAATCTATACAAATTTATGATAAGCTATGTGGAAAAAGTTATTTAATAGTTTTTGGCTCTAAAGACAATTATAAATTTCCCAAAGAAACTATAACAGCCTCGAATATGAAATTAAAAAAGACGTTTTTTTAGAAATAATAGAAGCTTTGCCAAACGACCTCATAGAAAGGATTTCCCTTTCTACAAGGTCATTCTAATTCATCACCTGAAATACTCCACTCCCGACTCAAATATCTTCAAATCCTGCTCGCCATATATATTCATGGCTACGGCCGCATCTCTTCTCTCGGAGTGCGCCATCTTGCCGAATATACGTCCGTCAGGAGAGGTTATGCCCTCAATTGCAGCATAGGAGCCATTGATATTCCACTCTTCATCCATTGATATATTGCCGTCTATATCTGCATACTGGGTTGCAACCTGTCCGTTTGCAAATAATTTATCAATCCACTCCTTAGGAGCTACGAAACGCCCTTCTCCATGAGATACCGGGTTTACATAAGTCTTACCAAGTTCAGCGCCCTTAAGCCATGGTGACTTATTGGAAACCACTTTAATATATGCCATCTTGGAGATATGCCTGTTAATGGTGTTAAAAGTCAGTGTAGGAGAATCTTCTTTCTGCCCTGTAATCTCGCCATAAGGTACAAGTCCCAGCTTAACAAGAGCCTGAAAACCGTTGCAGATACCAAGCGCCAGACCGTCCCTTTCATTTAACAGCTTCATGACCGCTTCTTTCATTCTCTCATGCTGGAATGCCGTAGCAAAGAACTTCGCTGAACCGTCAGGCTCATCACCGGCGGAAAAACCTCCGGGGAACATGATAATCTGCGCTTTCCCTATGGCTTCTTCAAATAGTGTAAAGCTCTCGTCGATGTCCTGCGGCGTCAGGTTCTTAAATACCTTCGTTACAACATCCGCACCCGCTCTTTCAAAGGCTTTGGCACTGTCATATTCACAGTTAGTACCCGGAAATACGGGAATGAATACCGTAGGCTTTGCCACTTTATTTTTACAAACATAGACTTCCTTAGCTTCGTATACGGAAGACTCTACCTGACTCTTATCCTTTTCAGCCGTATAAGGGAATACCTTGTCCAGTCTGGAAGTCCATGCGTCAAGCGCCTCGTCCATTGTTATCTTCACATCACCGTATATAAATGCAGGTTCGTCTGTCACCGTTCCGATTATTTTACATTCAGCCTCTTCCTGCACAGCGTCTGATTTTACAAGCTCATCCGCCGCTTCTGCCGGCATCTCTGCGATAATATATCCCAGACCGTTTGCAAAAAGTTCTTCCCTGGCAAGACCAGCGTCTATTTCAACTCCGAGTTTATTACCGAACGCCATCTTACTGACTGCTGCCGCAATACCTTTTGAATCCAGCGCATATGCCGCTGCAATCTTGTTTTCTGACATAAGTGTCAATATCTTATCATATACCTGCATGACATTCTCATATACAGGCAGGTCGTATTCGTCTTTCACAAATTTAAACAAAACAAGCTTATCGCCCGCTTTTTTAAGCTCAGGACTTACGATGTTCTGCGATTTGCTGATATCTACCGCGAAAGATACCAGAGTCGGCGGTACGTCGATATCATTGAAAGTACCTGACATGGAATCTTTGCCGCCTATTGACGGAAGTCCGTAGCCTACCTGCGCATCATAAGCTCCAAGCAGTGCCGCAAAAGGCTGACTCCACCGCTCCGCTTCTTCACTCATACGTCTGAAATACTCTTGGAATGTAAAGCGTATCTTCTTATAGTCGCCGCCGTTTGCGACGATTTTCGCCATCGATTCCGTAACCGCATATATTGCTCCATGGTATGGGCTCCAGCTTGACAGATAGGGGTCAAAGCCATAGCTCATCATCGTCACTGTATCCGTCTTTCCCTTTAATACAGGCAGTTTGGCAACCATCGCCTGTGTTTCGGTAAGCTGATATTTTCCTCCATATGGCATATAAACGCTGCCCGCGCCAATCGAGGCGTCGAACATCTCCACAAGTCCTTTCTGTGAGCACACGTTCAGGTCGTTAAGCAGAGTAAGCCATGCCTTTTTCACATCACCTTTAGCCAATGCCGCTTCTGTCTCGGAATTAGCAATTTTCTTCAAATAATTATTCTCAGGTTCCGGCATATTGACGCGCACGGAAGTCTCCTGATGCGCTCCGTTAGTATCAAGGAATGCTCTGGCGATATTCACTATTTCCTTACCGCGCCATTTAAGTATCAGTCTTGGCTCTTTCGTAACCACTGCCACTTCTACAGCTTCCAGATTTTCCTGTGCCGCATATTTAAGGAATTCATCCGCGTCTTTTGGTGAAACGACTACCGCCATTCTCTCCTGAGACTCTGAGATAGCCAGTTCAGTACCGTCCAGTCCCGCATATTTCTTCGGCACCTTGTCCAAATCCACTGTAAGACCGTCAGCCAACTCTCCGATTGCCACGGATACGCCGCCTGCCCCAAAATCATTACACTTCTTTATTAATCTGCTGACTTCCTCTCTGCGGAACAATCTCTGAATCTTGCGTTCCGTAGGAGCATTACCCTTCTGTACCTCTGCTCCGCAGGTCTCTATGGAGCTTTCCGTATGCACTTTGGAAGAGCCTGTAGCTCCGCCGCAGCCGTCGCGTCCTGTCCTGCCGCCCAGAAGTATGATTATATCGTCAGGGTCTGAATTTCCACGAATAACATTTTTTCTCGGCGCTGCTCCCATGACCGCACCGATTTCCATTCTCTTTGCTACATAATCAGGATGATATATTTCCTTAACCAGACCTGTAGCCAGTCCGATTTGATTTCCATATGAAGAATAACCGCTTGCCGCACCGCGTACAAGTTTCTTCTGGGATAACTTTCCTTTCAATGTATCCGCCACGGGCACTGTAGGGTCTGCCGCTCCTGTTACACGCATAGCCTGATATACATAGCCTCTGCCTGAGAGCGGGTCTCGGATTGCGCCGCCAAGACAAGTCGCCGCACCACCGAAGGGCTCTATTTCCGTAGGATGGTTGTGGGTTTAATTATAAAAAAATACAAGCCACTCTTCAGTCTCAGGACCGTTGCCGTAATCCATTTCCACCGGAACAACTACGGAACATGCATTGATTTCATCGGACTGCTCCATATCGTCCAGCTTGCCCTCTTTTTTCAGCTTACGCATTGCCATCAGAGCCAAATCCATCAGGCAGACGAATTTATCTTTTCTACCTGCAAAAAGCTCTTCTCTGGTTTCAAGGTAATTCTCATATGTCTTCTGAATAGGCTTCTGATAATACCCCTCATCAAAAGCAACATCCTTAAGCTCCGTGGAAAATGTGGTATGCCTACAATGGTCGGACCAGTATGTATCNAGNACACGGATTTCCGTCATAGTCGGATTTCTTTTCTCTTCACCGGCAAAATAATTCTGNATATGCANNAAATCCTTAAANGTCATAGCNAACCCNAAAGAATCGTAAAGTTCTTTTAACTCNGCNTGNGGCATNTCGATAAAATCTTCCCGTTCAGGNATATTNTCAAATACCGNCACATCNGCCGGCTCGTCATATTCCGTAACCANCGTATCNGGTTTAACCATATCAGTNTCTCTGGAATCCACGGGATTGATACAGTAAGCCTTTATTTTTTCAAATTCATCATCNGAAATCTGNCCCGTTATAAGATAGGTAACNGCCGTCTTAATATGNGGCTGTAATCCGGGNCTTAANAANTCNACACANTGAATCGCNGANTCCGCCCTCTGGTCGAACTGTCCCGGCAGNAATTCCACGCTGAANACTCTTCCGTCTTCCGGNATATCTATTTTTTCCTCATATAAAATATCTACAGGCGGTTCGGAAAAGACGGTTCTGCANGCNTTGCCGAACACATCCTCAGGTANGTTTTCCACNTCATAGCGGATAAATACCCTCACATCCTTCACGCCTGTAATACTTAAATANCTTCCGATTTCTTCTTTCAGTTCCTTTGCCTTTACCGCATAAGGCTCTTTCTTTTCTACATAGATGCGTTTTACATTTCCCATGATGAATTGCTCCTCCGTATTTTCACCATTATTCTACTATTAAACCTTCCATTATATAAAGAAGCTGTTCATCAACCATAGCTTCCGTAAGTCCCATCGTCTGTGAATTAATCTTCATTCCTTCCAGNACATACATAATATTAAAAGCCGCACCTCTCGGATTTTCGCAATAAAACTCACCGGACGCGATTCCGATTTCTATAAGCTTCTCGATGACCTTAACTCCCGCGTCAAATTGTTTTCGCAATATCGAATTCTTTTTATCTTCATTGGCAAAAGAATACTCGTAAACAGCCATTGTCAGGTTGTTATTTTTATGAAGCAGNTCCCTTTTCTGTTCTTTCAGAAATAAAGTAAGGATATCCGCTGCNGAATCCTCTTCGGTAAGGCTCTTGGTAAAGACATCATCCGTTTCATCAGCCTCCTGTTTTAAGACCTCAAGCAGAATCTCCTCNGTGCTGCCAAAATACAGATACAGTCCCCCGCGGCTAATCTCACAAGCCTCCACTATATCCTTCATGGTCACGTTTTTATATCCTTTTTCCACGAATACCTTCCGCGCCGTTTCTAATATGTATTGTTTCTTCTGTACTGATTTTTCTCCCATAATACCTTCCTTATAAAAAATAATCTAAAGCGTAAGCTTCAACCCCAAAAATCCAAATTCTCTTTCATCTTCTGTACAACTTTCAGAAAAATGCGGTTCTGTACTGCCTCCGTCCACATCCTTCCCTTAGTCATCCCTCCAAGTACNTATTTGGACANAATTCCTTTAAGTACATCCATCTGTGTGATGTCTGCCTGNGATATGGCNTTTAGCTCGTCCTCAACAGTNCTTATNTTATGNTTCGAATATATATATACATAATTTCGATCTAAAAGTTTGGTCTGCTGCGCTTCTTTGACAAAACCAAGNAGCGAGGAATCATAAACAGGAAACGGAATCGAATGTTCTCCGATTCCCGATCCTTCNAAGTTCTCCGAAACGATTCTTCCCGCCTTCTCTTCCAGCCACGGCAGATACCTTACCAGCCGCTCCACATCGGGTCTGTAATCATTAACAACACGCCTTCTGTATTCAATATCATCTTTTTCCATTGACATATATCGACGCAAACCTCCCNGTATANATATAGAATAACTCNCAGAAATGCACACGAAACATTACACACATTATAAATATTTTATCATATTCTAACTAAAAGTACAGTAGAAAATCCTATTCTTTTAATTTCTTTTTTCGGGACATATCACTAAAAAGTATTGTATTTTCTTGTATTTATTATCAAAACGTCTTATAATATATTTTACCGGCATTAAGTCCGGTATAAATTTTCTATAGCATATTGCANCATAAGGAGGGGGAATATAAATGGCAGTCAAAGAATACCCGGCCGGAACNATGCTCGTCCAGAGCGGGCAGGCACTTACTGCTTTACATTTAATTACCAAAGGTTCCGTACGCGCCTCATATCCGGGAGGNGAATTTTATCTGGGCAAAGGCGATGTGATAGGGGTCTGCGGAATTAATTATGATTCCTATGTTATTACTTATCAGGCGGTAGAAGATACGGCGCTCGCGTCATATCCATGTGCCGGAGAACGCTTAGCCACACTTCTTGGAGCTAAATCCGATTTAACCAATTTAATTGTATCATCATTATTCAGGCAGATTAGNGATGTAATTGANCAATATGAAATGATGCGGTTTGACTGTGGCAATTTTTATCAATACCTGCAGAAAAACTACTCAGAATACTGCCGTTTCTGCACTACTCACGGACTNACCGCAAGAGTACTTCCCGAACTTGAATCAGTNTCTGAACTCGTTCTGGAAGAGGATGTTCCCGGCTGGCTGCNGGGATATTATACCAAGCTGCAGCGATTGGTTGAAAGTATTCCTGACAANACAAAGGAAGTAGACTTTATACGCGGCATGCTTTTAAATTCCAGCCACGACGTTCGTTATGTACTGTCTATCTGCCGTGCCATGTACGAATATAAGTCAGAAATCGCCTATCTGCTTATGAATGAAAATCATCTTGATTTCTTCGATTTATATACAAGCATGTTATACAGGATTGGCTCGAACGATGCTGATTCCACATCCATCATCGCTGCAATTAGCAAGATGATCATTCAGCTGGAGAGTCAGGATTCGATTGACAGGGATATGTATAATAAGCGCATAANCGAATACAAAGAGAAACTTAATTCACTCGACCAGCTCNCGGAANCGCATTCGGANCAGNCTTCCACAGTCGAANCNGCGAATCTCACNGATTCNNTNAATGCAATTCTGTCTTATGCNGAATGTAACGATGAAACAATAACCAATTTCAGNGCATGCNTTGATAAATATAATAANATGACNGATAAGAACGGTTCNGANGACGCTTCCAGAAAGTTACGNCTGACGATTACCAAGCTTTTCTATCAGGTTTATTCACAGGCATTTTTAAAGAGCCTTACAGATTCAAATATTCCTAAAATAGTCAAGATGTTCTTCAACTTCGGCTATGTGGATGAGAAACTTGCCGGCATGGAAAACGCTGCNTACCTGTATTCAATCGTAGACTCACTGCCGAGCGACCCAAGCCGCGGCGTCTATACAGTCTATGAATGGCTGAAAGCCGTTTATGAAGGACGTAAGGTTCCGAGCCGTAATGAATTTGACAACGACTATCCTGCTTATGTACGCGAATTAAAGATAAACGGNAAGATAGCNGCTGCNGANGANGCAAAAATGCTTACCGACAAGAAAGANCAGGTGCTGTTNGANCTTAATAACATGGTTGCCAGCGTCAACAAAATGACGTTTGGCCGTATCAGNATATATTCACCGGTCTTCTTGGAAAGCAATGTGCTCAAAGACCTTCCTGAGTCTCTTGTAACCACCGATAAGATACATGCGAGTCTGGATAATATCCGTTCTATTGACTTTGGTGCATATTATCGTGAAACGCTTTTCACCAAACCGGAAATCGGTATCGGAAAAGAATCNNTTGACGTGGAANTNCTGCCCGACATCATATTGATGCCTAACGTTGGTGTCCGCGGCGTAATGTGGCAGGAAATCGAGGGACGTAAACGTACGTCTCCGGCGCGTATGATGGTATCCGTCTTCCAGATGGAAGACCTAAACAATATTCTGGTCCGTCTCACCGGAGAATACCGCTGGGAAATGTGCAAACGTATTCAGGGTGCAAGATGGAACGATGTTTCAGAACCGTCGCTTACCAGCGAATATTTCGATTATATCCAGTTCTATAAGAAGAACAGAGACCTGTCCCCTGATGCTAAAGACAAGATTAAGATTGCAATGCAGAAGGCTAAGAACAGCTATAAGGAAATGTATGTCAGGGATTATCTGTCATGGGTTGTATTTGAGGGAGCCGGTTCGCCTCGTCTTAACAAGGTGGCACGTACCATTCTGTTTACTCATTGCCCGTTTGCAAGAGAAATACGGAACAAACTGAAAGCCAATCCATTGTATAAGGAAATGATGGACCGTTACGATATCAAGCTTTCACAGAAACTTCACCACATGGATAATCTGACGCAGAAGATGAAGAATTCAGGAGTGGAGATACCGACAGAGATTGAGGAACAGAGGGCGTTCTTATTAAAGTAGGGTTGAAGGTATTGAAGGTATTGAAGGTGTACAACAAATAAAAGGAAGAGGGCTCATTGCTTGGAAATAAGCAGAGACGCCCTCTTCCTTTTATTTGTTGTACACCCAAAATACTTAATTACTCAATAACGTATTAATTTACGCCTTATCCTTGTCAGCAGGTTTTACGAGAACCAGACTGATTATCAAAGCGATTATGTAAAGTACTATTGTTGCGTACAGTACTGTCTGATATCCTGTCGGATTGACTTCAATCATTTCTACGCCGCCGTCTGCAAGCGCATGCTCGATTTCTACAGGCGTTCCAAAACGATTCACGATAAATGTAGCCATCTGGTTACCGGTAAGTCCGGCAAATGCCCATGCTGAAAGGGTAATACCGTGTATAGCGCTGATACTGCCCATTCCGTAATGGTCGGACAACAATGTAGGCACATTGGAGAATCCGCCGCCGTATCCTGCATTTACTACGAAAATGAGGCACAGAACCAAAACAGTCAGAAGCATATTGCCCTCTCCGTTCTTAATTCCGTTTGTCAGAATCGCGATTCCCGTAAATGCAATGGAAAGTATAAATATAAGCTTATAAATCGTATTTCTGTCCTTCATAGTGTCCGCCCATGCAGAGAATCCAAGACGTCCGCCGGCATTGAAAACGGCTGATACTGTGGAGATAATTCCGACTGCACCTGCAAGCCCTATACATTTAACAATCATCTTCTCCTGTGAAATCAATGCAAGACCACAGGTTATATTGATATAGAACATAAGCCAGATTCCGATATAATTGGTAACCGGTCTGGTCTTAATAACAGACATAATACTCTTCCGTTCTTCCTTAGACTGCGGTTCATGCCAGTCATCAGGTTTCTTAAGAAGCAGATGTCCTACGAACATCATAACAAAATAAACTACCGCCAGAATCAGGAACATCTTATATATTCCGCCATCTCCGAGGTTTTCAAGCATAGCCTGCATAATCGGACTTGCAATCGCCTTTGCCGCACCGAAACCTGCAACTGCTAAACCTGTAGCAAGACCTTTTCTGTCCTGAAACCAAAGCATTAATGTCTTAACGGGGGAAAGATATCCGGTTCCCAAACCAATGCCCATGATAAAACCGTAGCATATGTATATTCCGATGAGAGCAATAATACTTCCTTTGTGAGTGCCGCCGTAAAAAATGAAATATCCGGTTCCCGCCATTCCGACTGCGAAACATATTGCCGCAATCAAAGAGGATTTATGAATATCCTTCTCAACCACATTTCCGAGAAACGCCGCAGACATTCCAAGGAAAAAAATTGCAAAGCTGAATGCCCATTCTGTCGCTCCTTTTGAAAAGCCAATATACTCAGCTATTTCCTGGCTAAAAATCGACCAGCAATATACCGTACCGATACTGCAGTGTAAAAGCAATGCGGGAACTGCCGCGCGAATCCACTTATTGTTGCGCCAACCCCCTGTTTTTTTTGTACTTTCTTTCATACTCAACCTTCCTTCGTCTCCTTCTTTTTACATAATTAAAAGATAATATTACTTTACACTAAAAGAACATATTTTTCAATCATATTTTTAGCCCATGTTTACAGCCTATGACTATCGCTTTATCTATCACCGCATTTACTTTAATATACATATCGAATCTGCCGGAAGTGTCAGAGTTCCGTCTTCCAATGTAATTACTTCTCCATGCAGGGTTAAGTATCCGCGAATCGCCATACCTTCATATCCTGAACCTGTCAGGGAGAGGGTCATCTCCTCATCGGAGTTATTATAAGCAATTCCTATTACGCTGTCCTCCCATGTCTTAGTGATGAATGCAAGATATCCGTCTGTCAGGGAATCTACAATTTCGATTTTTCCTCTTGCAATTTCGGGATTCTCATTACGCAGTCTGACCGCCCGCTTATAATAGTTTAAAAGTGAAGAGTTATCTGCAATCTGCTGCTCCACTCCCGGAAATGACATTGTAATGCCTGAGTCAGCGTCCTTTGGTCCGTCGGTCATTCCTGTAGTATCCGTATCCGACCATACCATCGGCAGACGCTTATTCTCGTCCTTAGTCCCCTTACTCTTCATGCCGATTTCCTCACCGTAATATACAAACGGGCTTCCATTCATGGTCATCAGCATACCACACGCCATCTTTAAATCATCCTCATTGCTCTGCAGCGCGTTCGCCACACGTCCCATGTCATGATTCGTGATAAAAGGAGCATCTATATAATCAGGATTAGAAGCTGAAAAATCCTCCTGATATTTTAACATAGTCTGAACGAATGTCTCTGCTTTAGTAGCGCCCTTGGCAGCTTTGATAATCTTACCTTCCGCATCTCCTGCATCAAAATTAAACATGCTGGGTGTCATGCTGGCATAGTATGATGTAATCGCCGATTCGCTTGCCCAGACCTCGGAAACCATATAAAAATCCGGATTCAGACTTTTACAGTATGTGAAAAGCCAATTTAAGGTTTCCGTATTAAAGCTGATATCGCTCTCCTCGAAGTGCATAGCGGCATCCATCCTGAAGCCGTCTACTCCAAGCTCTATCCAGGATTTTGCGATATCTTCAAATTCACTTTTCAGCGCTTCGCTTGAGAAATTCAAATCCGGCATTTCAGACCAGAATACGCCTTCATAGTACCAGTCTGTGCCATTAACTTTGTACCAGTCACCGTTGACCTGTTCTTTTGAAAAATGATAATAGTCCACATAAGGGCAGACAGATGAATCAGGTTCCTCATTTTCCCCAAGTCCGCTTAAATAAGTGCAGGCTTCCTTAAACCACATATGCTGGCTTGAAGAATGATTAATAACAAAATCAATGATCAGGCGAATTCCACGCGCATGACATTCATCAACCAGCGTCTTAAAATCATCCATCGTTCCATATGCTTCATCAATGCCATAATAATCAGTCACATCATACTTATGATATGTAGGCGATGGCATAATCGGCATAAGCCAGATACCGTTGAATCCCATATCTGCAATATAATCCAGCTTCTGCGTGACGCCTTTTAAATCCCCTATTCCGTCTCCATCCGAATCATAAAAAGAATAAACGAAGATTTCATAATAGTTTCTGTAATTATCATCAATAATGTTAAGCTCCTGCTCATAGTCGTACACATATGCGGCGTCGGCAGAGGAATCCACGTTTCCATCGGCACCGGACGCTGCTTCACCTTCCGCGGTGGCAGAACCTTGAGAATCTACACTTCCTACCGACTCAGTTCCGGTAGAATCCACCCCTCCTGCTGACTCAGTGTTTGTAGAATCCGTGTTTTCTCCCGAACCGGCGCTCCCCTGCCCGCACCCCGCAAGCATGGAAACTATGAGTATAAACACACATGCCATACTTATTAATTGTTTCTTTTTCATAATAGTGATCACACCTTTCGCTATAGATATTTATGAAGCTTTTTTCAAGACGACCATTGTACAATATATACAAATCAACGCAGGCACTGTGAGGCTGCAGACCACTGAAAGTGGTCTTGTTCTTTAGGCTGCGTCCTTTGCAGTCTTAGTACCGCTGCGGCTGAGCGTAGCGCAAGCGTGCCTGCGTTGATTTGTCTATATTGTACAACGACCGTCTTGAAACACTTAGATACAAAAACGGTAGTCATTACGGCTACCGTTTTGTATAACTATTCATAACAATAGAGTATTATCAACATGTATCTTCTATTGCATGCTTTACATTCATTAACCCTTAACAGCGCCGCCTGTAACACCTTCAACATAGTATTTCTGCAGACACATGAAGAGGATTGTAACAGGTACGGCTACAAGAATACCGCCCGCACAGAACCTTGTGAAGTATCCTTGATAATCGTTAGTCCATACCCAGTTTCGTAATGCTACCGCTACGTTGTAACTGTCTGAATAACCAAAAGCAACATAAGAAGCAAATACATAATCACACCATGGAGCCATGAATGCAACCAAAGCCGCATAAATTATGATTGGCTTCGACATAGGAACAATCATTGTAAAGAATACTCTTGCTCTGGAAGCACCATCAATTCTCGCTGCTTCGTCAAGTGCTTTAGGAATCGTATCGAAGTATCCCTTGGTAACGTAATATCCCATACCTGAGCTTGCCACTGAAATTAGAATCAATCCCGGAATAGCTCCTGACTGTGTCAATCCAAACTGCTTTAACAGGAAGTAGAGACAAATCATTGTAAGGAAGCCTGGGAACATACCCAGAATCAACCAGAATCTCATTAAAAACTCACGTCCTTTAAAGCGCATACGTGATAATGCATAGCTGACACACAATACAACAATCGTCTGTAACACTGATACAAAAATGGCTATTACCAATGTATTTCCATACCAACGTACGAACTTTGAGTCTGCACTGAACAGCCATGTGTAGGAATCCAGTGAGAACTGTTTCGGCAGCAGATAATCAACCATACCGCCGCCTCCTTCATTCATGGAACGGAAACTCTGCAGAATCAGACACACGAATGGGAATAACCAAATAATACTAAGAATAATCAATACTGCATAGGTAATCGCATTGCCGATTGCTCTTTTTGTTTTCATAGAACCGCTCATTATTGGAATCCCTCCTCATCTTTTACAGATGGCAGCATACCATATACAACCAGTGAAATTACTGCCGTAACAACAAATACCAAAATACCAATGACTGCTGCTACCCTATAGTTCGTATCATCTACTGTCAACTTATACAACCATGTTACCAGCAAATCCGTATAACCGGCATTGTTAGAAAGCTTTAATGACATCGGATTACCCGTCGTCAACAGGAAAATTACGTTAAAGTTGTTCAGGTTTCCTGTAAACTGCGTAAGCAGGAACGGTCCTGTTACGAAGAACATATAAGGAAGCGTGATGCTGCGGAACATCTGGAAACCATTCGCTCCATCAATTCTCGCACTTTCATATAAGTCTTCCGGAATATTCATAAGCAAACCTGTCATAATCAACATTGTATACGGAATACCAATCCAAAGGTTGATTACGATAATCATAACTTTTGCCAGGGTTGCATTGGTCCAGAACGGAATCGCTGAACTAATCCATCCCCATTTTAAAAGATATGTGTTAATCAGACCGTCACTTGCAAACATCTTATACACATACAACAGGGAAACAAACTGGGGAACAGCTATTGTCATAATCAAGATGGTTCTCCATAGTTTTTTGAATTTGATTCCCTTTTTATTTATCATAATTGCAACACCCATTCCACAGAAATATGTCAGGAACGTTGCAAAAAAAGCCCATATCAGTGTCCAACTCAGTACGACCAGAAATGTAGATCCAAATCCTGACGAACCAAATGAAAACAGACTCTTAAAGTTTTCCAGTCCAACCCAAGAGAACAGATTAGTCGGCGGCTGATGATTGGCATCATAATTCGTAAATGCAACACAAATCATGAAAATAATTGGCAGCACCGTGAATATGAACACCCCTAAAACAGGTAATGTCAACAGTGTCTTATCAAAATTTGTATCCAAGAGAGAGTGAAGATCCTGCTTCATTGTTGCAAGCGGCTTGCCTGCCGCAATCAACTTCTCCTCATTTCGGTTCACCCTGACATTGACTCTCCATATAAATATGAATGCGACGATAATCATAATTGATAGGATACTATACATCAGGATAAAGAAGCTGTTATCATTATAGGAATAAGTTCCATTATCATTCATAACCCTTGCAACTGTTCCCAATGTGCCTATATCCTTCAGATAACCCCAGCCAAAACTAACCATATAGTAAATAAACAATACTTCTATTAAAAGAAGTGCAATTCCACGAAGCAACTGCTTGCGCATGATAGGTCCAAAACCCATAATCAAAAAGGAAACTTTTGTTTTCCAGTCCCCTTCTTTAAATGTCAAACCGATTTCCTTGAAATCAGCGCCAATCTCCTTAAAAAATCTTCCGATCGAACTTCCATTATTTTTTTTTGCTACGCTACCGGAATTCGTATCTTTTCCCATTGTTCAAATCCCTCCCGATTGTGTATTGCTAATAAGAGACCGGGCAGAGAGAAAACTCTCCGCTCGGTCAATAGATTCATTAATTACTGTGCATATGAAATGCAAGTATCCTGGAATGACTGAAGAGCTGCCTTCAGATCATCATCACTTGTAGATGCGCTTAATGTACCTGTAATAATATCATCACCAAGAGCTGTTGCCAGTGTCCAGTAATCACCAGGATAATTTCCCTGAGGAATTGTATATGCAAGCTGAGCTGCCAATGCTGACAAAGCTTCATCTGCCTGAACTGCTGAATCCTGCTGTGCTGTCAAGTTAGAAGGACCAAAACCAACTGCCTGGTAACGTGCAATCTGCACATCTGTGCTTGTCAAGTACTGTGCCAGAGCATGACATACAGCTAATTTTCCTGCATCTTCCTGTGGCTTGATACCTAACAGCTTGAATCCGCCGAAGCCGCTCAACTGATAAGTATTACCGTCAGAACCTGTAAATGAAGGAAGCTTAGCACATGCATAATTATCACCGAATGCCGCCTTTGCAGAATCGGAATCCCATGTACCATCAACGATAGCGCCAATGTTGGTACCGTTGTCTACAGATGAGCCATTCTGGAAAGAAGATGATGAAGCAAGCTCAATAATCTCCTTCAAAGCAACAAGTCCTGCATCGGATACATAGTCGATATTACATGCTGTGAAATTACCTGCATCATCAGTATCATATGTCAATGTGCATCCTGTAGCAAAGAAGAATGCCGGCTGATACCAACCTGAGTTGATTTCCATATAGAAGTTCTTGCCTGCTGCTTCACAGTCTGCAACAATCTGCTCTAAAGATGTAGGATCCGTTACAACACTGCTGTCATAATAAAGGAAATAACCATTATCAGATGTCATAGGATATGCAAATGTTGTACCGCCTACTACTGCTGCGCTTGCTGCACCTGCATCATTCTGTGTAGAAACAAAGTCTGCATTAGCTCCTGTAATAGGGCACAATGCACCGGCTGAAACCAGACGTGTGATCTGATCCTGTGCAAAAGCGTAAATATCAGCTCCGCCTTCTACGTCTGTGATCATGTTACCTGCTGCATCACCTTCACCTACCGGCTCAACAGTAACCGTGTAGCCTGACATATCCGGATTTGATGCAATGAAAGCATCCGCCTGTTCCTTTGTAAAATCTACCGTAGCTTCAGGCACCCAGATTGTAATGTTGCCTTCTCCATACTCTACAGGAGCATCTGCCTCAGTACCACCGTTGTCTGCGGAACCTGTGTCACCTGCTGTAGAGCCTGTGTCACCTGCTGTAGAGCCTGTGTCACCTGCCGTAGAGCCTGCGTCCCCCCCCGTTGTGTTTCCGGAGTCGTTTCCACATCCAACAAGACATGTAGCAACCATTGATGCTGCAAGTAATGTTGCTAATAATTTCTTCTTCATAAATTTCCCTCTCCTTTTCTGGATTTGTTATCTATATAAAATGTGTCACCACATCTTATATCACATCTGATTTTAATTGAATTTTACACTATTTAGTAATAAATATCAAGTATAAAACATTCGCGCTCTTTCTTTGCGTACTTTTTTCGTAAACTTTCGTAACTATAATAAATGTTACATTTTTTTATTCAATTTGTCAACTCCTCTTTATATAATGAAACATTCTTCTGCACATTATATAAATTTAATTATTATTTTTTGTATATTTTTACCAATTATGTATACACTTCCTTGAAAAATAATCAATTTTCCTATATAACTATGTAAGTAATAAGAAATTTAAAGAAAAAGGAATGAGAATAATGGCTACCATCAAAGATATTGCAAACAGATTGGGTATTTCGGTCGGTACAGTATCTAAAGGGTTGAACGGAGCAAACGATATAAGTGAGCAGCTGCGCCAAAGCGTACTGGATACTGCCGTGGAAATGGGATATACTCCCAAACAGATGCGGGCAAAAGACAACCGCAGGCTTTGTGTTTTCATTGAAAATATGGATTATGAAACTCCTGAACAGTTTGGTTATGATATTATACTGGGATTTAAGCAGCTTGCTTACAGAGAGCGCTGCGACGTTACGGTCATACCTGTCACACCCTCCCTCCAGGCAAATGAAAAGTATGATACCTATATGCTGAAAAACGGATATGTAGGCGCTTTCATGTTAGGCTTCGCGCTGCAGGATAATTGGATGGAACAGCTAAATACCACAACCATGCCTACGGTCCTTTTTGATAATTATATAAGAAAAAATCTCAATGTCGGTTATGTCGGCACAGACAGCTTTGAAGGCATTGACAGCGCCATCGAGCATTTAATCAGTCTTGGACACAGTAAAATTGCGTTGCTAAACGGTTCCTCCCACTCCATGATAACAGAACAGCGCCGACAGGCTTATATAGATAGCATGTCAGCGCATAATCTTACGTTTGATGAAAATTGGATGCCATACGCACATTTCTCGGCAGACGCTGCCAAATATCATGTTGCGGGCTTACTTGACCTCGGCGCTACGGCAATTATATGCGGTAATGACCTTCTTGCTTCCGGCGCCATTGAAGATTGCCGGAAACGCGGTATTAAGATTCCGGAAGATATCAGTATCATCGGATTCGATGATATTCCGGTTTCAGCCAAGCTGAACCCTCCTTTGACTACAATCAGGCAGGACAGGCTGGAACTGGGAAAATGCGGTTTCTATACCTTAAATTCCCTGATTAATCATGTTTCTGTCAGCAAAAACCTGCTGCGGCCGCAGCTTATAATAAGGAATTCGACTGCATCGGTCAAAAACTAAAATCCCTGACTGCCTCAAGTGCAGGCAGCGCATTGCCGTCATAGTCAAACAATGCCTGATTCGCCCATTCATTTCCGCCCGGACCCTTTTCTTCCATATATACTATGGCATCATCTGATGCCCAGCCGCAGCCCGGTACCGGAATCCATGCGGCCTCCCAATAGAAGAAGCCGCCCGCTTTGCCATCAGGTACATTTTTTAATCTATTAAATATGTCTTCCAGAAATGCTTTCTGTCCCTCTTTTGTCATTGGATACTGGATTTTTTCAACAAGTTCGGGTTTTGTAGCCATTCCTTTACGTTCATGCGGCTCTAACTTCTCATACGATGCATAATCCTCCATCGTAAATCCCATTGAAACTTCCGCAAGCATAAGTTCTTTGCCGTAACGAAGCGCCAAATCATTCATGTTATTACTCAAATCATCCAGCGTTCCATGCCAGAACGGATAATAAGATAACCCGATAATCTGGAAGTTCTCGCCTTTTTCCAGAAAATGGTCGAACCAGTCACGGTAGAGCGCATTGTTCCCGCCATTATCAAGATGAATCATGATCGGAATCTCAGAATCCACCGCGCGCACGCCTCGGATACCAGCATTAATCAAACGGGTCAATCCGTCATAATCCGGTACTTTACCAAAAGGCCAGAGTATACCGTTTGTCACTTCATTTCCCACCTGCACCAGCGTCGGAAATGCATCCGCTTTTTTCATGGTTTCCAGAGTTTCCTTTGTATACGCATATACGGCTTGCTCCAACTGCTCGAGATTCATGCCTTTCCAGGCTTTAGGTATTCTCTGTTTACCTGGATCCGCCCAGAAATCACTATAATGGAAATCGAGAAGCACGTCCATTCCTTTTTCCAAAGCTCTCTTTGTCAGCAGGATTGTCGTAGGTAAATCGTTGGTACCCGCGCCATAAGGCTTGCCGTCTTCCGTATAGGGATCGTTCCACAGGCGGAGACGTACGGCATTTACATCATAGCTTTTTAAAATGTCCATAACGTCCTTTTCCACACCATGGTCATAAAACTTACCGCCTGATTCTTCTACTTCCTTTAGCGTGGAAATATCCATGCCTTTTAAAAATCTCATTCCTATACCTCATATTTCTTTCTTAAGTCTGTACATTCATGCATAATATGTAGTTCTATATATCTGCATGCTATGCATGAATGTTCTGCAAACCGTCCTTATTGACTTTATTAGTCAAAATCAAATTTTGTAAATCTTTTCATTGCATCCCTGTAACGGAATCTTACCAGTTCATTTTTTTCCAGAACATCTTCCTCCGTCCCCACATATTGGCAGCGGATACAGTGAAATTCCTTTTTATCCTTGTCATAGAACATATCGATATCCAAATCTCTCATAAAACAGGAGGGACATCTGTAATTTAATTTGCCTTTGCCAGATTGAGCCATGTTGCAAATACCTCCTTATCTTTCAACTTGGTCGTATAACCTAATGTGAACATCGGTGAGAACGCATATCCTTCTCTTATATAGCCGACTGCGTCCTTCTTCTCACAGCTTAATGACACTCTTGTCGCAATCTCCGGAATGACGGAAACAACTTCTTTCGCGCCTTCCATCTGCTCCTCACGGCATTTATATGCATACTTGATTTCCTTGCTGTTAACGCCGTCGGTGCAGCTTAATGTGATATTACTCATATCTTCCGAGTATTCAGTCGTACCATAGCATGCCACCATGTACTCGTTTAATTCTACTTCAGCGTCAGGATTACTCATCTCAAGGATATTTCTTTCAATCTTAATGTTCGAACTACCCTCTTCAAAATACAGTTTAGTCTGAAGCTTAACCGTCAAATCATAGAATTCAATATCTACCGGGTCAAGTGTGAGGATTCTGGTCTTGCCTTCCTGAGAGAAATGCGCTTTGGTCCTGCACAAGCATAAATCCACCTCTTCACCGTTATAAGTCAGCTTAGCGCTTCTGACAGTACCTTCTCCCGCATAGTGCGTGAAGTATCCTGCCCTGTATTTTTCCTGAATCAGGAACGGATAGGAAGCATCCCAAACATGTTTGGTTCCGATTCCAACAGGCCACTCAAGTTTCGCTGCATAAGGCCTCAGGTCAACGATAGCTCCACCCTGATCCATATTTACGCAGGCTCTCATGAACGGGTCGCAGTACCAGAAAAGCTGCTTGTCCGAACCGTACAAAATATCTCTCCAAAGTGCGCATTCAGGCTCGGTAAGCGCTTTTTTCTCACGATAATAATCCGCGAACTCAGCCATAGTCATATCTTCCAGCTTGCCTTCTTTTTTCAGCTGACCGTAATATGCCATGCCGTCTTCATAGGATTTAAGCAAAAGTTCGTAAGGCGCTTCCCAGCGTCCCATCTTATTCATCCAGCCGGGTCCTGCAAACATCATATTATAAGCGTATCCATTATTATATTTTGCAAGGTCGCGGTATTGGTCAATCAGGTTATACAGATACGGATATTCCCATGTCTTGCTGTCATAACACATACTGCGCAGTACGTTCTGTGGATGTGTACCGAAATTGGAACCGTTTCCGTCATAGCATGCAAGCAAATCGCGGGATAGGTGAGGAATAGCTACTATGCCGCTGTCCTCTTCTTCGTTTGCCGCAGGCGCATGAACGTTCTGTTTGCTCGGAATCCACGGCGCCCACGGACCGCCATCCAAAAATGTATACCATGAATTATTACAGGTATGGTATGCCTTGGGACCTTCTTCCCAGCAGGTTGCAACGGCACATTTTACCATCGGGTATTTCTCTTTGATATAATTAATCAACTCGGCGTCCATATAATATGAACCTGTTGATTCCGGATAGAAGCCGAAACGCTCCTTGAACTTACCGAATACATCGTCTACTATGGATTTCTTATCTTCCATAGAAAACATCCAGATACAGAAATCTTTGGTTTTATATTTTTCACGAAACTCTTTGCATGGCAGACCGAGCAGCGTCAAAGCGATTTCATCACCGAATTTCTCATGATCCGCTTTAGCCAGCTCTACGGCTTCATCGTTAAATAAGGATGCATATGTCATCTGAATAGTAGTCTTTAACCCATTCTTATGAGCTATCTCCTGCTGTGTCTTAAAAATGTCCAGTGATTCCGTCAGCAA
>JAAUZS010000124.1 GCA_014804495.1 Lachnospiraceae bacterium
ATCCTCTTAAGCGCATATTCTGCGGCATTTTCATTATTTCCACCTGCCTTTTCAAGTTCTATCATAACGCTTGTTACGACATAGGTTCCCTTCAAATCTTCGTTTGATATATAATTATTTAATCTATATTTAATTTCCTGCTCCATGCTTTCTTCCACTGCTTTAAGCGCCGAATATGAATCCGTAAGATTATCTGTCAACCCATACTCATCAAACTCCATCTCCATGTCTGACAACTTCTCACCCCAATCCGCCTCCATTCCGCTCACAATTCCATATACCGGAGATAAGAACTGCAGCAATATCATAATCCCTACTATGAGCTTCATATATTTTGCATACTTTATATCCGGCGCAAAGTGAATTACCGCCTGCGCGGCAATCATAAAGATACCGATTTTTTTAATCAAATCCACCAATGCATTCATTACATTCCCCGATTTGTTGCACAAGCCATTATAGCTATACTGATAATAAAAAGTGCTATTGCTGACAAAGCCAGCTTAAGCAGCATAAAACTGCCATCGCCCACGCGGTTCGCGCAATTCGTCAACCTTTTATCACTGACGATGCCAACCAATGCTGAACCTGCCTTTAAAACTCCTGCCAATAGCAGAATTTTGATAACCGGAAGAGCACATACAAAAAGCATAACAAGCGTAATATATATACCTATACTGTTCTTAATCAACACCGCCGAACCCACTACCATTTCAAAAACACCTTCTGTNAGATTNCCTATCCCNGGAATNGCNGAAACCGCTTTNTTAAGTGCAGAAGTTTCCAGNGCATCCATTATCGGTGAAATCATTGACTGTAACATGCTAAGTCCGGTTATGATACCAAGNGTTATTTTAATACAGCCTCCTATGANTTTATGCAGTAGATCTAATAGAAGATTCAGTTTTTCTTCCATCCATATGCCATTAATCACGCCAAGCAGTGCGAAGCAATATACCATAGGCATCAATATTAATAAATAAACTTTTTCAATAATATATACTACCATTAAGAATANCTGATAGTACGCTGCCGCCGAAGCAGCTCCCGACGCTGTTCCAATGGTCAAAATNTACGTGGGAATAAACAACTGTNTAAAAGTTATAAGTTGATTTAACATTTCTTTTACTATAGATACCGTATTTCCAAATGCCTTGATTAAGATAGTAATCAGCATAAGATAAATAAAGTAGAANGCTATATCCGANACCTGATGATTTTGAAAAACGTCGGCAAAATTAGAAAACAGCGCCGCCGTAATCCCCAGAATGAGAATCATTACAAAAAGCGTCCTNATTTCGCTCAACTGCGCCTTNACAGCATCTACAAGTCCGGATATTAAAGNNGATACTGCTGCCATAATCTTTCCCTGNGCTATTAANGATAACACTTGTTTNCCATCAAAATGATATTCCGGAAACATAGACTTNAANCTATCCTCAGCAGCGTCCAAATCCATCTCCTGCCATAAGCTTTCCCCTGCATAAGCATGCGCTTCCATNGNCNNTGNCNAAATATTNCATATGACTANNATCACNATAATCNCAATTTTTATCTTTTTCATTTTTCCGCCATCAACCCGCTATCTCGTTGATACTTTGCATTAAAGCAAACAGTACCGGCATCCCGATTAATAANATATACATNTTTCCCACTGTTTCAACTTGTCCTGCCATACCGACATATCCGGCGTCTTTGCATATGGCGGAACAGAATTCACAGACATATGCCGCTCCTACAGCCTTAAACAAAATTGAAAGATATTGGAAATTATCTCCCAGATAAGTCTGCAGGCTCTCCATGCCGGTAAGTATGCGCGTAAAGTAATTGACTGAGTATGTAAGGATAAGCAGGCATACGGCAAGTCCGATATAGATGCTGTATTCCGGTTTGTGGCTTTTCATGGGAACTGCAAGCAGTATGCCTACAAGGGCTAACAGGGCNATNTTAATTATTTCCATAGTGGATTGGCTCCTTTCCTGGATATNTCTTTGAATCAGTTAAATAGAAAACAAGTCCTGAATCATCAGGAATAAATCGTATATGTATGGCACAAGCCATGTCAGTACCAGAATAAGGCCGGCGAGGCTGACTAAAAAAGCCTGGTCTTCCCTNCCGCTNTGCTTTAATATCTGATTCAAAATCGTTACCAATATACCTACTGCTGCAATCCTAAAAATTAGACTTATGCTCATTTCTATATCAATTCTCCTATCTTAATCCTATGAATCCGCCATTANTACCTATATAAGCCATATTACAAGAAATAATCCTGCCATTACGCTTACGCTCATAATCACTTTGGNCTTGTTCTCATATTCTGTCTCNGTCCTNACAATNTGCNCNGTGANCATATCCAGNGATTGTCCTATATCNGCNGCCTGCATTGCNCCGTCCATGATTCCCATATGCTCCGGAAGACCGATCAGAATATTCTTTTCCTCTTCTCCAAGCGGCATATNCTCCATNCANTTTTTTAACTGCTCTTTCCANATATTNTCAAGNANGGTTCCGTCATTTTCTTCCAATCTCTGAAAGATATTCATAAATGCATCACTGTATGGCTCTGCAGAATTTCTGCCGAGAATCAAGCAAATCTCAGGTAATGTACGTTTACCATATACCATTTCGTTTTGTATTCTTACTACTATATTCCGAATTTCACGAAGCTCCCTGATACGTCGTTTTTCTTCCGAAACCTTATTNATNCCAAGCCCGATACAGCCGANCATCAGTATAATTATTCCTGCCAGTTTGAGCATAGCCGCCTCTCTTTGTCATAAATTCCAATTATAATACACCTGTTATTTTTCTTTCCGAGCANCATATATCTGTCAAAAAGCTGCTCTTTCATCACAGTCTTCATATACTCTTTACGNTCTATTTCTTCTATAGAAAAACCGTGAATCGTGGCGAGCATCTTGCAGCCGCACTGAATCGCCTGATGCATCGCTTCTATGTCCCTCTTTGAGCCTAGCTCGTCTACCGCCAGAATATCCGGCGCCATGGAACGAATNAGCATCATCATACCCTCATGCTTCGGGCAGGCATCCATCACATCCGTGCGTAATCCGATATCGTTCTGCGGTATACCTAAGAAGCTTCCTGCAATTTCCGAGCGTTCATCCACAAGTCCGACATTGCGCCCTTTTCCATATGCATTNCCAATAGAAAAGCTGCGCACCAGATCCCTTAACATTGTGGTCTTCCCGCATCCCGGCGGTGAAATAATCAAAGCATTCAGTACCTCTCCTCCATTGTANAGATAAGGGAGCGCTTTATCAGATACTCCTATGACTTCATGCGCAATACGGATATTTAAATAGCGGATGTATTTTATATTTCTGATCTGCTCATTGTTTTCCAAAATGACCTGTCCCGAAATACCTACTCTGTGTCCGCCCGGAATCGTCATGAATCCCTGTCTGATTTCATCTGCAAAAGCATAGATGGAATATCGGCACACATGTGTAAGCACTGCTTCCAGCTCTTTTTCACTACTGTATGCCGCATGAGCCACGTCTNACGTAAGCCCGCCTCCTGTTTCAAGAAACCATTCCTTATTNTCCATGAGTACCGTAACGGGCTGATTAACACGCAGCCTTATTTCCTGCAGCCGCTCCGCCCGCTCTGCCACCTTTTCCCATCTTGTACGCATGAAGTCCGGAAAAATATGTAAGATTTCTTCTTTCTGCATCTTGCTGCCCCCTTATCTCAATATATGAAATGTGGGTCAAGTTATGACTGAATTATTAATTCACTTTCAACTATTCATATGATACAATAAGCTCAGGCTCGGCCAGGNCATCAAAAGGAGGATATACAGATGGCAATCACAATTGCTCTTTGTGACGACGACCGTGAACAGTTAAAATACTTACNCAAAATAATCGGCGAATGGTCNTCACACAAGCCATTTGCAGTGAATATTACGNGCTATGAAAGTGCGGAACAGTTTCTTTTTGATTACACAGACAATCCTTGCAGCCTGCTTTTGCTGGATATTGAAATGAGTGGAATAAACGGAATGGAACTTGCCGGCAAACTTCGCTCAAATGGCGATATGCTCCCGATAATCTTTATCACCGGATATTCGGAATACATGTCTCANGGATACGATGTNGAAGCTCTTCACTATCTTTTGAAGCCTGTTGAAAAAGACAGACTTTTTNCCGTNCTTGACAGATATTCCGCAAAGCGGGANCATTCCGGCGAGATACTTCTTGAGACTGCCGAAAAAGTCNTGCACGTTTCNGTTGATAACATTGTTTATATAGAAGCGTTCGGAAGAAAAACGTCTGTACACACCTTAGATAAAAATATCTTTGATTGTAATATGAGCATAAGCAATTTTGAAAAAATAGATGGTTTTATCCGTCCACACCGTTCTTATATTGCAAATTTAAGGTTTGTAAAAGAGATTGAAAAAAATGCGCTTACNCTTGATGATGGCAGTAAAATCCCATTATCCCGCAGACTGNATAAAGANGTAAATAAGTTATTTATTGAGTTTTATNCGAAAGANTNACTGTAAGAAAGGAGCATGAGCGTTATTATGAAATATGCGCTGATTTTTGTTATGGTTCTTGCNGCGGCAGGATTTTTTTCTGCNGCTTTTTTTACCTTACGNAGAANAATGTACAATATGATTGACAAACGTATCGAGCGTTTCCAAAGCGAACTTATCGAGAAACAAATACTTGAGACACGCAATATGTATAATCAGGTCAGAGGCTGGCGGCATGATTATCGGAACCATATTCAAAATATGAAAATACAGCTTGCCGAGAAGAATTATGACAAGCTTGACAGGTATCTGTCTGANCTTGCAGAAGATTTAAGCACTGTCGATACCCTTATAAAAACAGGTAATGTCACNGCAGACGCAGTACTGAACACAAAACTCAGCACTGCCNATAAAATGGGAATACGCGTAAATGTAACNGCAAAAGTCCCGGAAGGACTTCCTATGTCTGACGTGGAGCTGTGCGCAGTCATGGGAAACATGTTGGATAACGCTCTGGAGTCTTGCGGGAAAATTCCTGAAGAAAAGCGGTTTTTACGCATTTACATGGGAAATCTGAAAAATCAGTTTTATCTTTCGGTGCAGAATTCCGCAGGCATCGTCAAAAAAATCGGAGAAAAATACTTTACTACNAAAGACGNCGGAGCTCATGGCTACGGAATCTTCCGCATTGACCGCATTACGCAAAAATACGGCGGATACGTCAACCGTCAGAATGAAGAAGGCNTTTTTGCAACCGAAATTATAATACCTCTCAAAAAAAATTAACCGTTCGTGCAATATATTGACCATTCGTTACAAAATAAACATGAGCGGCAANTTTTTCTTTATGCTGTTCATGGAGGCGAAAGTATGATAAAGGTTGCAAAATCGAGTAATAAAAAGAATAATTACGGCATTATTCCTAATCTTATCTGGGCAATGCGCGAAATTTGGNGGGCAGACAAAAAAGTCGTTATATGCTGCTTTGCTTTTGCACTTAGTACATTCTTCTGGAATCTTTCGGACACATACATAAATAAGTATGTGGTTGATTTAGCGCTGTCAGGTCTGGACAGAAAGATTCTTCTTATCTGTGGCTTAATNTTTTTGATAAAATTCTTTTTCCGCGCNCTTCAAACCGGGGCACAGCGCTATCTTGATAACGTCGGTTTTGCCAAGCAAAGCCGTAATATCCACAACATGATAATGAAAAAGTGCATGACCACCGATTACGAAAATAATGAAAACGCNGAAAACAGCGACAAGCTGAACAAGGCTCTTGAGGGCTGTAAANTAGCAATGTATAATACGCCTATTAACATTCGGGGAAGCATACGCCANATAGCGGAATTCTTCACATATTCAGCAATCCTGTCAATGTTGAGCATATGGCTTGTACCTATCGTAGCGATTCCCGCGGCGGTTTGTTTTTATATTAACCGTCATAAAATGACGTGGGTATGGAATAAGTCCGANAGNTGGCAGCGCAGCGAGCGGCAGCTTAACTACATCAAGAANGCCGCCGGAGACGTTTCGCGGGCAAAAGACATACGACTGTTTAATCTGCAAAACCTGCTTAATAAAGGATTTGTCCGTGCTTTCAATGAGCGTATGGCATGGTACCGCCGACAGGATTCATGGGAATTCAGGCACGACATAGTCTCATCAATAATTCAATCTGCCGGAAATTTCACCGCATACGCATATGTAATCTATCTTGTNGTAAACGGAAAGTTNGGCGCAGGAGATTTTGTGCTGTATTTTAATTCCATTATGAGGCTTTCCACTGCTACAGATGAATGGTTCAACAACTTTTCCGGTTACCANTGGATATCCAACAACATAAATTACGTCCGGTCATATCTTGAAATGGAGGACAAAACCAATCGCGGNGAAGGCAGACCTTTGCCNAACGGTAAATGTGAAATAGAATTCAGAAATGTTTCATACACCTATTTCGGGGCAAAAGAGCCTACGATTAAAAACCTCTCATTCAAGCTTCACAAGGGTGAAAAACTTGCCCTGGTAGGACTTAACGGCGCCGGGAAAACCACCATCATCAAACTTATGTGCGGTCTTTANGACCCTACNGAAGGGGAAATACTGCTGAACGACATACCGGTAAACGAATACAACCGCGATGAATATTTCACACTTTTTTCAGCTGTATTTCAGGATATCTCTCCCTTTGCNGCAAGTATTGGCGAAAATGTAACGGGGCAGAAAGATTATGATAAGAGCCGGCTTTTNAACTGTCTGAAAAAAGCNGGATTGTANTATAANGTTAAAAGCCTNGAAAANCGTGAGAANACGCACCTTGTNAGGGGCATATATACGGATTCAATAGACCTTTCAGGAGGCGAAGCNCAAAAGCTTTCCCTTGCGAAGGCTTTGCATAAGAATGCTCCCATACTTTTGCTGGACGAACCTACTGCTGCTCTGGATGCAATTGCCGAACAGGAAATGTATCTAAANTACACTAAGTTTTCAAAGGATAAATCCAGCGTTTTTATCTCCCATAGGCTTGCTTCAACACGCTTCTGCGACAGNATAATACTTATCGATAACGGCACGATTGCCGAAAGCGGAACTCATAACGGGCTTATGAAATTGAACGGAAAATATGCAGNNCTTTTTAACATCCAAAGCAGTTATTACANNGACAAGGAAGTTTGGGAAGGTGAAACTATATGAGCAGTAACATGAACAATAAAAAATTAACAATGAAAGAAAAATTGGGAATTATCAAACGCAGCCTTGAATTTATTGAGTCTTCAGACAGGGGAAGAATCTTCCGGGAGATTGCAAAACTTTTTCCTGATTCTATACGTATTTTTTCGGGAATTTANCTGTCAAGCCTTGTCATAGACGGTGTTACTGCTGCAAAACCTGCTTCCGAACTGCTTNTCAGAGCGGCGGTCATCTGTGGGATAATGCTTCTTCTGAGTATNATAGAACGGTTTATTTCCATGCATATGAACGCCCATGATTTTACNTATGATACAATTTCAAACAAGAAGCTCTGGGANAAACTCCTTGTGATGGATTATGCCAAAGCGGAAGACCCGGATACAAAAAATAAGTATCAAAACGCTGAAAACTATCTTAACAATTTCGGCATTAAAAATATGCTNTATCTCATTTCCTACGCAGTNGGCAACACTTTTAAAGCTATTGTCGGAATAATTCTGATAATTCCCATAGTATTTTCACAGCCTGTCGTAACAGAGGGATTTATGGGATTTATTCAGTCGCCATGGGGATTTCTGACGGTCATTGCTTTATCGGCAGCGCTTATCGCTATTGTAAGCTTCGTTATTGACCCTGTAATAATACGATATAACCATGAGGGTCTTTCTGATGAAAAAGTACACGAAGCACAGCGGGTTGGACGNTCTATCTTAAACAGAACACTTTATAATTACCGTAATGGCAAGGAAATACGCATNTACGGTGAACAACAGCTTATGTCGGACCTTTTTACCGANTACAACCAGATATTTATTGACAAATGGGAATACTGTACCAAAAAAATGAACCATGCCGACTATTTTGAAAGCGCAGTACAGTTTGCTTTGGCAATTATTATGTATGGATTTGCCGTACTTCGGGCTGCCGGCGGAATGATGTCAGTTGGTGAAATAGTAGCGTTTGCAATGTATTTCAGTGAAATTCGTGACGGAATACTGCAAGTGTCGGGCTGTATAAGCCAGATATTCGCAATGGCGGATTTCTGCAAAACCGTATTTGATTTTCTTGACATTCCCGANGATAAGTATAAGGGCACTATNCCCACGGAAAAGCGGGACGATAATCAGTTTGAATTTGAATTNAANCACGTTTACTTCAAGTATCCGGGCAGCAAAAATTATGTCNTNAAAGATATCAATTTGAAGTGGCGNATAGGTGAGAAAATGGCNCTTGTAGGACGTAACGGCTCCGGAAANTCTACACTGGTAAAGCTTTTATGCAGACTTTATGACCCCAGTAAAGGAGAAATTACGCTCAATGGTATAGACATCCGAAAATACAGCTTACAGGAATATATGGACTTGTTTTCAGTGGTATTTCAGGATTCAGCGCTGTTTTCATTTCCAATCGGTGAAAATGTCGCCGCAGATACGGAATATGATAGTTCTCTTGCAGAAAAGTGCGTCCGTCGCGCGGGATTTTCGGAACGACTTGACGAAATGCCGAACGGTCTTGACACTTGTCTGTACAAGGATTTCGACGAAGAGGGTGTGGAAATTTCGGGAGGAGAGGCACAGAAATTGTGCCTTGCAAGAGCAATCTACAAGGAGTCTCCTTTTATTGTCCTGGATGAACCTACCGCGGCGCTTGACCCGATTTCAGAGTATGATATCTACACTAAGTTCAGCTCTATTGTCGGAACACGTACTGCCATATATATTTCACACAGACTGTCATCATGCCGCTTTTGCGATGATATAACAGTGCTTGATAATGGGCGCATCGTCGAGAGAGGAAGTCATGATACTCTTATTGGCGACGACGGCGTTTATGCCAAAATGTGGGCAGCGCAGGCGGAATACTATAAGGATACAGCGGGGGCGCTGTTTATGTAAGACACATAGATATTATAGAAAGTGCTCGTAGGTTTCTATAATATCTTACCAAGCTCCCCGGCATACATCGGTCTGTCTTTCTCCGGTATCTCCAATACTGCCATAGCCTGCTCCAATGGCATATTAGCGTTCTTAATCAGGTTATTTAATGAGGTGATTATACCTACACGTATGCCCTCACGTCTTCCTTCACTTCTTCCTTCACGTCTTCCTTCTTGTCTTCCTTCTTGTCTTCCTTCATTTCTTCCTTCATTTCTGATTCTGTCTGCTATTTCACACATAATGTTTACTCCTTCCTTCTGTAATTTGAAATATCTTACTCGTTCTACTATTCTTGGAAAGTTCTTAGTCTTATAATGAGGGTCTGAATTCTTGAAGTAATCAAGGAGTTCATTTATTTCCGAATCTTCGGTATAATATTCCAGATTAAAACATTTCTCATGTAATCCGTTGTCAAGCGACA